>DATGGN010000149.1:0-59698 GCA_035308485.1 Rhizomicrobium sp.
GCAGCAAGCGCCGCGCGGTCGGCGTTGTCGTAGACGAAAACGGTGCGGCCGAAGCCCTGCCGTTCGTAGATCGGGTTGTGAGCCCGTGCCGCCGGCAGCTTGTCCGCCCCGACGGTCAGCTCGCTGTACCGTTCTTCGAACGCCTCCATGCTGCACGAAAGCACGATGCGGCCGCGGTCGATGAACATGAGGTCGGTGAGGATGTCCTGAATTTCCTCGACCTGATGCGTCGTGACCAGGATCGTGCGGCTGTGATCGAAATAGTCGTTGAGCAGCGAATCGTAGAACCGCTTGCGATAGAGGATGTCGAGGCCGAGCGTCGGCTCGTCGAGCACGAGCAGGCGCGCGTCGATGGCCATCACCAGCGCCAGGTGGAGCTGGGTCACCATGCCTTTCGACAGCTCGCGGATCTTGCTTGTACGCTTGATCGCGGTCTTGGCGAGGAAACTCTCGGCCTTCGCGCGGTCGAAGCGCGGGTGGACGCCGGCCACGTAATCGACGGCCTGCGACACCCGCATCCAGCGCGGCAGCACGGCCACGTCGGCGATGAAGCAGACGTCCTGCATCAGCGCGTTGCGCTCGTTCCACGGATCGCGTCCGAGAACCTTGAGCTCGCCTTCGTACGGAATGAGTCCGAGGATGGCGTTCAGCGCCGTGCTCTTGCCGGCGCCGTTCGGGCCGATCAGCCCGAGGATGCGCCCGCGCTCCACCGAAAGATCGATGCCGTCGAGCGCGACGGTATTCTTGAAAGCCTTCCTGAGGCCTTTGGCTTCAATCGAGGCCATCGTCAAACCTTTCCCTGTGCTTCGCCGCCCGCGCCGTTGGTCTGGTGCGGGCCGAGCAGTTCCTCGGCCGAGAGTCCGAGGCGTTGAATCGTGTCGCGAACGGGCGGCCATTCCTTCTCCAGGAACCGGCGCCGCTCGGCCTCGAGCAGGAGGTCGCGTACGTTCTCGCGAACGTACATGCCAAGCCCGCGGCGCTTCTCGACCAGCTGTTCGTCGACGAGCTGCTGGTAGGCCTTGAGCACGGTCAGAGGATTGATGCGGTTTTCCGCCGCGACGTTGCGCACGGAGGGGAGCGGATCCCCCTCCTTGAGGTTGCCCTCGATGATCATCGCTACCACCCGGTCCCTGAGCCGGCGATAGATCGGCTGACTGTCGTCCCACTCGCCGTCCATTGCGTTCGGCCGTCCTTCACATTGCGTGTCGGGGAGGAAGGTAGGCGCGCCTAGTGTTATAGTCAAGTACTACACTACAACAAAATATCACCTCCCGCCGGAGTTCGGGCTATCTCACTGATTCAAAACGGAAAACACGAGTTCTGCCGTCATCAGGTCGAGGTGCGCGCCGCCCGCATTCTTGAAAAAAGTGATGTCCGCAGGTGACCGGCGCGGCGGGGGGCGGCCGGCGCAAAGGTCGTAAAGATCACCCAGGATGTCGCCCTCCCGGAGGACTCCCTCCTCGAGCGGCCGGGCAATATCGGCCACGTCCTTTGCCGTCTCCCGCCGATCGACATAGACACGAGCCACGCGGACGCAGGCGTCATCGGCCTCTCGTGTGTCGAGGTCGTAGCCGCCGACGAGGTCGAGATGCGTGCCCGGCTTCAGCCAGTCTCCGCGAAGGAGCGGCGAATGGGCACGCGTACAACTCGTGACGATGTCGGCGACTCGCACGGCGGCTTCCAGATCCGGTACAGCTTCGGCCGCCACAGCTTCCGCCGACAAAGCTTCGGCGAGTTGCGCCGCTCGCGCTTCGCTCCGGTTCCAGCACAGCACGCGCGCGATCGACGGCCGCGCACAGCGATGCGCGCGCACGAGCCACGAAGCCATCGCGCCGGCGCCCACGACCAGAAGCGTGTGTGAATCGTCGCGGGCGAGATATTTCGCACCGAGCGCCGAATCCGCGGCGGTACGCCACGCCGTTATTTCCGTGCCGTCCAGCACCGCGAGCGGCCGGCCGTCCCTCGCGTCGAACAGCACGACCACGGCCTGTACGGCCGGGAGCGCGCCGCCGGCGAGGTTGGCCGGAAAACTCGTGATCAGCTTGCTCGCGAAGGTGCGGCCGCGATCGACGGCGCTGCGCACATAATAGCATTGCGCCGGCGTCCCCAGCATCGTGTCGCGGATTTCGATCTTGGGCCGGCGATGGGCCTCCTCGAGCGCCGCGATCAGGCGCGGAAACGTCAGCGCTCGCGCGATTTCGTCTTTTCCGATGAAGCGCATCGGCGCGCCGTGGCCCCGGCTATCCTTCCACGACGCGGCGGAGATCGTCGAAATCGAACGGCTTGCCCAGGAACCGCGCTCCGGTCTCGGCGGTCAGTTGCGTATTGGCGGCGGCGGAGCGCCCCGTGGCGACGACGATCTTCAGTTGCGGCCGAAGCGCCCTCGCCCGCCGCACGAGTTCTTCGCCGCCCATGCCGTGAAGCCCGAGATCGGCAACCAGCACGCCGATACCCACGTCCCGCTCAAGGAGCGAGAGCCCATCATTGCCGTTCGCCGCCTGCGCCGTCTCGAACCCCATCTCTTCGAGCATGTCGCAGAGATTGAGTCGGATCAGGGCTTCGTCTTCGACAACAAGCGCTTTCATGAACGCGTCCAGCCGGAAACAGACATCACGCAAAATTTAGCGGACGGATCGCGGCGCGGCCAGAAGAATCCCGCATACTGGCCCTTGGTCTCACTCGCGAATGCGTTTCAGAAGCAGAGGCGGTTTCGGCATGCCGATATTGGTTTCACAGCGCATCGGGCGCCGACGCAATTTCGCCGCTGTCTTTTCTCTGGTCTCGGCGCTTGCCGCGCCAGCCGCAAAGCCGTTCGCGTCACCGGATTTGACGGGGGAATTTCGCGCGCGCGACCAGGCCCTCCTCGATGCGATCGCGACCGGCAACAAAACGATCTGGGAAAACGCGCTTGCGCCCGACGCGATCTACATCGACGAGAACGGCACGATCTTTTCGAAGCCTGAACTCATCGCGCAGATGATCGTGCCGCTGCCGCCGCATGTCAGCGGACGGCTCGACATCACCTCCTATCGTTTACAGATCACCGGCGACACGGCGCTTGTCGTCCACAAGGACGATGAGTTCGAGAACTGGCACGGCCACTCGCTGAAGGCGCAGTACATCATGTCGGAGACATGGCGGCGCGATGCGGGCGGGTGGAAGCTCGCGATGGTCCATGTTTATGTTGTGCCGAAGGACCCGCCGGCGCTGACGCTGCCGCCGGCGAAGCTCG
Source organism: Rhizomicrobium sp. (assembly GCA_035308485.1). GTDB lineage: Bacteria > Pseudomonadota > Alphaproteobacteria > Micropepsales > Micropepsaceae > Rhizomicrobium. The sequence goes on from DATGGN010000149.1 coordinate 3,233, forward strand.
ACGAATACGCGGGCCGGTACAAAGCGGCGCCCGAACTTCTCGACGTGGTTGCGCGCGACGGCGCGAGACTGACGCTCTCATACAATGGCAAGCCCGCGAAGCCGCTGCTGGTCGAGTCGCCCGACATGCTGTTCGTCCCCGGCGAGCCGCGCTTCCGCTACGTATTTCAGCGCGACGCAAACGGCCGCATCACCGGCTTCATCGAGCGCCGCGAAGGCGAAAACATCTTCTGGTCGCGCGTGCGATTGCGGGGCAGGAGCAAATAGGGACTTTGTACTATCCCCCCGCGATCGCGAACGTGTGGGCGAGGCGGAGGGGGCGAGCCTCGCGGCGCTCGCAGAACGCGTACAGACGTTTCGGATTGCGGCGTCCACGCGCTGTGCCACCGGCCGCAGCCCACAGAATCGATTTAGATCCAAACTGGCTACGTGACCCGCGCAATGGCCCGTCGCGTCGATTTTTCACCGAATGCGCCGAAGCGCTTGCGCGCGCGGCTGCAACCCACGGAAGTGTCGAGGAGTTTCGCAAAGATGCAAATTTCTCTGTTATATCAGCAAGATAGGTGGCGCACCCGGAATTTAGAGCATCAATTGTTGCACCATCAATTCTGGCCATAACAATGAAAATACGGGGTGAATGATTGCTGGCGCTGCCATGAGCCACGAAAAGGCGGCCATGGCAGGGCGGCAGGGCGCGGTTTATTCAGGGCGTGATAATAAGTGCCGACGAAGTCTCTCTAGCATCAAAGAGCGGTTTTCCGTTGAGGTCGTAGCCTTCTGCTCGTTGGTGCCACCATCGATCCACTATGGAGCGGGATTGGTTCGCCAATGAATCGTCCGTTAACAGCGCCAGGGAGACAGGGGCCCATTCAGCTCTCGGACGAGAGCGATTTCGCCGTTGGCAATCTCCTGGTAAGTCCGTCCCTGCGCGAGGTCAGCTGGAAGGGTCAGAAGGAACAGCTCGAGCCGCGGATCATGCAGGTGCTGGTCGCGCTCGTGAACGCAGCCGGTGCTGTCGTCTCCCGCGACGAACTGATCCGGCGCTGCTGGGACGGGCGCATTGTTGGCGAAGCCGCGATCAACCGCTGTATCGCAAGATTGCGCGAAGTCGCAGAAGCAGCTGAACGATCCTTCAGGATCGAGACCATTCCGCGCGTCGGCTACAGGTTGCTCTCCGCAAGGCCGGCGGTGAGAGTAGACAGGGGGATCCTACCATCGCCGTCAGCGCAAGCGGCAATCGGCGATTTGAAGCGATCACGCAGAGGGCGCGTATTCCTGTTGGCGGCTATTGCAGCGGCTGCGATCCTCGGCTCGACTATTGCGGCTTACGAAATTCGCCTTCGCTCCGAGCCACAGCGGATCGCATCGACGCCGAGCGCGGATCAGGCATCTATCGCGGTCCTTCCGTTCAGAAATCTGAGTTCCGACAAGGACGCAGGTTATTTCGCCGCCGGGATCCAAGACGAAATCCTCACGCGGCTCGCCAAGATTGGTTCGCTTAAGGTTATCTCGAGAACGTCGACCGACCAGTTCGCGAGCAGCACTGCGGACATCCCGACAATCGCCCGCAAACTTGGCGTTGCCAACGTGCTGGAAGGAAATGTCCAGAAATCTGGCGGCAACATCCGTGTCAACGTTCAGCTGATCAGGGCGGCAAACGACCATCACATCTGGGCGGAAGACTATGATCGAAAGATGGACAGCGTTTTCTGGGTCGAAAGCGACATCGCAGGCACAATTGCCACCGTGCTCGCCGCAAAAGTTTCGCCCGGAGAACGCAAGGAGATAGCCCAGAAACCGACAACCAATCCGCGGGCCTACGATCTCTATCTTCACGCTCTGGTCTTCGCCCACAAGAACGACGGAACGAGTCTGCACACCGCAGTCCAGCTTCTGGAACAAGCAGTTCAGGCGGATCCGAAGTTTGCGCTTGCCTGGGCCCGGCTTGCACGCATGCAGGCCTACACGCATTTCGGCGACAATCTTGCCGCGGTTCGCAGTGGAGAGGCGCATGCCGCGCTTGCGAGAGCGCTCTCCTTGCAGCCGGGTCTCGCCGAAACGCAGGCTGCGAAGGGCTTCTATCTTTACTACGGCGAGATGAACTACCCGGCAGCGCAACGCGAACTCCAACAAGTCCATGCGAAATGGCCGAACAACGTCGATGCTTTGGAAGCTCTTGCTCTGGTTGAGCGACGATTGGGAAGATGGAACGAGAGCTCCGACAATCTCATCAAGCTCATTTCCCTGGATCCGCTTGTTCCCGCGCACCGCATCAATCTGGCAACAAATCTCGAGCTGCAGCACCACCTCGAACGCGCGCTGAGCGTGCTCGACGATGCGCTCAAGGTTTGGCCTGATCACAGTTGGCTTCTTTCCGCCAAGGCCCAAACTTACCAACAAATGGGGCGGCTCGATCTCGCAGAAGCGGCTCTGAAAAACGTGCATCCGGCGCCGGATGACAGCAACGTGTACTTCGTGGTCATGGAGCAATATTGGTTGCGGCGGCAATATGAGCAGGGCGCAGGGTATTTCCGCGGGCTGCTCGCATTGTCGCAGGGGCAAGAAAATCCGGACTCGGACCTGGTCACGCTAAGGGTGGTCATCGGCGAACTCTTGCGGATGAAGGGCGATGGCCCAGCAGCCAGAGCAAATTATACGTGGGCGCTCGAGAATCTCCTAAGCCAACTGAGGACGCAACCCGGTAACGTCGATCTCCTGGAGCCCCTGGCGGATGTGTATGCCGGTCTCGGAGATTACAGAATGGCGCTTCGCTGCGCAGACCGTACAATTGAAATGCTTCGATCGATGAAAGATGAATTCGCAGGCGCATTCGCCGCAGACAACCGTGCGCTCATCATGGCGCGCTTCGCCAATCCTGGAACGGCAATCAACGAACTGGCTGTGAGGCTGAAATTGCCGGGCCAAATTACCCCGGCCATTTTGCGCCTCGACCCCGATCTCGACCGGCTGCGCGGTGATCCCCGCTTTGAGACTCTGGTGCGTCGTCCCACGGGGAATTGATCGAGGCCGACGTTCGCCGCCTTCCGCGGTAAACCGCCTGTACAAGGACGAAATCCGCGAAAAACTACCGCTCATTTTGCTCCGGCCGGGACCCCACTTCGGCGAAAAAGCCGGGTGTGATCATTCGTATGCAGAGCCGGCCTGCGAATTCGCGACCAAATGTGGCGCCAATCACGCCTCAAGCGGGCGAAGCCGCTGCTCGTTGAATCCCGGACATGCTGTTTGTCGCCGGAGTGATCAGCGGGCCCAGATCACGCGTCCGCCGCGGATGGTGTCGCGCACCCGCGCGAAGGCCGTAACGTCCTTGGCGGGGTCGCCGTCGAGAAGCACGAGATCGGCATCCATGCCCACGGCAATACGCCCCTTGTGTGCGGCATAGCCGAAGCGCGAGGCAGGCGCGGTGGTGAGCGAGGTTAGAATCTGCCGCCAGTCTAGCGCGCCCGACATCAGGCGATATTCCTCGGTCGTGTCGTAGGCATCGGTGTAACCCACGTCGGTGCCGAACAGGATCTGGCCGCCGGCGGCGGAATAGTCTTTCACCTCGGTCGTGATCATTTTGATCGTCTGCGCCGTGATCTCGGGCTTCTGGTTGATCTTCTTCGCCTCCACTTCGAAGAGCGTCATGGTCGGGGTCACCGCCATGTTGTGGGCGCGCATCCGCGCGATCAGCGCCGGTGTCCAGCCGTAGGGATCATGGCTGCCCTGTTCCGTTGCCGTCGTATGCGCCAGGACGTCGACACCGGAATCGATCGCCACGTTGATGCCGGCATAGTTGGAGGGATGCGCAAAAGCGGGCTTGCCGCGCTTGTGGCTTTCTTCCACCACGGCCCTCGCGATATCGAGGCGCATCGGCAGCACGCCGATGGCGCCGCCTACGATGGCGCCCGAGAAAATCTTCACCGCGTCCGTTCCCTCGTCGAGCTGCCGCGCCGCGCGCGCAGCAGCCTGTTCGGGTGTCGACACTTCCTCGTTGGCCCAGCCATGTGCGGCGAGATAAGCGCGCACATAGATGGGCGTGCCGCCTTCGGGGAAAAACGGATCGCCGCAGGTGAGGATCATGGGCCCGGCGATCTCGCCGGACTCGATGCGGCCGCGCAGCGCCAGCGTGTTGTCGGTCCCTGAGGCGAGATCGAAGACCGTGGTGAAGCCCCAGCGCGTGAGCATCGCCTGGAGACCGCCTTCGAGCGTCGCGGCGTTTGCCGTTTTCGCATGCAACAGCTCCACCGGCATGATGTGGACATGGCTGTTCCAGAATCCGGCGGTGAGAACGGCGCCGTGCGCATCGATCACATGGGCATCGGCGGGAACGGGAGTTTTCGACCGCTGGCCGACTGCGACGATCTTGCGGTCCTGCACAACGACGACGCCATCGTCGATCGCAGCGGCGTCGGGCGCGGGATAGATTTTGGCGCCAACGATGGCGAGCGGCTCGGCCGCGGCGCTACCGGAGAAGGCGACGAGCGCGCATATCAACGTACCAAAGCAGGCGCTGCGAAACATCATTGCGGTCTCCCGGGGGTTGAGAATGAATGAAGGCAATGGCGAAGCTGGGCGCGGAACAGCACCCGGAACTGTTTGTCGCTGGAAAAGCGATTGGCGCGCTGCATCGATACGAGCCCCTGCCCCAGACTCGCGAGCGCGAGCGCGATGTCCACCGCCGGCGCGCCGGAAAGGCGTCCGTCTGACTTTGCCTGATCGATCCGCGCGATGATCATCGCCACGACCGGCGAGCGGCCCGCCACGAAGTCGTCGGGATAGCGGCGCGCCTTGGGAGCCGGCAGGAAGAAGGCGGCGTCGAAACGGTGAGGCTGGGCGAGTGCGAAATTGAGGAAGGCCTCGAGCACCGCCTCCAGCCATTCCATGGGATCCTCCGCGCGGATGGCACGGACGATCTTCTCCCAGGCGGCCAGACCATCACCCATAAGCGCGTTCAGGAGCGCATCCTTGTCGGCGAAGTGGCGATACATCGCCATCGGCGAGACGCCGGCGCGCGCCGCGACCTTGCGCACGGTCAATCCCTCGATCCCCTCCCGGTCGAGGATGGCCCTTGCGGCAGAGAAGATACGATCCTTGGTCATGCGTACTATGTATACTGTCTAGAGTACGATGTAAACATCTGCGTTTGCGCAAGGCTCGACAATGGTCGCGCCTCCGAAATTCCACCTCACCAACTTTATGTGGAAGCCCGTGAGGGATCCGCGAACCCTCGAGTCGATCAGTGGTCTTTAGGATTGGACCACACGGAAATGGTCGGAGAGAGAGGATTCGAACCTCCGGCCCCCACGTCCCGAACGTGGTGCTCTACCAGGCTGAGCTACTCTCCGGTTCCTTTCGGGAGGCGCCCTTATAAGGGCGGGTTTTCCGCCCCGCAACCGCTCGAAGTCGCGCGTTGAAAGCCCCGGGCCCCCTTAGTAAGGTCCGCGCCCCGGCGCGGGGCCACGCGCCCATTGGGGCGTCGCCAAGTGGTAAGGCACCGGATTTTGATTCCGGCATACGAAGGTTCGAATCCTTCCGCCCCAGCCAGCCTTCGCTCGCGTTCCGCGAGCTAAGGCTCGGCAAGCCAGCGGGCGGGCGAAGGCTGGCGGCGCGGGAGCCCGGTAGGCAAGGGCGGGCGAGACGCCCGCGGTGCAATGGAAAGTGTCATACGCGCGAGCGACGATGAATTGCCAAGGGAAGGAAAAACCAAAATGACCGACGAACTTGTTTTCTACACCAATCCGATGTCGCGCGGCCGCATCGTGCGCTGGATGCTGGAAGAAGTGGGCCAGCCCTATCGCACCGAGGTGCTCGAATACGCGTCCTCGATGAAGGCGCCCGCCTATCTCGCCGTCAATCCGATGGGCAAGGTGCCGGCGATCAAGCACGGCGACACGGTGGTGACCGAGGCGGCCGCGATCCTCGCCTATCTCGCCGATGCATTCCCCGATGCGCGACTTGCGCCGCCTTCGGGTTCGAAGCTGCGCGGACCCTATTACCGCTGGCTGTTCTTCGGCGCCGGGCCGATCGAGACGGCGGCGATGGTCAAGGCGTTCGGCTTTTCCGTTCCCGAAGAGCGTCGCGGCATGGCCGGGTTCGGCTCCATGGAAGCCGTGCTCGACACGCTCGAAAGTGCGGTGTCGCACAGCTATCTCGTGGGCGACAGTTTCACCGCTGCCGATCTCTATATCTCTTCGCATCTCGGCTGGGGGATGCAGTTCGGCACGCTCGAGAAGCGCCCCGCTTTCGAGCGCTATGTCGGCCGCTTCATGAACCGCCCGGCGGCCGTGCGGGCGCGGGAGATCGACGACGCGCTGATGCCGAAGAAGGCCGAGTGACCCGTTTGGCCTCATGCATCGACAGGCTCAGCATGAGGCGGTTTTTTGGAGGACCTCACCCTGAGCTTGTCGAAGGGTGAGGTCGCCCGCTTGCCGCCATTGGCACGAATCCGTACCCTTGCCCGTTCGTTCGCAGGAGACGGTAACATGACGATGCTGAAACCACGCCTGATGCTGATCATCGGCATGATCGCCGCCGCAGCAGCAGCGCGGCTTCTCCCGCATCCGCCGAACATGACGCCGATCTTCGCCGTGGCGCTTTTCGGCGGCGCGACGCTCACCGACAGGCGGCTCGCCTTCCTCGTGCCGCTCGCTGCCATGTTCCTGAGCGATCTCGTGCTCGGCTTTCACAACGAGATGGTCGCGGTCTATGGCGCTTTCGTGCTCATCGTGTGCCTCGGATTGTGGCTGCAGCAGCGGAAGACGCCGCTCACGATTGCCGGCGCGGCGGTCGCCACGTCGCTCATCTTCTTCGTGATCTCCGATTTCGGGATCTGGCTGACGGGCGACATGTATCCGCGTACCTTTGCCGGTCTCGTCGCCTGCTATACTGCGGCGCTGCCGTTCCTGCGCAACCAGCTTTTCGGCGATCTTCTGTACACCGCGATCCTGTTCGGCGGGTTTGCGCTGCTCGAACGCCGGTTCCCCGTCCTGAAAGCCCCCGGCCCGCTTGCAGCGTAAGACGGTTCAGCGCAGAGCTTTCCTCCCCCGTACGAAGCAGGGGGGACGACCGCTGCGACTTGTCCGCCGAACCCAGGATCACAGTCCGGGGGAAGGCGGAAAGAATGAACCGCAAAGGCGCCAAGACGCAAAGGGGATTAACAATGAGGCAGCGAGGCAGTGAGACAGCGCGGCTGTGAACGAAGGCGCGCTTTTTTGGACGCATGATAATTGCGCGCCGAAGGCGCGCAATAGAAGGTCTGTTATTGTGCAGGCTGCCGCCAATTGTACGGGCACCTCACCGTCTCACTGCCTCATTGTGAGGCTTTTTTCTCGCCTTCTCAGCGCCAAAACGGGGCGCGCTGCGCTTTCTCTCCCTACGCGTGGATGAAGATCGGGATGGCGGAAGGATCCTTGCCGCGGGGAAAGGCAACGACGCGCTCGCCGACACGCTGGAACATGACGTCGGTCGAAAGATCGCCGATGCAGACGTGGCGCAGCTCGAGATGATCGATCCCGATCGGCAGCGTCGGCCGGTCGACATGAATCTCGCGTTTGATGCCGTCGACGCGCAATCCCAGACACGCCTGCAGAAGCATGAACGGCGCGCCGGACGACCACGCCTGGGGCAGACAGGCGACGGGATAGGCGATCGGCGGACCGCCGGGCACGCGCGGGAAGCCGCAGAAAAGCTCGGGAAGCCTCATATCGAAACGCACACCCGCCTCGAACAGCTCGCTCACCATCTTCACCACGCCCTCGCGGTCGCCGTAGCGGGCGATCCCTGATGTACAGATCGCGCCGTCATGCGGCCACACCGAGCCGTTGTGATAGGACATCGGATTGTACCGCGGCTCGCCGCGCGCGAGAGTGCGGATGCCCCAGCCGGAATTGAGCGCGGGCGAAAGAAGCTGGTCGGCGACGCGGCGCGCGCGCCGGCGCGTCGGAACGCCGGTGTAGAGAAGATGGCCCGGGTTCGAGGCGCGGACCCGGCAGAGCCTGCCTTCGCCATCGCGCGCGATTGCGTAAGTGCCGAGGTCTTCCATCCAGAATTTCTGCTCGATCGCGGTGCGGATGGCTTCTGCGCGCTTGCGCCACCGCGATGCCGCTTCCATGTCGCGGCGCCGCTCGCTCAGCGCGGCCATGGTGCGAAACGCGGCGTAGGCGTAGCCCTGTACTTCCACCACCGCGATCGCGCCGTGCGCGAGCGTGCCGTCGGCGTGGAAAATGGAATCGTTGCTGTCCTTCCAGCCCTGGTTGACGAGTCCGTTGCCCCTGCTCGCGCGATAGCAGACGAATCCGTCGGGATCGTTTGCCTGTTCGTTTTCGATCCAGTCCATCGCCGCTTCGAGCGACGACCAGAGTTCGCGGATGAAATCCATGTCGCCGGTGCGTTCGGCGTAGGCGCCCGCGAGCATCACATAGAGCGGCGTCGTATCGACGGCGCCGTAGTACTGCCCGAACGGCACCTCCTTCAGCGTCGTCATCTCGCCCTTGCGGGCTTCATGCATGATCTTGCCGGGTGCCGAATCCTGAAAGATCGAGCGCTCATGCGCCTGCGTGCTTGCGAGGAACGACAGCACGCCGCGCGCGAGGCCCGGATCGAGCCAGAGAATCTGGAGCGAGGTGATGATCGCGTCGCGGCCGAACGGGGTAGAGAACCAGGGGATTCCCGCATACGGGAACGGTCCCGTGGGGAGCTGCGTGGTCAGGAGCGCAAGATCGGCGCGCGAGCGCTCCGTCCAGTCGTCGAACAGACGGCCCGAGGATTTCAGCGATCCGCCCATGCGTCGCGCGCCGCGCATCGCAAATCGCGCGCGTGCGGCGCCCGCGCGAAAACGCGCGGAATCGGGAAGGCCGGTGAATTCCGGCCCTATTTCGGCATGAAGCTCAAAGCAGCCACCCGGCTCGAGCGTGACCAGGAAATCCGCGCGATTCGCAGCGACGCGTTTGGGCGCCGGCGAAAAGGCGATCGCCGTCCAGCGTACGACGCCGTCAAGACCCTCATAGCCGAGCAGTACGCCGTGTTCAGAAATCTTGGGCGGAAACATCTTGCCTCGCGCCGCGCGCTGCCGGCCGCGGACTTCGAACATGTCGCGAAAATCGGCGCCGAAAACGTACGAGAACGGCAGCTCCGCCTTGCGCTCGCTGAAATTGGTCAGAACGAGCATTTCGTACAGACGGCAATCCCACAGAAAGCGGGTGCGCTCGACGTGAATGACACCCTCGGGCGTCGACTGTCCGCCGATGGGCGCGAGCGGATGATTGGTCAGATGCGCGGTGAAGAACACATTGTCCTGCGCGACATTGCCGCCGAGGAGCGAGGCGCGATTGCCGCCGATCAGAAGCCGGAAACAGGACAGGACACGCGTGTCGTTGCGGAACAGGCCGTCCGATTCGCCTTCCACGTCGCCGTAGATGTCGGCGACCAGAAACATGTCGCCCTGCTTGAGGACGAACTGTTTTTTTCCGGCCGGCACGGCGCCAAGCGCGTCCAGCTGCGGATTGGGAGCGACGACGGTCTGCGCCGGCTGCGACATCGGTTTCAGACTGCGCTGATTCCAGCGCTCATGCGTTCATGCCCGAATGCCGATTCGCCGACAAGCCGCGCATAGACATCGAGGTATCGCCTGGCCATCGCGGCAGCGGAGAAGCGGCGTTCGCAGATATGACGGATGCGCAGGCGGTTCAACAGTTTCAATCGTTCGATCGCCCCGACCCCCTCCTCGGCAGAATTGACGACGAAGCCGGTAACGCCGTCTTCGATGATCTCAGGCACCGCACCGCGGTTGAAGGCGATCACCGGCGTACCGCAGGCCATCGCCTCGATGAGCACAAGACCGAACGGCTCGGGCCAATCGATGGGAAAGAGCAGCGCCAGCGCATTGCCGAGGAAGTCCGACTTGTCGGCATCGCCGATTTCGCCAATGAAATCGATCAACGGATCGTCGAGCAAAGGCTCGACGTGCCGGTGAAAGTACGCCTCGTCATGCGGGTCGACCTTGGCGGCGATTTTGAGCGGAATACCCGCGGCGCGGGCAATCTCGATGGCGCGGATCGGTCCTTTCTCCGGCGACACGCGACCAAGGAAGGCGAGATAATCGCCATGCGCCGCCGGCGAAAACCGGAACCGTTTCATGGGCAGTCCGTGCTGCACCGTCGCGGCCCAGTTGGCATGTGCGAGCGGCGCGCGCTGGCTATCGGAAATCGAAGCCAGCGGATAATCCGGCCAGCGCATGAGCAGCTTCGGCAGATCCTTGAGATCGAGACGCCCGTGCAGCGTGGTCAGCGTACGGTCCGCGATGTCTTCGAAGAAGGGAAAATGGACGACGTCGGTGTGAAAGTGAATGACGTCGAAATCTTCCTGCCGGCTCCGCACCTCGTCCATCATCACAAGGTTTGCGGCGAGGTGCGATTTCAGCACCGTCTTGTCCAGGCGGATCGCCTGGTCGCGCATTTTCACCAGCTTCGCGCGCGTTTGCGATTCGGCACTCGCAAAAAGCGTAACGGCATGCCCCATCTCGACAAGCGCATCGCACAGATAAGCGACGATCCGTTCCGTGCCGCCGTAGAACAGCGGCGGGACAGCTTCGTCGAGTGGTGCAACCTGTGCGATTCTCATTTGTCTGTTTCCCCGCGACTGTGACGGTGGATCCCGCCGCTCGGTAGCCAATTCGGAAACGGCGCTCACCGGCCTTTTGTTGCGAGGCGGAATCGTGGAATCCATGGCGGCGCTGCGGGGCTTCTTGCTCCGGGCCGAGAGCGGGGATTGCGATGCGCGAACTTGTTGTGATGTTTTTTACGATTTTCGTTGCCGAATTCGGCGACAAGACGCAGCTTGCGACCCTGCTCTTCGCGTCCGAGCGACGGGTTCCCGCTGTTTTCGTCTTTGCCGCCTCCGCCGGCGCCCTCGTTGTGGGTGCGGGTCTCGCCGTGCTGGTCGGCACCACCGGCGGCCGTTTCCTGCACGCGGTGCCGCTTAAGCTCGTCGCCGGCGCGGGCTTTATCGCGATCGGCGCGTGGACGCTCGCCGAATATTTCTTGGCGAAGTAGCGGGTCCGGTGCGCGACTCCTCCAACACCAATGCAGCCGGACGCCGATCCATCGATCTCGCCGATGGCGCGATGTCCTGCATCGAATGGCCGAAACCCGGCGGGCCAACGGTGCTGTTCGCGCACGCCAACGGATTCAACGCCGAGACCTATTGCGCACTTCTCCAGCCGCTCGGCGACTCATTTCATATTCTGGCCTTTGATCTGCGCGGGCACGGTTTTTCGACACTGCCCGCGACCGCGGATCTCGCCACCGGCTGGACCATTTTTCGCGACGATCTGGTCGGTGCGATCGAACAGATCGCGGGCCCCGTGATTCTCGCCGGCCATTCGCTCGGCGCTGTCGCCAGCTTGATGGCGGCCTCGCAGTTCCGCCAGCGCGTCCATGCGCTCCTGCTGATCGAACCCGTACTTATTCCGCCGCTCCGCGAGGGCGACACGGCCGGTGCGGGCGATCTTGCCCGGCGCGCGGAACGCCGGCGGAATGAATTTCCGTCCTTCGACGCGGCTTTCGATGCGTATCGCGGCCGCGGCATCTTCGCGTCCTGGCCTGACAAGGTGGTCGCCGATTACCTTCGCGGCGGACTGGTTGGTCGCGGCGACGGTTTGCTTCGTCTCGCCTGCGCACCGGAATGGGAAGCGGCCATCTTTCGCGGCGCGCCGCATGACATGGCGCCGCTTGTCGCGAACATCGCCTGCCCGATCACGATCCTTGTGGGAGCAAGAAGCAGTTCGACCTCGGCGCAGCAACTGGGCGTGATCCAAAGATTGCGACCGGACGCGCGAGTCGTAACGGTCGACGGCGCGAGCCATTTCCTCCCCATGGAACAGCCAGAAATTGTACGTAAGGAACTGCTGCGGCTCGCTTTCCTCCCCCGTCGAGCGGAGCGAGATGGGGGAGGGGGACCGCGAGCGTAGCGAAGCGGTGGAAGGGGCAAGCCCTTCGCACCAGCAGCCAAGCGATAGCGCATCCATTTCTGCACTTGTACACCCAGGCGGCAGTGCGTTGTAGAATCGTACGCGTGGCTTTCCCCTTCCACCGCGCCAGGGCGCGGTCCCCCTCCCCCATGCTTCGCACGGGGGAGGAAATTCTGTTCTCAGAGAGCGTACGAATACCGCGCATCGAGGCGGGCGATGATCTCGTCGGTCGAGAATCCGAGCGCCGCCAGCCGTCCCGAACGTACAAAGACGGCGAGGCCCGTCAAGGTTGCGGCGAGCAACAGCACATCGACCTGTTCGGAACGGTTTTTCGTGCTGCGGCCGGCGGCCTGCGAAAGCGCGGTCAGCGCCGCGATCAGCCGGCCATTGAACTGGCGCTCGGATTCGCCGGACCCGGGACGATTGGGCAACGCCGCGGACGCGGCCGCGATCGATTCCGTGTTCTGCAACAGGGCAAGGGCAGCGGCGGAGGCAGCCGCGAGCGGCGTCGCGCCATTGTGCATTTCAGCCGCGGAGCGCATGGCGCGCGAAATGGCGACAAGATCTTCCGCCGCCAGCGCCAGCAGCAACGCGTCCTTGCTTTCGAAATAGCTGTAGAGCGCGGCTGGCGCAAAACCGGCTTCGGCCGCCGCGGCGCGAAGGGAAAGATGGCGCGCGCCGTCACGCGCGGCCACACGGCGTGCCGCATCGAGAATGGCAGCGCGGGTCGCTTCACGAGACCGCACGCGCCGCTCGCGGCGCGCTTCGTTGACCATGGCCATGCGGCGCAAGAATAGGCGATTCGCGGGAAATTCCGGAGACTTTCGCGCGTTCCAATATACGTCCCTTTCCCCCGCTTTGCGGGGCGCGATAGGCTTGCCGCGTTTCCGTCCGTCCGCCTCAGGAACAAACCGCGCCCATGCTTGCACTGCCCCTGCCGAACATCCCGGAAAAACTGTCGGCATTACGAACGATTGCGCTCGATCTGCGCTGGACGTGGAGCCACGAGGCCGACGCGCTGTGGGAGCATGTCGACGAAAAGCTGTGGCGGCTGACCTGCAATCCCTGGACCGTGCTGCAGAACGCGACGGAAGACCGCCTTCGAAAACTCGCGGACGATTCCGGTTTCTGTCGAAGGCTCGCGACCTTTGCCGCGACGCGTGCGGCCGACTATCGCCGCACCGGCTGGTTCGGACAGACCTACGACGCCGCGAGGCTGAAGAAGGTCGCCTATTTCAGCATGGAGTTCGGGCTCGGCGAGGCGTTGCCGCTCTACGCGGGCGGGCTCGGCGTGCTCGCAGGCGATTTCCTGAAAACCGCCAGCGATCTCGATGTGCCGGCAATCGGCATCGGCCTCCTGTACCAGGAGGGTTATTTCCGCCAGATCGTCGATGTCGAAGGCACGCAGCAGGAACTGTACCCGTACAACGAACCGGCGACCATGCCGATAGAGCCGGCGCTGGACGGAGCGGGTGGCTGGTTGCGCATTCCGCTCGAACTTCCCGGCCGCATGGTACAGTTGCGCGTGTGGCAGGCGAATGTCGGACGCGTGAAGCTCTATCTGCTCGACAGCAACGACACGCTGAACACCGCCGCCGATCGGGGCATCACCGCCAAGCTTTATGGCGGCGGCGCCGAGATACGCCTGATGCAGGAAATCGTTCTCGGCATTGCCGGCTGGCGGGTCGTCGAAGCCCTGCATCCGGACGTGGAAATCTGTCACATCAACGAAGGTCACGCGGCGTTTGCCATCATCGAACGCGCGCATCGGTACGCGCGCGCGCACCGGCTCAATTTCTGGCAGGCGCTATGGGCGACGCGCGCGGGCAATGTCTTCACCACGCATACCCCCGTCGCGGCTGGCTTCGATTCGTTTCCGGCGCGGCTCCTGCGCTCGTATCTGCCGTACGTCGAACACGATCTCGTGCGCAACGGCGCCTCGCTCGAAAATCTGATCGGACTCGGCCGTGTCGATCCCGGAAATGCCGGAGAGCCTTTCAACATGGCGTGGCTCGCGCAACGCGGTTCCGCCGCCTGCCTCGGCGTCAGCCGCCTCCATGGCGAATTCAGCCGCCGGATTTTTCAACCGCTGTTTCCGCGCTGGCCGGCCTGCGAAATTCCGATCGGGCACATCACCAACGGCGTGCATGTACCGACCTGGGATTCGGCCGAAGCCGACCGCATCTGGACCGACGCCTGCGGGACGGAGCGCTGGCACAGCATGCCCGATAATCTCGGGGCAAAAATCGCTGCCGTTACCGACGAAACGCTCTGGGCGATGCGCGGCGAAGGCCGCCAACGCCTTGTACGCGAGGTGCGCAGGCACCTGGCGACGCAGCTGAGGGAACGCGGACTGTCGGCCGAGAAAGTCAACGAAGCGCATTTCGTGCTCGATCCGAACGTGCTGACGATCGGGTTCGCCCGGCGATTCACCGAGTACAAGCGGCCCAATCTCCTGCTGCGCGATCCGGAGCGCCTCGCACGGATTCTCCTCGACAGGGCCCGTCCCGTACAGATCGTCGTCGCCGGCAAGGCCCATCCTGCTGATTTCGACGGCAAGGCGATCATCCGCGCCTGGGCCACGATCGCACGCGAGCCGCGTTTCCGCCGCCGCGTGGTCTTTCTCGAGGATTACGACATCGCGCTCGCCAAGGAGCTTGTGCATGGCGTCGATGTCTGGATCAACACGCCAAGACGGCCGTGGGAAGCCTGCGGCACGAGCGGCATGAAAGTGCTCGTCAATGGCGGGCTCAACTGTTCGACGCTGGACGGATGGTGGGATGAAGCCTTCGAGCCCTGTCTCGGCTGGGCAATCGGGGACGAGCGCGGCGGTGATGCAGCAGAAATCGATAGCCGCGATGCGGAAAGTCTGTACGATCTCCTCGAAACGGAGATCGTTCCCGAATTTTACGAACGTGACGCGGACGGTCTGCCTCGCGCCTGGCTTGCCCGCATACGGCGCAGCATGTCGGTGCTCACGCCTGCTTTCGCAAGCAATCGCATGATGCGTGACTACATCGAGAAGGCGTGGCTGCCGCTCGCCGGTGCGCTGCGGGCGCGAACCGCGGACGACAACCGGCTCGCCAGACAGCTCTGCCAATGGGCCGGGACGGTGCGCAGCCACTGGCAGGACATGCACATTGGCCAGCCCGCCATCGCGCACGATCACGATCATTGGCGTTTTTCGGTTCCGGTGTTTCTGGGAGAAATCGCGCCGGACTGCGTGCGCGTGGAACTCTTCGCCGACGAGCGGCCCGATTCACCCGCGGAGGTGGTTCAACTCCATCAGGAGCAGGTCATACCGGGCGCCGCCCACGGCTATGTGTACGCCGGAGAGGTTCTCGGTACCCGCGCGGCACAGGACTACACGCTGCGCATCGTGCCGTACCACGAGGCGGCGTTCGTTCCGTCGGAGATTCCGCTTATCGCGTGGCAGCGATAGGTGCGGCTCGCGTCGCGGTCGGTACGCGACTCGCGATTACCTTTCGCGGCGGCGAACTCACCGAGGCGGAAGGGACAACGAACAGCTTCGGCCGTCTCCACGGCGAAGGCGCTCTCGACTCGACCTCAAGCTGGGCTCTGGCGAGAAACCAGAACTCCATGTCGCGGCCTTCCGGCCGGCCTTCGGATTCCCAGAGGAGATAACTGCGAACGCGGATCTCGTGCTCGGCGACCATGGCCCACTCCCAATACCCCGGCCCGCACGGAAAATGCGCAATTCGACACCCCTACGGAATATAACACGCCGTCGGTTCAGAACAAGCAGATTGCGAAAAGAGAAAGCAAAAACACGCCGGCCACAAGCTTCACGAGAAAGATTCCGAGCCGAAAGAAGATTGCAAGCAGGAGGAGCGGAACAAGAAACGCGAACAGCATGGTCAGACCGATCGCACTGAAGATCGCCGCCCAGAAGAACGCGAAAATCCCGAAGATCAGCGTGAACATGGCAGCCTCCGACCTGTTCCCGCTTCACATATGAGCGATTTCCCCCTCTGCCAAGGGAGAGGGGAACGGAAATCTACGGATGGACTCGCCCTCCCTCCCTTGAGGGAGGGTCGAAAATCGCGTTTGCGCCAGCGCGCGAGATTATCGGGGAGGGGTCATCGCGTGATCCATACCCCTCCCCGAAATTTGCTTCCCCGCATCAGGTGCGGGGTCGCAAATTTCAACCCTCCCTCAAGGGAGGGTGGGCGGCGGCTGGCTACTGCAGTTGCTGCGGCGCTTCAAAATGCTGCGGGCGCTCATAGACGAGCGTACGGTCGTGCCAGACTTCGAACGTCTTGTAGTCGCTGAGCTTCATGGCGTGAGCAAGAACTTTCGCGTGTGTTTCGCTATCGCACATGGCGGAGAACGAACAGGTGAGCGATCCTTCGTCGTCGAAATAACAGATCTGATAGCTTGGCATGGTTCCTCCACTTCCTGGCTCCATGCCCCCGCGCACATTCGTTTTGCATTCCCGCACGGGATATGTCGAGAGAAATTCGCGTGAACGCGCGATGAAATATTTTTTGCTACAGTCGTACGAAACCTTACACGCAAACTGTGCATTGTATTTGCCCCCCAGCGGGCAACAGGATCTTCAACTACTCTGGATTGAACAATCGCAGCAAAGCACGAAGACGCGCCTCGCAATCCGCGTCGATGATTCCATCCACGCGTTCCGGGCGGAAATGGCGCTGAAATGCCGTGACAACCGTGGAAAGTGGAATGTCGATGTCGGGGGAAACGCCGTATCCGTAGGACGCAAGCATCGAGGCGAATGTTGTTTGTGACGCCAGCGTCACAAATTCTGCGACCTGTGCATCTGTCGGATACAGTCCGACACCGTTTTCCGCCAACGCATCCCACGGAAACAATTCGCCAGGGTCCATTTTCCTCGCAGGTGCAACATCGGAATGACCGACGACGCGATGGGGCGGGATCGGGTGCCGCTCGAGAATATCGCGCGCGAGTTGGATGACCGCAGCGATCTGCGGCTCCGGAAAGGGCAGATAGCCGAATTCATGGCCGGGGTTTACGATCTCGATTCCGATCGAACGGCTGTTCACGTCGCGCTCGCCCGCCCACCACGAGACGCCCGCGTGCCGCGCGCGTTTGGACTCGTCGACATGCCGGTACACGCGTCCTTCCTCGTCGACGGTGTAATGCGACGAAACCTTGGCCTCGGGATCGCAAAGACGCACCAGCGCCTCTTCGGCTGTACGCATGCCGGTGTAGTGCAGCACCAGAATGTCGATCGGCGTTCCTGCGGGCCTGGGGTCGAAATTCGGCGACCGTCTGTCGACAAGTTCCATCAAGAGGCGAGCCGACGTTCCTGCATGATCCGCGCATAGGCCGCGTTGATGGCGGCAAGCTTGTCGTTCGCCAGGCGGATGAACTCCTCGGGAACGCCGCGCGCGATCAGGCTGTCTGGATGATTTTCACGCACGAGCATGCGGTAGGTATGCTTGATCTCCTCCTGGCTCGCTCCGAACTCGACACCGAGGACCGCATAGGGATCGGCGCGGTCCGGCTCGACGTGAGAGGACCGGATGCGGCGGTATTCGTCCGGCGAAAAACCGAAGATGTTGGCAACGTCCTCGAGAAAAGCGAGTTCTGCGGGATGAAAGACACCATCGGCCTTGGCGATCTCGAACAGACCGTCGAGCACGTCTTCGAGCAGGCCGGGATTGCCGCGAAGCTGGCGCGCAATCTGCGCGGCGTAAATCTCGTATCCGGCCGTGTCCTGCCTGGCGAGATCAAAGATGCGCCGCACATTCGCCTGCTCCGATGGCGGAACCCGGAAGATGCGGTCGAACGCTTCGATCTCCTGGATACTCACGGTGCCGTCGGCTTTCGCCATCTTGGCACTCAGCGCGATGACGGCGATCGTGAAGATGATGCCTGGTTCGCCCGCCTCCGCAGAATCGCGATCGAAAAGCATATGACCGGCGAATGCGCCGGCAACTGCTCCGAGGGGACCGCCGCCGAGCAGGAACCCGGCTGCAGCGCCCCCCAATTTGCCCCAGATGGACATGGACGAAATCCTTAAGCCAATCTGTGTGGCAATGCGATGACGGATACGAAGCCGGCATGAGAGCCTGGCGTTTCTACATCGACCGTGGCGGCACGTTCACCGATGTCGTCGCCGAAGCGCCTGACGGCGCGGTCACGGCGCTCAAACTGTTGTCGGAAGACGAGCGCTACGACGATGCCGGCCTCGAAGGCATCCGTCGCTGTCTCGGTCTCTCCGGCGGCGCAGCCATTCCCCCCGAATTGCTGGCCGAGGTTCGGGCCGGAACGACCGTCGCGACCAACACGCTGCTCGAACGGCGCGGCGAGCGCGTCGTTCTTGTCACGACGCACGGCCTCAAGGACCTGCTGCGCATCGGCTACCAGAACCGGCCGAAGCTTTTCGCCCTCAGGATCGACCTTCCGTCGCCGCTCTATGAGCGGGTGGTCGAAGCCGACGAGCGCGTCAGTGCGGAAGGCGAAGTTCTGCGTCCGCTCGACGAAGAATCGCTGCACCGCGATCTCGCCGGCGCGCGCGCCGACGGCATATCGGCCTGTGCAATTCTCTTCATGCACGGCTACGCCCATGCGGCCCATGAACGTCGCGCTGCGAAAATTGCACGCGACTGCGGGTTCGCGCAGGTGTCGACGAGCCACGAAACTGTACCATTGATCAAATATGTGAGCCGGGGCGACACCACCGTCGCCGACGCCTATCTGTCGCCGGTCCTGCGCCGTTATTCGGGCCGGTTTGCATCCAGCATCGGAGCCGACGCGAAAGGTCCGCGGCTTTTCTTCATGATGTCGAGCGGCGGGCTGGCCGCGGCGCAGGCGTTCCATGGCAAGGATGCCGTGCTGTCGGGACCGGCCGGAGGCGTGGTCGGCATGGCGGAAACCGCGCGCGCCGCCGGTTTCAATCGCGTCATCGGCTTCGACATGGGCGGGACATCGACCGACGTTTCGCGCTTTGAGGGAACGTACGAGCGCCAGCACGAAAACGAAATCGCCGGCGTGCGCCTGCGCGTGCCCATGATGGCGATCCACACCATCGCGGCGGGAGGAGGGTCGATCCTGCATTTCGATGGCGCGCGATTCCGCGTCGGGCCGGATTCGGCCGGCGCCGATCCCGGTCCCATGAGCTATCGCCGCGGCGGTCCGCTGACTGTTACCGACGCGAATGTGATGACCGGCAAGCTCCAGCCGGATTTCTTTCCGCGCATTTTCGGTACGGCACGCAACGAGCCTCTCGATGATGCGGCGGTGCGAGAGGGATTTGCGCAGCTCGCACGCGAAACCGGGCGAAGCGCGGAGGAGGTGGCCGACGGTTTCATCCGGATTGCGGTTGAGAACATGGCGAACGCCATCAAGCGCATCTCCGTCGCGCGCGGCTACGATGTGCGGGCGTACACACTCGTCTGTTTCGGCGGTGCCGCGGGTCAGCACGCCTGCCTCGTTGCCGACGCGCTCGATATAACGCGCATTTTCATTCACCCGTTTTCGGGCGTGCTGTCCGCATATGGAATGAAACTCGCGGCCATCCGCGCCTTTCGCCAGCGTGCAATCGGCGAGGCGCTGGAGGACCCGCTGTCAGACAGGCTCAAGGCGATTGCGGACGAACTCGCACGCGAAGCGATCGCCGACGTGGAAGCGCAAGGCGGCGATGACGTGCAATCCATTGCGACCGCACACATCCGATACGCCGGCAGCGATACGACGCTCCCGGTGTCGCTTGCGTCCGCCCAGGACATGACTGCCGTCTTTGCCGAAGTTCATGCGCGGCAGTTCGGCTTCGGTTTCGAGGGCAGGCGATTGATCGTGGAATCGCTCGAGGTGGAAGCCAGTACCAATGTACAGGAGAAACTCTCGGTCACGCCCGCGCGGAAAACCACCTCCACACCGGACGCCGCCTCGCGCCGGTCGCGCTTTTACTCGCAGAGCGCTTGGCGTGCATGCGACGTGTTTTTCACGGAGCGCCTTGCGGCCCGCGCGACGATCAATGGCCCAGCCCTCCTGATCGAGCCGCACCAGACGATCGTGGTCGAACCAGGCTGGAGCGCGGCCGTGACGGCGGAACGCGCGGTCATCCTCTCGCGCGTGGAACCAACGGAAGCGAACCGGAAATCCACGAAAGGCATCGATCCTGTTCTCCTCGAAGTTTTCGCCAATCTGTTCATGGCGATTGCGGAGGAGATGGGTGCCACGCTACAGAACACCGCGTCGTCCGTGAATATCAAGGAGCGGCTCGATTTCTCCTGCGCGATTTTCGATCGCGAAGGCAATCTCGTCGCCAACGCGCCCCACATGCCGGTGCATCTCGGATCGATGGGCGATTGCGTCGCCGCCATCATCGCGAAACACGGGGGCGACATTCGCGACGGCGACATGTTCGTCACCAACGCGCCCTATGACGGCGGCACGCACCTGCCCGACATCACCGTCGTCGCGCCGGTTTTTGTCGACGGCGAACGGCGCTTCTTCACCGCCGCGCGCGGCCATCACGCCGATATCGGCGGCATCTCTCCGGGCTCCATGCCGCCCTTCTCGTGCCACATCGAAGAAGAGGGCGTGCTGTTCGATGGCGTGCGCATGATCCGCGACGGGCACTTCGACGAGGACGCCGTTCGCGGCATTCTCGATTCCGGCGACTACCCGGCGCGCAATCCCGAGCAGAACATCGCCGACCTCAAGGCCCAGGCCGCGGCCTGCGCGCGCGGCATTGCGGAACTGAAGCGTGCCGCGAAGTTGCACGGCGCGGAAGCCATTACCGCGTACATGCGCCATGTCCAGGACAACGCCGAAGAAGCAGTACGGCGCGTCATCGGCGCGTTGAAGGATGGACATTTCGAGATGCCGATGGACGGGGGCACGGTCATCCATGTACGGGTCCAGGTGAACCACGCGGCGCGGGGCGCGCGGATCGATTTCACCGGCACGTCGCCGCAGACGGACAGCAATCTCAATGCACCGCGTTCCATCACCAAGGCGGCGGTGCTGTACGTATTTCGCTGCCTCGTCGAAGGCGACATTCCGCTGAACGCGGGCTGCCTCAGGCCGCTTGAGATCGTCGTGCCGGAAGGCTCGCTGCTCAATCCGCATTTTCCCGCGGCCGTCGCCGGGGGAAATGTCGAGACCAGCCAGGCCGTGGTCGATGCCCTGTTCGGTGCGTTGGGCGTGATGGCGGCGGCGCAGGGTACGATGAACAATCTGACGTTCGGCAATGCGCGCCATCAATACTACGAAACGATCTGCGGCGGCGCCGGTGCGGGCGCAACCTTCGACGGCGCGTCTGCCGTACACACGCACATGACGAATTCGCGCCTGACCGATCCTGAGATTCTCGAAACACGCTATCCGGTTCTGCTGGAGGAGTTCTCGCTCAGGCATGGATCGGGCGGCGGCGGCGCGCACAAAGGCGGAGACGGCGTTCTGCGGCGCATCCGCTTCCGCGAAGCGATGTCGGCGGCCATCCTTTCCACGCGCCGCGAAACCGAACCATTCGGACTGAACGGTGGCAGTCCGGGACTTCCGGGCGCGAACATGGTGATCCGCGCTGCAGGCGAAACGATTGCACTCAAGGGGCGCGACGAGATTGCCGTCGAGGCCGGCGACGAAATCCTCATCGCCACCCCCGGCGGCGGGGGATATGGGGCACCCAAATCAAGATAGCGAAAGTACCCTACTTGTACAGTTCTTGATTGTCGTTCCTTGCGGAGAAGCCCCGACCGGCGCAGGTTGCCCGCCTTCACGCCGAAGCGAACCGTCAGTCTGACACCTCCCCTGTGCGGGCTTGGTTAAATCGCCTGGGATTTGGCCAAGTATCGCCAAATTGCCTGAAAATTGATGAATAACAACCACTTAAATGGATTCCACTTTCAGAACATTGCCGGTTTATTACCAATTTGGTTGTATCACACTCTGATATGGACATAGCAAGTTGTTCCTGATATGTTCTATTCTCCAATTCAACGAAAGGAACCCGCTTGACCCGCGAATTTCGATTGTCGCCACCGGCCAGGGGCGTCGGGGTCTCCTGCGACGCGAACGGTCCTTGCGTGAACCAAACGCCACTCCTGAAGCGTGTCCAAATCTTCGGAGAGTCGCTTTGGGAACCACGAGATTGCAGGCAGATTTCCGACGAAATCAGTTCGGATTTTGGAATCCCCGTCGACATGTCGTCGAAACTCGACGGACTGAGGGCAATCGCCAACGCTCTCAATGACGGCGACATTGCCCGCGCACAAATTGCGACACTGCTGCTTGCCATTCCCGATGCCCCGCCGCTGTCCAAAGGCAGCCGATCGCCGGGTGCGTTGATCACGTTCATTCGCAATCTGTACTGGAGCGGGCTGCTCAAGGCGGACTGGGATCCAGAAGAACATCCCCGTTGGCCGGCTGGCGCTCCTGACAACCAGGGCGGACAGTTCGCGCCGAAAGACGATGCGGTCGACAGGCAGGGTGATGACTCAGGCGAACTTGACCCGGTCTCCAGCAGTCCGGAACAGCTTCGGCAAAATTGGCAGCAACACGAAGACGAAGTGAACCGTCAGGTAAGACGACTGCAGAGCAAGGGCGTTCCGGTCACGAAAGGCGTGAATTTTATCGGTAAGAACGGTGTTCGCGTCGTTGTCGATTACGTCGTTTCGTTGTGGGTTCCCGATGGGCTCACCGCCACGCTTGAGCCTTGCTATGGCGTTGACGTCAAAACGGGCCGCGGTGGGCTACGGGATAATCAACGGCAGGTATATCCAAGCATCGGTGCTCGTACGTGGGTGCTCCCGGTTGGTCCGAAAGCGGGTGTTGCTGGCTTTACTCCCGGCGTGTGGGTGTACTTTCCGATCGTGTACGGCGATGCGGTGAGTACGACCGAGCATTGAACACACTCGCATTAATGGAGACATTCATGCGTACACATGATCTGACCTATGATCGGGTAGTGAATGCTATCGGCGCCCGGCTCGCAGACGACGGCTTTACGTCACCCGCCGACAACGCGATATTCATCAAACCGATTCATGGCCCGTGGCAGGCTTGGATCGCCATCGCGGGAAAGTTTTGCTGGCTCGAGCCCGCCGTTGGCATCATGAACGAAGAACTCAAGGAGATTTATTACCAAGCGAATACAAATATGGGCAAGACGCCGGAACGTCACCCGGACACGCCCCCCCTGCTCCGCATCGAACTCGAACGCCTTGCAGCACATTGTCCAGCCTGCTCCACGGAAGCTCCCTGGCGATATCAAGGAAAAACTCTGACGCCGGATGTTGCAGACGATGTGGTGTGGTGTCTACGCAAGTATGGCTATCCGTTCTTTGAAAAATACGCCTCACTGCAGGCGCTGGTCGAGGGGTGGAAGGAGCGCCTGACCAGCTTTGCGTTTCCTTTGTTCGCGCCCATTGTTCTGATCAAGCTCGGGCGCACGAATGACGCCAGAGTCTTCGTAGAAAATTACACGCGCCGCTTCCCGGATGATGAACTTGGCTCCGAGAAGAGGAAATATTTCAAAACACTTTTCGAGATGCTCACAGAAAGCGACGCCAAACCTTCGTCACGTGCGTGATACAAAGACTACGACGCCTGCTTGAGCCGCGGGCGCAGGCGGGCGGCGGGAAGCGCGATCGTCACGCACGTCCCCTGGCCGAGTTCGCTCGCAAGCGTGACCTTTCCGCCATGCGCCTCGCAAAGGCCCTTGACGATGGAAAGCCCGAGCCCCGTTCCCTTGTCGCCCGTCGCCACGTCGTGGCGGCCCTGTCCGAAGCTCGAGAACACGCGCAGCTGATCGCGCGGGTCGATGCCGATGCCGGTGTCGCGGACTCCCAGCATGATTTCGCCGCTCTCGGCCAGCCGCGCAAAGACGGCGACCTCGCCGCCGGAGGGCGTGTACTTGATGGCGTTCGAGAGTAGGTTGATCAGGATTTGCCGGAGCGCGCGCCCGTCGGCTCGCAAGAGCGGCAGACCCGGTTCGACCTCGGCAAGGAGATTGAGTTGCGCCACGGCGGCCTGGTCGGCGAGGAGTACCACCGTTTCGCCGGCGAGCACGCCGATATCGATGTCGCTCTCGCGGAGTTCGAATTTGCCCGACTCGATTTTGGCGAGGTCCAGAATGTCGTTCACCAGTGCGAGCAGATGATTGCCCGATTCGTGCACGAGCTTCGCATATTCCTTGTATTTCGCAGGATTGGTGGCGAGCGCATTGGAAAAGATCATCTCGGAGAAGCCGAGGATGGCGTTCAGCGGTGTCCGGAGCTCATGGCTCATATTGGCAAGAAACTCCGATTTCGCCCGGCTGGCGGCTTCGGCGCGTTCGCGTGCGAAATCGGACTCCTCCTTCGAGCGCGCGAGCGCCTCGATCAACCCGTTCTTGTCGTCGCGCAGGAGCAGCATGTCGTGCGCGGTAAAGTAGATCTGCCGCGACATGAAGGAGAGATAGCAGACATAACCGAACGCGAGAGCAGCCAGGCAATAATAGACAATTCCGCCCTCACGCAGCGGATCGATCACCAGCGCGAACCCCAGGATGGTGTAGCCGATCACCGTGAGCGGTTTGCTCGCGCCAACCAGCGCCGCATTGCCGGCGAGCGTACAGGCAATCACAAGCAGAATGAGCATCTGGTTGAGGTCGTCGCCGTGGCGCCAGAAGAGAAACGCCAGCGATGCCCACGAGGCGCTGAAAAGGGCGTACCCGATGGACGCGTGCAGCGTCCAGTTGCGCCGCGCCAGCCTTTCCGCGTCGCGCGCGAGGAAAGTGTACGCAACGACGCCCAGGTAGGAGCCGCCGACCACCACCATCGCCAGCCACAAGGCGAGGACGGGCAGGCTGATCCAGCGCGAAAACATCAGGCAGATCACCGCGCCGAGAAGCGGCATCAACCAGCAATTGGGCTTCAGATTCTTCAGCGCGAGGCGCAGCTGTTCGCGCGCAAGCCGGTTTTCGGGCATGCGCTCCAGAGACGGTGCTGCAGAATCGGCCGCAATCATCGCGCGGCGATTGTGCGCACCGCCCGTTAAGCTAGCCTTTCCCGAACGTGGTAAAGAAAAACTGAATGCGCCCGTCGCAAGTCACTTCGACCCGGCAGGTCCGCGCACCGTCACGTTCAGATCGGTGACGAGCCCGCTGCCGAGCGCATACACCCAGCCGTGTACGCTCAGCGCCTGACCGCGGGCCCAGGCGTCCTGCACAAAGACGTCGGACGCAACATTCCGCACCTGCCGCTTCACGTTGAGTTCGCAGAGCCGGTTCATCCGCTCCCGCTCGTCGGCGATGGCATTCAGCTCCGCGCGATGGGCCTCGAACACTTCGCGGATGGGATGCAACCAGTGGTCGACAAGGCCTCGGCGTTTCCCGTCGACTGCCGCGCTCACGCCCCCGCAACCGTAGTGGCCGACGACGAGCACGTGCTTCACCTTGAGCACCTCGACCGCGAACTGCAGCACCGAAAGATAGTTGGCGTCCTGGGGCGGCGCGAGATTGGCGACGTTGCGATGAACGAAGAGTTCGCCCGGATCGAGGCCGACAATCTCGTTGGCCGGCACGCGGCTGTCGGCGCACCCTATCCAGAGATATTCCGGCGCCTGCTGGCGCTCCAGACGCCGGAAGAAATCCGGATCGCTTGCAACCTTCCCCTCCGCCCAGCGGCGATTGTTCTGTTTCAGATGATCAAGCACGATCGGACCTCATCGCAGCCCCGCCAAAACCTTGCCTTCGGTGGAGAGATAATTGTTCGCGTAGTCGAAACGCGGCGTGTCGGAAAAAAGCAGCCAGTAATACTTCATCTGCTCGGCCCACCAGTAGCCGGGGCAGAGATCGCCCTGACGCATGGGAAGCGTGGTGATGTCGTCGATGATCGTGTAACCGAATCTCGCGCGGCTCGTCCGCTTCATGTTCAGGTAATGGAGGTGGCCAAGCTGTCGTTCCCGCTCGCCGCCGCCATGTACGAACAGAGCGAGACAGGAATCGGCGAACTCGGGACGCAGTTCGTTGGTGACCCGCGTGGGAGAAAACGTGCCGTAGTCGAAACCTTCCGGCAGCACGTAGAAACGCAGCTGGACCGCGGCCCAGGATTCGAGATAGGCGCCCGCATGCGCGCGATCGCCGGCTTTCGCGAGAAGCCCGGCATAGAACGCGGCCAGCTCGCTTTGATGGCGGTCGATGCGCGCGCCGGTTTCGAAATCGACATTGGCGAACCAGAGACGGCCGTTCACCGTCTCGGCCTGGTGTTTCAGGGCGGCGGCTGCGTGTACGTCATACCAATGCTTGAAATCGGTGTCGCCGAACAGGCGCCATCCGCCGTACAGGTATTCGTAATAGGAATCGGACGGCGGTCCGACCGTGGCGCGCCGGCTCAGCCATTTGCCGGTTTCGGCATCGATGGTATCGGCCACGAGATCGAGCGACGAGCGCCGGTCGAAGCACGCCCTGGCCGCGTTTTTCGCCGCGTCGTAAAACCGCTGGTCGCCGGTGGCGCGCGCGAGCGTACCGAACTCGGAGATGTAGGTGCCGAGTTCGGCGGGAAAGGTCTGCGGATCGCGCACCGCTCCCGTTTTGAGATTGACGAAGCGGTATGGAATCCCGGTGGGCGATTTGGTGAAAGCCGGCAGCAGCCGCTCCGCCAGATCGTGCGCCAGCGACAGCAGGGTCTTGTTGTGGGTCGCGAGCCAACCTGCCAGCAATCCGCCGACCATGCGGATGTTGGTCTCGAACACCTGCAATTCGCCGTCGATATCGAAATGCAGGTTCTTCTCGATCCACCGCACCGCCTCTTCGAGTTCGGCATCGAGATGCATGAGATAGAGCGTGTCGAGCGCTTCGACGAGCGAAAGACCGAGCGAGGGTCCGTTCTTCAGAAGGAACGGCTCGGCGGCGCCGCTGACCGGCTTCAACTGATCCTGACCGAACGCCAGCTCGACGTAGTTTTTCCAAGCCCACGCCATCTCGCCGCGCACGTCTTCGGCAACGGCGGTCCAGTCCCTTCCACCGGAAGGCGCCTCGCCTGCCGTTGTCAGGCGAAGCGGAGCCAGTGCGAGGGGGGCACCAAGCAGCAAACGGCGTGTGATCCTCATACCTGCAGGCCTTATTGGCGCAAAAGCCCGGACTCAACCCGTTTTCGTGTTCGGTCGAAAAATATTCCCCAGCGCTGCATCCGGAAACATGCTCGCCTGCATCCAATGGGCAGACGCGGCCTATGCGCCGCCCACAGGAGGAATACCCATGTTTATCTTCCATGGCATGGCGGCCACCGCGATCTTCTGGATTGCCATCGTCGTCATCATTTTCATGACCCAGTTCTTTTCCTATCGCGAGCGGACAAGCCGCCACCGCATGATCGAGACGCTGGCCGAAAAGGGTCAGCCGATCCCGCCAGAACTCCTGACTAACGGCCGCGGCCGCGGCTCCGACTGGCGGTACACCAATCCGATCCAGTCGGGGATTTTCATGATGTGCATCGGCATCGCTCTGGCCGTGTTCCTGTGGGCCATGAACGGTGGCGGCAGTTTCTTCGACGGCGAGCGCGTGCCGAACTGGCTGCCGTTCATCGGGATCTTTCCCTTCATGGTCGGGCTTGCCCGACTCCTCGCCGGAATTCTGGAGCGCCGGTCCGCGAAGTGAGCCATGATCGTTTCGCGCGATGAGCGACGAGGGGCTTGCGACGCGCGCCGCCGCCGGAGGCCGCGCGGCATTTGGTCGGCTGGTGCAACAGCACCAGTCGGTACTGCGCGGCTTTCTCCTGCGTCTCACGCGCGGCAACAAGGCGCTCGCCGACGACCTTGCGCAGGAAACATTCCTCGAAGCCTGGCGCAAGATTGCGCAATACCGCGGGGAGGGACCGTTTCGCGGCTGGCTCGCGCGCATCGCCTGGACGCGCTATCTCATGGAAGCGCGGCGAAAAAAGCTCGAGCCCCTGGAGGACGCGACGCAAGAGTCGGAAGATTTGCAAACCATGGAACCCGGCGTTCGTTTCGATCTTGAGAGATGCATGGCAAAGCTGTCCCTCGGCGAACGCTCGGCACTGACGCTTTGCCATGCGCTTGGTTATTCGAACGAAGAGGCGGCCGGGATTCTCGGCTTGCCGGTCGGTACGGTGAAATCGCACGCGCTGCGCGGACGCAAGAAGCTGCTGGCCATGATGGAAGGCGCACCATGAATGACAATGACGAGAGGCTGGATCAACTCCTTTCGGCGCCGCTTGCGCCCGTGGCCGACGGCGGCTTTTCGGCGCGGGTCATGGCGAACGTCTCGACCGTCGAGACGCGGGAGCCGTGGCTTGAAACCGCGGTGCTCGCTGTCACTGCCTGTGTCCTTGTTGCCGTTCTCTCGACGGCCGGTTTTTCCGAATGGATAGCAGGCGTGTCTGTCACGCTCGCCACGTCGCTGCCGCTTGCCATCGCCGGCTTGGCGCTCGCGATCACCTGGTCGTACACGCGCGCGCTGGCGGATTAAATCGTATTTACGCCGCCGCGGCGCGGGGATCGTAATTCAGGATCGGCGACAGCCAGCGCTCCGCCTCGCGGATGCTCCAGGCCTTGCGTCGTGCATAATCCTCCACCTGGTCGCGCTCGATCTTGCCGATGCCGAAATAGCGGCTTTCCGGATGCGAAAAGTAGAGACCGGAAACCGACGAGCCGGGCCACATCGCATAGCTCTCGGTCAGCTTGACGCCGGCGCGGCGCCCGGCGTCGAGCAGCTCGAAGAGTGTACCTTTTTCGGTGTGGTCGGGCTGCGCGGGATAACCGGGGGCAGGACGAATGCCGCGATAGGATTCGGCGATCAATTCCTCGGGACGCAAATTCTCGTCCGGAGCGTAGCCCCAGAATTCGCGGCGTACGCGCGCGTGCAGCCGCTCCGCGAAAGCTTCGGCGAGACGGTCGGCAAGCGCGCGCAGAAGAATGGCGCTGTAGTCGTCCTTCTCGGCCTCGAATGCGCAGATGCGCGCTTGCTCGCCATGCCCGGCGGTGACGACAAACCCGCCGATGTAATCCGTCATGCCACTGGCCCTCGGCGCGATGAAATCGGCGAGCGCGAGATTGGGCTTGTCCGACTCGCGCGCCATCTGCTGCCGCAGCGTGTGCAGGACCGCACGCGGCCTGTCGCCGCGTTCGGACTCGAACAGGACGATGTCGTCGCCTTCGGCGTTTGCGGGCCAGAAGCCGAAGGCAGCGCGCGCCGTGAGCCAGCGCTCGCCGACGATTTTCTCGAGCATTGTCTGCGCGTCGTCGAACAGCGCCCGCGCCGCCTGCCCCTGCTTCGGATCGTCGAAGATCAGCGGATAGCGCCCGACCAGCTCCCAGGTCTGGAAGAACGGCGACCAGTCGATGTACGGAACCAGTTCCGCGAGATCGTAGGACTCGAATTCCCGTACGCCAAGGAATTTCGGCTGCGGCGGCGTGTAGTTCGCCCAGTCGAATTTGAGCCTGTTGGCGTGTGCCGCCGCAAGCGAGAGCCGCCGCGTCGGTGCCCGGTTGGCGCCCGAATGGCGCGCGGCGATGTCGGCATATTCGCGACGGACGTCCGCGGCATAGTTCGCCCCCGCGCGGCCCACGAGTTGGGCCGCGACGCCCACCGCGCGTGAGGCGTCGGCGACGTACACCGCCTGTCCCCGACGGTAGTTCGGATCGATCCTGACCGCCGTATGCACGCGGCTCGTGGTCGCGCCGCCGATCAGGAGGGGAATATCGAAGCCCTGCCGCTCCATTTCCGCCGCGACGTGACACATTTCGTCCAGCGACGGCGTAATGAGACCGGAAAGTCCTATCAGGTTGGCGTTCTTCTCGCGTGCGGTATCGAGAATCTTCTGTGCCGGCGTCATCACGCCGAGATCGATCACTTCATAGCCGTTGCACTGGAGAACCACGCCGACGATGTTCTTGCCGATATCGTGTACATCGCCTTTCACCGTCGCCATCACGATGCGCCCCGTGGGCTCGCGGTTCGCCGCCTGCTCGTCTTCCATGAACGGAATGAGGTGCGCGACCGCCTTCTTCATCACCCGCGCCGATTTGACCACCTGCGGCAGGAACATGCGGCCCGAGCCGAAGAGATCGCCGACGACATTCATGCCGGCCATCAGCGGCCCTTCGATCACATCGAGCGGCCGCGCCGCCTTCAGCCGCGCTTCCTCGACGTCATCGACGATGTAATCGGCAATGCCGTGCACCAGCGCATGGGATATGCGCTCATCCACCGGCGATTCCCGCCAAGCGAGGGTTGTCTCCTCGCGCACGGAACCCGAATCGTTCTTGAAGCGCTGCGCGAGATCGAGGAGGCGTTCCGTCGCGTCAGCCCGACGGTTGAGAAGAACGTCTTCGACGCCGTCGCGCAGGTCCCGTGGAATGTCTTCGTACACCGCAAGCTGGCCGGCGTTGACGATACCCATATCCATGCCGGCCTTGATTGCATGGTAGAGAAATGCGGAATGCATGGCCTCGCGCACACGGTCGTTGCCGCGAAACGCGAACGAGATGTTCGACAGCCCGCCCGAAACATGGACGTACGGAAGGTCCGCGCGTATGCGACGCGCGGCCTCGATATAGGCACGGGCGTAATCGTTGTGCTCCTCGATCCCCGTGGCCACCGCGAAAATGTTGGGATCGAAGATGATGTCCTCGGGCGGCAAGCCCACCCTGTTCACCAGGATGTCGTAGGCGCGTTTGCAGATCGCAAATTTCCGTTCCGCGGTTTCCGCCTGGCCTTTTTCGTCGAAGGCCATGACGACGACGGCGGCGCCGTAGCGCAGAACTTTCCGCGCCTGCGCAATGAACGGGCCCTCGCCCTCCTTCAGGCTGATGGAATTGACGACCGGCTTCCCCTGTACAACTTTCAGCCCGGCCTCGATCACGCTCCATTTGGAGGAATCGATCATCACCGGCACACGGGCAATGTCGGGCTCGACGGCGACGAGCGACAGAAACCGCCGCATCGCCGCTTCGGAGTCGATCAGGCCCTCGTCCATGTTGACGTCGATGATCTGCGCGCCGTTCTCCACCTGGCTGCGCGCCACTTCGAGCGCGGCTTCGTAATCGTCCGCCGCGATCAGCTTGCGGAATTTGGCCGAGCCCGTGATGTTGGTGCGTTCGCCGATATTGACGAAGTTCGTCTCCGGCGTGAGCGTGAAGGGTTCGAGGCCCGAAAGCCGCAAATAGCGCGGCTTTTCCGGCACGGCGCGCGGCTTCAATCCGCGCACCGCCTCGCGAAACGCCCTGATATGCGCCGGCGTTGTACCACAGCAACCGCCGATGATGTTGACAAGGCCCGAGCGCGCGAACTCCCCCAGCGTCGCGGCCATGTTGTCGGGCGTGTCGTCGTAGCCGCCGAAGGCGTTCGGCAAACCTGCATTCGGATGCGCGCTCACCAGCGTATCGGCAACCTGCGAAAGCTCGTCGACATAGGCGCGCAGTTCCTTTGCGCCGAGCGCGCAGTTCAGTCCCACTGCAAAAGGCTTCGCATGGCGCACGGAATGCCAGAACGCTTCCGCCGTCTGGCCTGTCAGCATGCGTCCGGAGAGATCGGTGATCGTGCCCGAAATCCAGAGCGGCAGCCGTTCGCCGGTTTGCTCGAACGCTTCTTCGGCCGCGAAAATGGCAGCCTTCCCGTTTAGCGTATCGAACACGGTTTCGATCAAGATGAGGTCGGCGCCGCCGCGGATGAGCGCGAGCACGCAATCGCGATAGGTGTCGCGCAGTTCGTCGAAGCTGATGTTGCGGAAGGCAGGGTCGTTCACATCGGGCGACAACGACGCGGTACGGTTCGTCGGTCCGAGCACGCCCGCGACGAGCCGCGGCCGCTCCACGGTGGAGATCTCGTTGCAAATCTCTCGTGCGATCGCGGCAGCCGATTCGTTCAGCTCGGGAACGAGATGCGAGCATCCGTAATCGGACTGCGAGACGGCGGTGGCATTGAAGGTGTTCGTTTCGATGATGTCGGCGCCGGCATCGAGATAGGCGCGGGTAATGTCGCGTATGATCTCCGGACGCGTAAGCGTCAGAAGATCGTTGTTCCCCTGTAGATCGTGTCCATGGTCGCGGAAGCGATACCCACGGAAATCCGCTTCGCTCAATCCGTAGCCCTGGATCAGCACGCCCCAGGCACCGTCGAGCAGCAGGATGCGCTCGCGCGCCTCCCGTTTCAGCCATTCGATGCGGCGCTCGCGATTCCAGGTCATGACGCAGCCGCCGCAGCATCGCGGCGCTCCCGTATTCCAAGCAGCCGGCAAGCCGCATAGGTGAGATCGGCCTGATTGAGCGTGTAGAAATGAAACTGGTCGAAGCCCTCGGTGCGGAGCTGCCCGACCTGTTCGGCGAGGACGGCGGCGGCAATCGCCTTGCGGCTTTCGATGTCGTCCTCCAGCCCTTCGTACAGATTTCTCAGCCAGCCCGGCACCGCAGCGCCGCAGCGCGCGGCCATCCGAAGCACACCGGCGAAATTCGTGCTCGGCATCAGTCCGGGGACAAGCGGAACGGTCACGCCACGCGCGTGCGCACGGTCGCGAAAACGTACAATCGCAGCGGTATCGAAGGAGAACTGCCCGATCGCGCGGGATGCACCGGCGTCGATCTTGGCCTTCAGGAGATCGATGTCGGCATCGAGCGAAGGCGAATCGGGGTGGCGCTCGGGATAGGTGCCGACGCTCACCTCGAAAGGCGCGATGCGCCGGATGCCGGTGACGAGTTCCGGAGTGGAGCGATAGCCCCGCGCGTGCGGTGTGTACGGCAAGCCGGCATCCGGCATGTCGCCGCGCAAGGCCACGATATGCCGCACGCCGGAATTCCAGTAGAGCCGCACCACTTCGTCGACTTCATCGCTGGCTGCGGCGACGCAGGTGAGATGTGCCGCAGGAACGAGCTGCGTCTCTTCTACAATGCGCTTGACGGTCGCGTGGGTACGGTCGCGCGTCGATCCGCCCGCGCCATAGGTCACCGACACGAACGATGGCGCGAGCGGCTCGAGGCGGCGGATGGCGCGCCACAGCTGTTCCTCCATTTGCGGCGTTTTCGGCGGAAAGAATTCGAACGAAACGGAGAGCGCAGCCGGTTCCGCCGCGAGGCGTTGCAGGGTCATGCAGCCGCCTTTGCGCGTGCGTCGACGGGAACGGCAGGTTTCGCGCCGAGCCACAATTGTACGGTCAGTTTCCCGCTCTTCCCTGCCGCGATGGACCGCGTGAGCGCATGCTTCAGGCCCGCGGCGGCGAACCAGTGGCGAACTTCGTCATCGGAAAATCCCAGGCGCCGGTGCGCGAGTTCGCTGCGGCAGAACTCGACGTCGTGCGGCGCGAAATCGATGATCAGCAGGTTGCCGTCCGGGCGCAGAACGCGCGCGGCTTCAATCACAGCCGACTGCGGATCCTCCAGGTAATGCAGCACCTGATGGAAAATCGCGAGATCGAAGCCCTGGACGACTGTTCCGGCTGGAAACGGCAGGCGATGAATATCGGCGAGGCGGATCTGGCAATGCCGCGCGCCGACACGCTCGAGGCGGTCGCGTGCGATCGCCAGCATCTCGGGACTGATGTCCACGCCGGTCCCCTGTCCGATCTGCGGCGCGAGAAACTCGAGCACGCGGCCGGTCCCCGTGCCCGCGTCGAGAACCGAATCGTGCGGCAGTGTGGCGACGGTTTCGAGAATGGCGGACTCGACATCCTTGTCCGGCGCGTGAAGGGCACGAATGCGCTCCCAGTCCGCGGCATTCGCTTTGAAGAACGCCGCCGCCGCCGCCTGCCGGGCGCTGCGGATCGCGTCGAGCCGTCGCCGGTCGGTCTGGAACGGCTCGGCCGAAATGTCGGCGAGGGAGATAAGCGCATCGGCCAACTGTGCAGGCTCGCCGCGACCGGCGGATCGATAGAAGACCCAGCTTCCTTCCTTGAAGCGCTGAAGCAGACCGGCGTCACAAAGAAGCTTCAAGTGACGAGACACCCGGGGCTGGCTATGCCCAACGATTTCGGTCAGTTCGGAAACTGTGAGTTCGGCTTCGCGCAACAGCAGCAGCAGGCGCAGCCGGGTTGGATCGCCGGCGGCGCGCAACATCGCCAAGAGCTCGCGGATGCCTGCCATTGCCAAGGATATAAACATATCTTTATGTGTTTATACAAGGCCTCGCCGTGGTTCCAAAAGGGCAATGGGGCGGAAATGATCCCCAATCGGCCGATCTGCGTTTTCTTCCCCGAGAGGTGGCATCCGTGCGATAGACCGCCACGAGTCTGCCATCGTCTGGGGCGACTTCTCGGTGGGCTTTGGGTAACTAAGGGAAAAATCCGCTATGACTGGAATGAACGCTCGGCCAACGGCATCTGCTGCCCGCATCATGGCGGCGCTTGCGATAACCGCGCTCTTTCTTTTCTCCTTCGGCAGGGGGGCTTTTGCGCAGGCAACGGAGGGCGCCGAAGGCTATATCACTGCCAATGTACAGAAGGGCCTTACGATCCTGAACGACCACAACCTCTCCGACATGCAGCGGCGTTATCAATTCAGGGATTTTCTGACCAACCTCACGGACATCCGGCGCATTGCGATTTTCACCCTTGGTGCGGCCCGCCGCACGGCGACGCCTGAGCAGATCGACGCCTTCGTCAACGCATTCCGCAACTACGCCGTCGCGGTGTACGAGTCGCGGTTGAAAGCGTACTCCGGACAGACGCTACGCGTTATCGGGGCAAGCGAGCACGGGCCCGGCGATTACATCGTGCGCACCCAGCTCGTCGACCCGACGGGCCGGATCGAGCAGACCGGCGAACCGATCGAAGTCGATTTCCGCGTCGACGGGACGCCCGGCCATTACGTCGTGATCGACGCCGCTATCGCCGGCGTGTGGCTCGCGCTCGAGGAGCGTGACCAGTTCACGGCCTTCCTCGAAGAGAACAACGGCAACCTCAACGCGCTGATTTCGCACCTCGACGCATTGACCAATCGCCTGCGCGTCGGCGGCCCGACAACCCCGACACATTAGTCTTTCCCACCGCTCACCCGCTTCGCCGCGTCGCGCTCGGCTCAGCTGCCGCCTCGCTCAAGGGGAGGGGGCGTTTTCGCGGCGGGATAGGGCGAATTTGCCGAGCAACGCGAACGCAAATTTCGGGTGAGGAGTAACTCCGCGAACACTGTTCACGCGGGCAGAGTGGGAGGAAATTCAGTCCCCGTCGTCGCCGACGGTCAGGTGGAGGAGGACAGTGTCGTTCTGCGACGCGCCGCCGCTCACGCCGTCGAATTCGGAATAGGCGATAAACTGCAGCCCGAGATGTACGTTCAGCCGGGCGAGCGGTGAATCGGGCTTTGGCGCATAATCCACCCCGGCGACCCAGCCTTTACTGTCGGGACTGCCGTCCAGTGTCCCGAGACGCACCGGATCGGACGTGCCGGTAATCTGAAAGTACCGAATCGAAGGCGTCAGCGGCGTGCCGGAGGCGTAACTCACGTCGCCGCGCAGCACGGTCAGCTCGTTGTTTTTTCCGGCATCGAAAACGGCGTTGCTCGCCATCAGGCTTTCGCCTTCGTGCAGAACGAGGGCGTGTACGGAAATCGCATCGGACGCGCTGTGCTCGGGATGAGCCGTCCAGCGCCAGGTCGCATCGACCGCCACGTCGGTGTAGCCGTCGTCGCCGAAGCCGGAAATCGCCGTCGGCTGTACGTCGGCGTGCAGTCCATAGCCGCCCAGGCGGATTTGATCCTGCCCATTGAGAAATTCGTGTTCGAGCGTCAGCCGGCCGTATGGGATCGCCGAACTGTCGGCTCCGCCCATCGCCTGCATGCTGGAGACGCGCTCAAGGTCGCGGGCGAGACCGCCATAGGCCGCGATTTCGCTGAACCAGGCGTCGTCCCACATGGCGTCATAGCGGCCAATATCGAACGACAGTGAACCCGGATCATCGCTGAACGAGTTGACGGTGGCGAGGGACCGATAGATCGGTGCCGATTGTCCCAGAAAACGGAAATTGTCCGCCCCGGGCGCAAAGCCCGGCGCCAGAGCCAGGGACGGATTGTACAGCTGCCCCGACGCCCCGCTTTGCGCATCGCCTTGATTGGCACCGGCCAATTGCGGCAGCAGCGCTGCGCACAGCGCCACGGCCAGACCCGACCGACCCAACTCCGGATTCCTGCGCGCACCAGCCACGGGACGCGTTCTCTTTCAACCCGCGCCGAGTTTCGGCCACAGCTCTTAATTTTCGAATGCGCGCAAAGGTAGAAAACGCCGGCGTCAAGTGAACAAGGCGAAATCCTGTGCGACTGATTAACAGGACCTTGCCGGAAAAGTACAACTGTTGCCCACGCGCGAGGGACCGGTGCAGAGAGGCGCGGAGGAAAGAAAAGGGAAACCGCCAAAGCGCCAAGGCATCGAGATTCATCTGAAGCACCGGGTTCACGGGGAAGATGAGTTGCGCGCTTTAGGCGCGATAACCATGCACCGTGTTCTCCGTCACTCTGTGGTTTTTTCGATCCCCTTGGCGTCCTGGCGCCTGGCGGTTCAAAAAAATCCTGCGCCTATGCGCCCCCGCCAAGCGCTGGGATGCGCGCCGGGCGGGCTTGCATATGGTTCGGATAACGCAATCATTGGTATAGGGCCGAATCAACGGTGCAAAAAGGGGAATTCCCACAATGAAACGAATCTGTCTTGCGGCCGCGGCATCATCTCTGGCGCTGCTGCTGGCGGGATCCGCCCAAGCCGCAAAAAACGACGATCCGGCAGGCGCGAAAGCGCTGCACGACTACACGCTCAGCATGGACAAGGCGAAACGGTACGAAGCGGCCATGGAGGCGTGGCAGGCGGCCGGCACCACCGATCCGGCGCTCAAGGCCGAGGGTGAAAAAATGAGCGGCGAACCCGATGCGACGCTTGCCGAGGTCGAGGCGAAGTTCGATCGCCACCCGCGCGTTTTCGTCTTTTTCGCCAAACAGGGTTTGAGCAAGCTCGACGCGGCGGCACTGCCGATCGTGCTGATCGACGCGGGCACGGTCGCGCAGATGCCCCAGATTGCGCCGAAAATGGCCGACCGCGTTTCCGACAGTCAGGTCGCCTTCTTCAAAGCCCATTCGGCCGAACTGAAGAGCCTGAAATTCATGAGCGGTGGCGAGTAGCAGCGCACATACCCCTCACCCGCTTCGCCGCATTGCACGCGGCTTAGCTGCTCTCTCCCTCAAGGGGAGAGGGCGAAATTGAGGCGCGACGCAGAATAAGTGTGACTAAGTGTGACGGAGCCATAACACCTCTCCCCTTGAGGGAGAGGTCGAAATTTGCGGAGCGACGCGACGCAAATTTCGGTTGAGAGGTCTCACAGCCCGTCTACGCCCGGGCGAAGCGCTTGTACTTGATGCGGTGGGGCTGGTCGGCGTCGACGCCGAGGCGGCGCTTTTTGTCCGCCTCGTAATCCTGGTAGTTGCCTTCGAACCATTCGACATGGCTCTCGCCCTCGAAGGCCAGTATGTGCGTCGCCACCCGATCCAGAAACCAGCGGTCGTGGCTGATGATCATGGCGCAGCCGGCGAAATCCTCGAGCGCGGCTTCGAGCGCGCGCAGCGTCTCGACGTCCAGATCGTTGGTCGGCTCGTCAAGAAGGATGAGGTTGGCGCCGGACTTCAGCATTTTCGCGAGATGCACGCGGTTGCGCTCGCCGCCCGACAGCTGTCCCACTTTCTTCTGCTGGTCGCCGCCCTTGAAGTTGAAGGCTCCCACATAGGCGCGGCTCTGTACGGTGCGCTTGCCGAGCTCGAGCACGTCGAGGCCCCCGGAAATCTCCTCCCACACCGTCTTCTTCGGATCGAGCGACTCGCGCGACTGATCGACATAGCCGATCTGTACGGTGTCGCCGACGCGCAGCGTTCCCGAATCCGGCTTTTCGGCGCCCGTCAGGATGCGAAACAGCGTCGTCTTGCCGGCGCCGTTCGGCCCGATCACGCCGACGATGCCGCCGGGCGGCAGGTTGAACTCGACGTTCTCGAACAGGAGCCGGTCGCCATAGGCCTTTCCGACGTCTTTTGCTTCCACCACGATCGAACCCAGCCGCGGACCCGGCGGAATGACGATCTGCGCCGGTCCGGTGCGGTTTTCCTGCGCCTTCGAGAGCAACTCGTCATAGGCGCGGATGCGCGCCTTCGATTTCGCCTGGCGGGCGCGCGGGCTCGCCTGGATCCATTCGCGCTCGCGCGCAAGCGTACGTTCGCGCGCCTCTTCGCTCGCGCCTTCGGCGAGCAGCCGCTTGTCCTGCGCTTCGAGGAAGCTCGTGTAATTGCCTTCGTGGGGAATGCCCTTGCCGCGGTCGAGCTCGAGAATCCAGCCCGTCACGTTGTCGAGGAAATAGCGGTCGTGGGTCACGAGCACGACCGTGCCCTTGTACTCGCGCAGCGTCCGCTCGAGCCAGGCGACGGACTCCGCATCGAGATGGTTGGTCGGCTCGTCGAGGAGGAGAATGTCCGGCGCTTCGAGCAGCAGCTTGCAGAGCGCGACGCGGCGCTTCTCGCCGCCGGAAAGCGTCGTCACATCCGCATGCGGCTCGGGGCAGCGAAGCGAATCCATCGCCTGCTCGATCTGGGAATCGAGATCCCACAACCCTTGCGCCTCGATCTGGTCCTGCAGCGACGCCATTTCGTCGGCCGTCTCGTCGGAATAATTCGCGGCGATCTCGTTGTAGCGGTCGAGCAGCGCCTTCTTCGGCGCCACACCCTGCATCACATTGCCGAGGACGTCGGTGGATGGATCAAGCTCCGGCTCCTGCTGCAGGAACCCAACGCGCACACCGTCCGCCGCCCAGGCTTCGCCGGTGAACTCCTTGTCCTGCAGCGCCATGATGCGCAGAAGCGTCGATTTGCCCGCGCCGTTCAGGCCGATGACGCCGATCTTCGCGCCGGGATAGAAGGAGAGCCAGATGTCCTTCAAGACCTGTCGCCCGCCGGGCCAGGTTTTCGAAAGACCTTTCATAACAAACACGTATTGCGGACCGGCCATCGCGGGCGAACCTTTCTAGAGTGTCGGAAAGCGGCGGGTTGTAGCGGGGCACTGCGCGGAGTGCAACGACGCCAGACTCAAGACGGCTATCGCCTTGTTAATTCTGCAATAATCGAGGCGAGATTGTTGACAGCGGGACGCGCTCGCAGCGGCATGATCGCGGCTGGGCGGCTCAATCTTCTTCAGCTTGCGTTTTTCACCCGCGTGACGTGCATGCAAAAGCCTGCACCGCCCTCGCGCCCGCTCATTCAGCGCCGCCGCTCGTCCACCATCTGCTTCATCGAGATCGCACCGACCGGCGCGCGCACGTTGCTGTAGTCGTAGGTCGACACGGTGAAGCTCGACATCGCGGGGCCACCCGCCCTGTTCGTAATCACGGACTTGAGCGGCAGATGCGTGCTCTTTGAAATCCAGATTTTCGTGTCAATGCCGGATTGCCGATTGTGCGCCTGGTAAACTGCGGCGGTTTGGCCGGCGACGGTCTCGTCGGGCAGCACCGTGCACCGCTCCGCCTCGCGTGCCTTTTTGATGTCGGGATCGTTGTCCAGATCGCCGGGGCTCGCCATCCCGGCGAAACTGGTCTGCATGTCGATCCATTTGCCGTCGTGCATGACGTAGACATCCTTGCCGGTTGAAATTTCCTCCGACTTTTTCGTGCCTTCCACGCCCATGCTGGCCGCCGCTTTGGACAGCCTGTTCGACCAGGTCTCGGTTTCGGTCAGGGTGATATGCACCGGAATGTTCGCCATGCTCCTCTGACTCTGCATCAGAGACTGACAGGCCGGGTCCAGCGCCAGCGCCGGCGTCGCAAGCGCGATGCTGCAGCAAACAAGGCCAGTCACGGAAAGTCTCGATTTCATGGCGGTCCTTTCGGGTGGGATTGTGGTCCGTTTGCTGTGGTTTCGGACTTGATCGGGCTTACGTCTTGAGCCGGAACACCACACCGAGATTGTGTTTGCCGCCCTGGAACGTGGTGCCAAAAATCTGACCCTCGTCATTGATGTACAGGTCGCCATAGGGATGTGCGCCATCCCGCTTGCCGCCAGTAAAGGCGTGGACCACCGTTTCGACACCGGTATCCGGATCGATTTTGAAGACCGTGCCGTCGTCGCTCGGCCCGCCGCCGTTGGTCGTGACACCGTAGTACAGGCCGTCTTTCGGATTTGGCGTCAGTGCCGAGACGGGAAAGCTGCCGTCGGAATTGCCGCAGCAGATGCCCTGAAAGACGTGCAGCACGGCGTAGTTGCCTCCGGAGATGTCGACGCGGAAAACCGTGCCGAGATTCGTGCCGGCGCCGCCATTGCGCGTCGTTCCGTAGAGGAAGAAGTCGTTATTGTACAGCAACCTTCCATACGGACTGGCGCCGTCGCTGCCGCCGGTGAAAGTGTGAAGAACACGCGATCCGCTGCTGTCGATCACGGTGACAGTCCCCAGGTTGGATGACCCGCCCGACAGCGGGGCGATGTAGGTCGCAATGTCGCCCCCGGTAAATTCCACCCGAATCATCCCCCCCGTCGGTTGCGCTCCGTCGCTTCCGCTGAAATCGAACTGGGGATAAATCGCTCCGCCCTGAAAATCGTAGTAGTACCAGCCACCATTGTTCGACTGCCCCCCAAGGGGGGCCGTGCCGATGGGCGACGCTGTGTAGGGATCGATCGTGGGACCCGAGAACGGGAAAGCAAGGTCGTTGGGCGGCGAACCATAACAGCCGAACGAGGCGTTGCTGTAGCCACCGGTACTTATGGTGTAAGTGTAGGCCGTGCCGCATCCATATGTACCGCCGTACCGCGTCGTTCCTATCACATAGCCGCTCGTGATGGCCGGCGCGCCATCCGCGTTCTCACCATCGCCATTGTCGAAACTGTGAACGACCTTGGCGGCGCCATCTGCCGAGACGAATGTCAGAGTGCCTTTGTTGATCTGGCCGCCCGCATCCGTGGCGACGTAGAAGTTGCCGCTCGGGTCCGGGGCAACGCCACCGTACGGGTTCGCACCATCGCCGCTGCCCCCCGCAAAGCTATGAAGGACTTTGAATACCCTGGCTTCTGCGCTTTCGAGTGAAATGGTCAAAACGGCGACCATTCCGAGCAGTGCCGTTCGCAAACATTTGGAATTCATCGAGAGCCTCCTGCGGTCGCGCTGGGCGCGCGGCTTCCATCCATGGAAGCAGTTTGAAGCGGAAGGATCAGGCGCGCATGACGCAAATGCGCTATTCCCCGTCACATTTTCAGCTTGAACACCTCGCCGAGGTCGTTTGCGCCACCCTGGAGGGTCGTGCCGTAGATCCAGCTTCCCTTGATGTACAGGTCGCCATACGGATGGGCGCCGTCGCCGCCGCTGAACGAATAGACGACCGTTTCGGCGCCGGTGTTTGGGTCTATCTTGTAGACGGTGCCGTTGTCGCTCGAATTGCCTCCGTTGATTGTGGTTCCGTACAGCATGCCGTCTTTCTTGTTGAAGGCGAGGCCAGCATGCGGAAAACTTCCGTCGCTGCCGCAGCAGATTCCCTGAAACACATGCATGACCTGGTAGCCGCCACCCTCGAGTCCGACCCGGAAAACTGTGCCGAGATTCGTGCCGGTGCCTCCGCTTGACGTCGTGCCGTAGAGATAGTCGCCATATTGCACGAGAGTTCCGTACGGAGCAGCGCCATCGTCCCCGCCGGCGAAATCATGAAGAACTTCCCCGTTGCAGCTCGGCTCCAATAGGCTAAGCGTACCCACATTGTGGGCGCCCCCGGTCGTGGTTTGAATGTACACGCCGTCGCCCACAAGCGTCACGGCGGCGAAGGGGTGATTGCCGATGTTCTGACCGATCGAGCAGTCGTTCCTCACGCTGCCGTCGGGATAGATATCGAAGAGCTCGCCGTCGTCGCCGCTGCCGCCATTATAGGAAATACCGAACAGAACCCCGTAGAAGCTCGATGCTGCAAGTCCGGCGAACGGAAAGGCTGCATCGGGGTCGCAATGGAAGGCCGCGAGTTGCTGATACGCGCCGGAAACTGGGAAATACTGATACGCTGTACCACACCCATCGGAACCCTCTGCCGGTGTTACGCCTCCAAACGGCCCGGCGCCGTCGCTGCTGCCGCCCGCGAAACTGTGAATGATCTGGAGGGCACTTCTTGCCTCCGCAGGGGAGACTGCAAGCGCCAAGGCGCCGCCGAGGACAGCTGCCATGAGAGCGGCTGATTTTCGCAGGTTCAGGGTCTTCAGTCTCATTGGTATCATCCTTGCGCGGTCCGACGCTGCGCCCCATTGCCTGCGAATCTCATCTGCGGCCAACCGTGCGTCATGACGCGTTTGCGTCATGACGCACCTCCTCTCGCGGGGCACGTTTTGCCCGGAAATCAAGAGGGAGGTTTGGGATGACCCCGACCATCTGCCGCGTAACCGGCGGCATTGCAGTCCTTGTACTCCTGAGCGGATCGGTGTGCGCTGCGTCGGTTTCCGGTCGCAACGCCATCGACGCCGCGATCAAGGCGCGGGTTCGCGACATCGTGACCGGCATCAACACGCAGAACGCCGACCTCGCGACCTCTCATGACGCACCAAACATCATCACCATGGAGACGAACCAGGCCAATACTACCGGCGTGGCGGCCGACGCGTCCGGATTCAAGCAGGCTTTCGCTTCCGATCCGACCTGGAGGGTCAGTCTCGTCGAGGAAGCAGTGGATGTGGGCGGGGCAGGCGATATGGCGGTGTATCGCTCGGTGTACAATCAGGACGGCACCCAATCGAACGTTCCGGTCACGCAGAAGGTGAACTTCGTCTCCGGCTGGTCCCGGCGCGCGGACGGGGCATGGACAATGAACTGGTACGTCGTTTCGGAGATTGAAAAACCCCACAAGAAGTAATCTCTCAGGACGCCGACCTTGACGACTGCGAACCCCTCTCCCTTGCAGGAGAGGGGTTCAAGGCCGTGTGGACGGGTCTCCTGTACAATGTTGACTGTTACTACGAGGAAAGCAGCCGCGTCGCGAAATCGGTCCAGACCTGCGACTGCGCTGCCTTGAACGCGAAGTAAAGCGCGGCAAGCGCCACCGGTGCGCCCCAGCCAAACACCGGATGCAGCCTGCGGGAGCGCCATGTGTCCACACCGATGAAGACCACAGCCGCAAAGCCTGTGCCCAGCACCGCACCCTCGTTCGAATGGAGGCCGGGCAATCGCCCGACGGCGGCCGGAAGGATGCAGAGCGTCGCAAGCAGGACAAGGCGTCTGTGCAAATCGCTTCGCTTTCTCAGAAGGACGGCCGCGGCGAAGAATCCGGCAAAGAGGAGCAGCATCGCGCCGTCAGCACCAAAAAAAAAAAATACTACCCAATTCCGGATGAGGCAGGTCGCGCATCGCGGCATGTACAGCAACGAACGTGCCGAGCGGCACGATCAGCACCGCGAGGCCGACGCCGGCCCAGCCGAGTGTGCGATGCAGCTGTCGCTGGCCGTTCGCGATCAAACCGCTTTGCACCGCGAGCAGCGCGAACCATGACGTCATCACCGCGCCGTGAACGTGTAGTAGCAGCGGCAGTGCCGGCTGCCCGAACAGTTCGTGCAGATAGTACGTCCGCGCGAAACCCGCGAAGAGGAGCATGATCGCGCCCAGGGAAACCCAGACGTAGTAGCTGCGCGAAAGTCTTCGAACGCGCACCACAGTGGCAAGCGACATTCCCGAAAATCCGCCAGAGACGGAAACACGCAAACACGCCCAAAACGCACAGCGCATGACGCGAATGCGTCATACCGTCATCCCCTGGAGCGCACGTCGTTGCCTGCTTCTCTCACGGCGCCACTCCGACCCGATGCCCGTTTGGATCACGCTCTAGTTCTGCAACCTTTGTAGC
This sequence comes from Rhizomicrobium sp., assembly GCA_035308485.1. Taxonomy (GTDB): domain Bacteria; phylum Pseudomonadota; class Alphaproteobacteria; order Micropepsales; family Micropepsaceae; genus Rhizomicrobium. The sequence continues at coordinate 46,945 of DATGGN010000149.1, forward strand.
ACCCAGCCGAAACCCAAGTTGCGCGCCCTTGCCGCAATGCTCGCGCGCAACGCATTTGCGTGTACAACATCGCCGCTGTGCACGAGCACGCGCACGGCCGCCAGATCGGCATCGAGCGCCGGGGCTTCCCATTGGCGCTTGCGGGCGTCATCGGCGATGTCGCGCAGTTGTGACACGGCCTGCTCCTTCTCGCCGGTTTCGCCGCGCACTTCGGCGAGCGCAATATCGGCTGCAATCACTTCCTGCCGTTCGGTAATGCGGCTTCGGAGCTGGCGCGCACGCGCAATGGCGGCGTCGCGCTCCTTCGCCTTGCCGAGCGCCGTGTCGCAGAGCGCGGCGAGGCCGAGGGTGACCGTTTCGCCGGTCGTCATATCGCCTTGCGTGTATTCCCGGTCGGCTGAGGCCACATATGCTGCAGCAACCCGCCACTCAGCCCTGCCGATTCCGATCTGTGCCAATTCCACATCGGCGTTTCCAAGACCCATGGTGTCGCCCTGTTGCAAAGCTGCCTCGCGTGCCCGACGAAGGCCGGACTCCGCCGCTCGTACGTCGCCGCGATCGCGGGCGATCAGTGCACATTCGAACTCGGCGCCGAACCTGAGCGTCGGGTCGTTCAGCTTTGCATATTCGGCTTGCGCTTCGGCACATGTTGCCTGTGCATCCGAAAGGGCGCCGCGCAGGCGGAGAATATCGCTAAGCGCGGCAAGGCTGAAACCCCGATGAGAATGAGCACCGATGTCGGCGTCGAGGGCAGCGGCCTGACGAAAACCTGCGATTACCGCATCGCTCGCGGAATCGTCGCTCTCCTGGATCGCGAGCGCGGCCAGTGCCCAGGCTTGTCCGGCAATATCCCCGGTTGTGCGCCGGATTAGCAGGGTGTCCCGCACTGCCGTTTTAGCGCCGTCGGCGTCGCCGGCCGTCCACAACAAAATGGCCAGATCGGAATAGACCGATGCAATACCGCCCTGGTCTCCGATGCTTTGATACAGAGCCAGCGAGCGCTGATATTCCTCACGCGCGCGCGGCGCCTGGCTCTCAAGATAGAGGTTGCCGATATCGCGATGGACGGCGGCCTCACCACTCGGGTTGCCGACGCGGCGATAATCCGCCAGCGCGCGCCTGAGCAACACTTCCGACGGTTTGCGGTCCTTGTTGTACGATCCCGCAATCCCCAGTTGACGCTCTGCGTCCGCGATCAGTCCCGGTGCATCACGCGTCTTTGCGAGTTCCAACGCCCGCGACGCATGAGCGATTTGTGCTTTCGAGTTGTCCTGGGCGGCCGCGATGCGCGCGGCCACGAGCTCGATTCGGGGATCGCCACGGACGGCGCCTCCGAAGCCTTGCAGGTTCGCGAGCGCTTTGGCCGCCTCGGCCGGCTTTCCGGCGCTGAGCAGCGCGTCGATCAGGTCAAGCTTGACCTCCGGGTCGTCGCGCTGGACGAGCACCAACTGACGCAGACCAGCAATGGCATGCGGCCAGTCAAATCGTGCCTCGTCTCGCTGGATTTCAATCTGCAGACGCAAGGGCGTCGGCAAATTGCCGGAATGTGCAGCGGCCTGTTCGGCCGCCGCGCGCGCCTTTGTCATGTACCCAAGACTCGACCATGCCTTGGCGAGCAAAGCGTAAGCCGGCGCATAACCAGGCGCCTGCGCGACGGCCTGCAGCAGCTCGTCGCGCGCGCGGGCGGGATCGTAGCGGCGAAGCGCATCCAGCGCGAAACCCATTCGTCGCATGACCTCGGCATTCGGCGGCTGGGCGTTGACAGCCAGCCTCAGTTCTCCTTCCGTTTGTGCGCCTGCACCCATTTTCTTTCGGAGTTCGGCGCCGACGACGGTAATTAGCGACGGCAAATCCGCTACCGTTCCGGTGCGCGACAGTGTGGCAACCGTTGCACCGCTGCGTGCGTCCTGGAGCGACAGATCGAGGCGAAGCGGCGGGTTGTCCCCACTTCCGAACACCAGGTAGCTCCCGCTCAGCACATAATCGATGCCGAGACGCTGGCGCAGAAGGGCTAGGCTCGCCGCCGCGTAGCCACCGGCGCCCGGCATGGGCAAATCGGAGCGAGCGGGGTGCACCAATTCGTCCGGCGTTGTGTGCAAGCGACCGGCAAGGGAGATATCGGTTCCGAGCATTTCTCCGAAGGCCGGCCCGATCCAGACATCCTTGGGGTTCCGCGAGAGGTTGTTGAAATCGACGATCGCGACCGCCGTTCCGGGTTCACGAGGCGACGCGTCGGGCAATCCCGTGCCGCGCCACTGCAACCACCCGACAACGGCGCCGGCTGCCAGAAGCAAGACGACCATTGCCGCCGCAGCGCGCGGCGGCCGCCGGTCTTTATCTGTATCTGTCGGTATAGTGCCCGTTCCTCTAGCGGGTTCGGACATGTCGGACTCGAATTTGAGCAGGGTCGCGGCCGGCGCACTGGCAGAATCATTCGGCACGCCCTCGACCCGCGTGACCCGTGATACAAACCGATAGCCCGTTTTCGAAACGGTCTCGATGTAGCGCCCACCCTCCTCGCTCTCGCCGAGCGCCTTGCGCAGCGTCCAGATGTGCTTGGTGAGGTTGGCCTCGGTGACGAATCGGCCAGGCCAGAGCGCGGTCATCAATTCGTCCTTGCTGACCACGTGACCCGCGCGCACGACGAGAAGAAGCAGTGTGTCGAGTGCCTTGGGTGTCAGCGCGACGGGTTCGCCGTCGCGCGAAAGGCGTCTTTCTGCCGGCTGCAGTTCAAAGCCGCCGAAGCGATAGACCGGATTTTCCTGCGCGATCATGGGCTTGGCGCATTTCCCGCAACGGCTGGAATTTTTCCAGAAAAATACCAGAAAAACGGCAGCGACACCGACGGTCAGCCTAACCGAGTTTTGCCTCCGGCGCAGCGAATTGCGCCATTCGAGGGACGCGCCGTGACCGTGATGCAGATTTCCTGCGACGCCTCACACGATGCCTGGTTGAGCCTGACAGTGCTCAACCGGCTGCAGCTTGGCATAGCCGTAATGGATGCGGCCGGTTCGGTTCTTTTCGCCAACGCCCACGCCCTGGAGCTGTTCGGCTCGGCTGGCGTCGTTGCCAAAACAGCACGAGGGCATTTGCGCTTTGCCGACGGCGACGTGGACAGGACATTCCGACGCACGCTCGCGCGAATCACGTCCGTCAGCGGCGCCGCTGAAAATGCGAACGAGATCTTCGTTCTTCAGCGTTTGCGCAGCGCGCAGATCCCCCTGGTGGTTGCCGTTTCCGGTTTGCCCCCCGAAGGTTCAGTGGCCCCCCGCGTGCTCGTAACGTTTGCCGATGCGGCAGACGCACTCTCAACGACAAGCGTCCAGCGACTCGCAGAGTTTTTCGGGCTGACTCCGGCGGAGCAGCGCCTCATGCAATACCTCGCGAGCGGCGGCCGCCTGAGCGACGCCGCGCGCGAATTCGGCGTGTCGCCGCACACGGTCCGCAACCAGTTGCGCGCCGTGTTCGAGAAGAGCGGCGTACAGCGGCAGTCTGACCTTACGCGCCTCGTGATGACCGGCGGCGCCGCAAACCTGCCCACGGCGCCGCGGCAACAATACAGCCATTCAGGAAGGGGGACGTCGCATGCGTTCCACTAGTCCTTTCAACAAAGTGTACCGTCTCGGCGGCAATGCATCCTTCATGTCCTGTGCAGCGCTTGGCACGTGAAGCCCGCCCGCTGACGCGAGCGAAACGCGCGATGAAGGCGGCTCGCATTTGCGGCTGGGCCGCGCTCCTGGCGAGCGTCGCCTGTGCGCTTGCGCCGACGCAGGCGGCGTTAGCCAGGCCGCCGGTCAGCATCGACTGGCGCACGTCACCGCTCGATCTAGACCTGCGCGGAATGAACGGATCACGCTATCGCTTCCGCTGCCCGCCAGGAAAGCCGCTCGAGAGTCTCCTGACCGGCAGCGGCCCGTTTACCGATGCGAGCTCCATCTGTACAGCTGCGGCGCAGTCCGGTGTCATTAAGGCGACGACGGGCGGTCTGGTGACGATCGAAATCCGGCCGGGACTGAGCGGCTACGCGGGAACGACGCGCAACTTCATTCGCAGCAACAGCTACGCAACCCGCTGGGAAGGCAGCTTTGTCGTCATCATCGCACCTGCGGGACCCCGTTGAATATGGGATGCCCCTGCGAGTTGCGTATCGTACAAACCGAACTTGATGTCGGATCAGAAGTTGATCTTCGCGCGCGAGAGGACCGCCACGCCGTTGTTGCCGGGCTGGCCGGCGGAATTCATCTGGTAGCCGGCATTGGCCTGGAGGGCGAGTGCGCCGTCGAGGAACGTCGTCACATAGCCGAGCTGCAGGTCGGTTTCCTGCGTGGTGCTGCCACTCAGGATCGGCCGCGTGGCGGAGGAAATGAATCCGTCGAAGGGATCGACGGCTGCGGAGGGAGTAAGATCCACGCCGTCAAGCGCGTTGAGCGCGGGCCGCGAGACTTCGAGGCCGAGCGCGTCGTCGTCATCGAACAGTCCATGCCGCGCGATCGCCACGCCATAGGAGCGGCTCTGCTGGGCGTTGTCCGCCGTCAGAAGGTTGCCGGCGGGGCGGAGGTCGAGCTGGGTCACGCCCTGGTTGTACGAAAAGCTCGTCACCCAGCCCTTGCCGAGCGCAACCTTTGCCGACACGCCGAGCGCCTGCGCCGAAACCCGGGCCGGCGAAAAGGCGGATTGTACAATGGGTGCCTGCGCGCTTTCCTGTCGCGCCATGATGCCGAGGCTCGCCCAGGGCGTGGCGTTCCAGCTCAAGCCGGCGAAACCGCTCTCCGCGAATCCGCTCGAGCGATCGGCGCCGGCGAGCGGCGTCTGCATCCAGGCGGGTCCGAACGACGGCAGAAGCGAGTCGCTCTCGCCGAGAGATTCGCCGAAATTCAGCGCGAGGCCATTGCCGAGCGCCACAGCGGCCTCAGCGTGCATCTCGCGGCCTGTTTCCGAAAACGGTTCCCATTCCGCCGGATTGGTGAAGAGGCCGTCCGGCGCAAAATCAAAGGCATTGCCGGAACGCGATCCCAATTCGACCACCAGATTGCGCGCGAGCGGCATCGCGGCTTCGAAATCCCGGCCACGAAGCAGCGACGGATTTGCGATCGCGAGCGAAAGGCCGGTGTTGTCGATGTCGGCGAGATGCGACAGCGACCGGATCGACGCGAGCGTATTGTCGCCGGCCGCGCTGTTCGTAAAGGTCGCATCGGGTTGCGTATAAAACCAGGCCGGGTTCGCTGCTTCGACGGCACGCGCGTCCATGCCGCCCTCGAGGAGGGCGGCAGCGACAGCCACTGCCATGAAAACGCGTACGCCCACGGATCCCCCGGGTTTCGAACGGGAAGGCCTTTCCGCCCCACGTTCCCAGATCAAAAATGTAGCAGAAAAGATGTTTCCCCTCAATGAAATCCGGGCAATTTCTGTCACCCGGCCGCCACAACGAAACGGCGAACACGCGCTTTTGAAGCAGCCTTTGGGCGAAAATCCCCCCGCTGGTGCGCCGGTGCATCATTACGCTCGGTGCGGCGACGCGGCCATCGAAGGCGTCGACCGCCAAGGCGCCAAGGCGCCAAGAGATCGAAATTCGCCACTAAGGCAGGGAGACCACGGTGAAGTTGAGTTGCGCGTCGAAGGTGCGCGAAACCCCGCCCCCCGCTCCTCATGTATCCGTGGATTTTCAATTCCCTTGGCGCCTTCGCGTCTTGGCGGTTCAATTCATCACCCGCGGTGGTTGCGCCGAAGGGTCGCGCCGGCTCTCCGGCCCCGCCCCCCGCTTTGGTCGGAAGCCGTCTTGCCGCCCGACCGGAACCGGAGCAACTTCGCGGCGTTCCAATTTTTTCGGCCCTCCGCGAGGCGAGCCGTTTCAGGCTGGGTTCGCCACATGTCGGATCACCTCGACAAACTCGCAATCGACACCATCCGAACGCTGTCGATGGACGCGGTGCAGAAGGCCAATTCTGGGCATCCTGGAACGCCGATGGCGCTCGCGCCGCTCATCTACACGTTGTGGCAGAACCATTTGCGTTACGATCCGGCCAATCCGTTGTGGCCGGGCCGCGACCGTTTCGTGCTTTCCGCCGGCCACGCGTCGATGCTGCTCTATTCGACGCTTTTCCTCGCAGGCGTCCGGCAACTCGACAAGAACGGCAATCCGACCGACCAGCCAGCCGTTTCGCTCGAAGAGATCGAGCGCTTCCGCCAGCTGGGCAGCAAGACGCCCGGCCATCCCGAATACGGCCACACGACCGGCGTCGAGGCGACCACCGGCCCGCTCGGGCAGGGTATCGGCATGAGCGTCGGTCTCGCGATCGCGCAGAAATGGCGCGCCGCCCATTTCAACCGGCCGGACTTCCCGCTGTTCGACTACCGCATCTGGACGATCTGCAGCGACGGCGATCTGATGGAAGGCATTTCCAGCGAGGCCGCGTCGCTCGCGGGACATCTCCGCCTCGACAACCTCGTCTGGATGTACGACCAGAACCACATCTCGATCGAAGGTGCGACCAATATCGCCTTCACCGAAGACGTGGCGACCCGCTTCGAGGGCTATGGCTGGGGTGTGCTTCACGTGCCGGACGTGAACGACACTGCCGCGGTCGATGAAGCGCTTTCCGTCGCCGCCGCTGCCAAAGGTACGCCGACGCTGATCATCGTGCGCAGTCATATCGGCTACGGCGCCCCCCACCGGCAGGACACCAGGGAAGCCCATGGCGAGGCGCTCGGCGAAAGCGAAGTGGCGGCGGCGAAGCGCGCCTATGGCTGGCCGGACGACAAGACCTTCTATGTGCCGGACGGCGTGAAAGAGCGCTTCGCCGAAGGGATCGGCGCACGCGGCGCAAAACTGTACGCGGCGTGGCAGGATCTCGCAGGCCGCTATCGCGACGAACACGCCGATCTCGCGCGCGAAATGGAGCACATGCGCACGCGCACGCTGCCCGACGGCTGGGACGCCGACATCAAGGAATTTCCGCCCGATCCGAAAGGCGAAGCGACGCGCGATTCGGGCGGCAAAGTCATGAACGCGATCGCGCCGCACGTGCCGTGGCTCATCGGCGGCGCGGCCGACCTCGCGCCATCGACGAAAACGCTGATCAAGGGTGCCGACAGCATCGAGCCCGACAACTTCACCGGCCGCAACATGCATTTCGGCATACGCGAACATGTCATGGGCACAGTCGTGAACGGCATGACGCTTTCGGGCATCAGAGCTTACGGCGCGACGTTCCTCATCTTCAGCGATTACATGCGCCCGGCGATCCGCCTTTCGGCGCTGATGCAGATCCCGAGCATCTTCATCTTCACGCATGATTCCATCGGACTGGGCGAAGACGGGCCGACACACCAGTCGATCGAGCAGCTCGTCAGCCTGCGCGCCATCCCGCACATGCGCGTGATCCGGCCGTGCGACGCCAACGAGACGGCGGAGGCGTGGCGGGTGATCATGGCCATGAAAGATCATCCCGTGTGTCTCGCGCTGTCGCGGCAGAAACTGCCCATTCTCGACCGCACGAAGTACGGCTCGGCAAAGGGCACGGCGAAGGGCGCCTATGTGCTTGCGGATGCGGAAGGCGGCAAGCCGCAGGCGATCGTAATCGCGACGGGAAGCGAGGTGCAGCAGGCGCTGAAGGCGCGCGAGACGCTCGCCCGCGACGGCATCCGCGTGCGCGTGGTGTCGATGCCAAGCTGGGAACTGTTCGATGCGCAGCCGGAGAGTTACAGGGACAGCGTATTGCTACCGGACGTCAATGCGCGCGTTTCCATCGAGGCGGGCAGCACCATCGGATGGGAACGCTATGTCGGTCGCGGCGGAGCGATGATCGGTATGCACAATTTCGGCGCCTCGGCGCCGGCCGACGATCTGTACAAACATTTCGGGATCACGGCGGAAGCCGTGGAGAAGGCCGTGCGCGACCAGCTCGCCCGCAAAGGGAGGAGCGCGTGAACAAACTCAAAGAGCTCGAAACCTTCGGCCAGTCGGTGTGGCTCGATTTCGTCAGCCGCGAATTCCTCAAATCCGGCGACCTGAAGCGCATGATCGACGAAGATGGGTTGAAGGGGATGACCTCCAATCCGTCAATCTTCGAAAAGGCATTCAGCCACGGCACCGCGTATGACGACGACGTCCGGAGACTGACGGATCAAGGTTTGAGCGTCGGCACCATTTTCCGCCGCCTGAGCGTCGCCGACATCCAGAACGCCTGCGACGGGCTTCGTCCTGTCTACGACGCCAGACAGGGTGCGGACGGTTTCGTCAGCATCGAGGTGTCGCCCTATATCGGTTTCGACACCGACGCTTCGATCGCCGAAGCGCGCGCCCTCTGGAAAGAGGTCGGCCGGCCGAACCTGATGGTGAAGATTCCGGGCACGCGCGAAGGCGTGCCTGCCATCCGCCAATGCCTGAGCGAAGGCATCAACATCAACATCACGCTGCTCTTCGCGCGCTCGGCCTACGAAGATGTGCTGGAAGCCTATCTCGCCGCGCTCGAAACGCTCTCGCAAAAAGGCAGGATCGATTCCGTGGCGAGCGTCGCGAGCTTCTTCGTCAGCCGTATCGATTCCAAGGTCGACGCGGAACTCGACAAACGCATGGCGCAGGCCGATGGCGATACGAGGAAGGCCCTGGAGTCACTCAAAGGCAAAATTGCGATTGCCAATGCGAAGCTCGCCTATCAGCACTACAAGGACGTGTCGGCGAGCGATCGCTGGAAGAAGCTCGCGGCGAAAGGCGCGCGGCCGCAGCGGCTGCTCTGGGCCTCGACCAGCACCAAGAACAAGGCCTATCCCGATACGCTGTACGTCGACGCGCTGATCGGGCGCGACACCGTGAACACCATTCCGCCAGAGACGCTGGACGCATTCCGCGACCACGGGCATCCTGCAGCGACGCTCGACAGCGACATGGACACGGCGAGGAACCAGCTCGCGCAGCTCGAGAAGCTCGGTATCTCTCTCGACCGTATTACCGACGAACTCGTCAGCGAAGGCGTCGAGAAATTCGCCGAAGCCGCGGATCAGCTGTACGCTGCGCTCGCGGCGAAGCGGGCAAAGATGCTGGGCAGGAAGCTTCTTGCGGCCGACTTCGCGCTCGGCGATGCCGGCGCGAAAGTCGACAACGAAATCGGCGTGTGGACGAACGCCGGCAACGTCCGCCGGCTGTGGGCGAAAGACAAATCGCTCTGGACCGGCGCCGATGAGAATCGCTGGCTCGGCTGGCTCGATATCTCGCAGCGCGAACTGGCGGACGCCGGCGCGCTCGAATCGTTCGCGCGCGACGTTCGCGGTGAAGGAACGAAGGATATGGTCCTGCTCGGCATGGGCGGATCGAGCCTCGGCGCCGAAGTGCTTGGCGACACCCTGGGCCGGGACGGCTGGCCCAAACTTCACGTGCTCGATTCCACCGACCCCGAGCAGATTCTCTCGGTCGAACGCGCCACGACGCCGGCAACCACGCTGTACATCGTCAGCTCCAAGTCGGGCAGCACCCTCGAACCCAACATCCTGCGCGACCATTTTCTGCACGTGACGCGCGAGGCGGGAGGAAACGGAAAAGCCGGCGCACGATTTGCGGCGGTGACCGATCCCGGCAGCACGCTCGAGCAGGAGGCAAAGCGCGACGGTTTCCGCAGCACCTTTCTCGGCGACCCGGCGATCGGCGGCCGTTTCTCCGTGCTGTCGAAATTCGGGCTCGTGCCTGCGGCCGCCGCGGGAGTCGATATCGGCCGGCTGCTGAAAGAGGCGGAGTGCATGCGGGAGAGTTGCGCCGACCTGGTGCCGCCCTCGGCCAATCCGGGTGTACCGCTCGGGATCGCGCTGGGCGTGCTCGCGCGCGATTTGAAGCGCGACAAGATCACGATCGTCGCTTCGCCGGAGATCGCAACCGTAGGCGCGTGGCTCGAACAGCTGATTGCGGAATCGACCGGCAAGCAGGGCAAAGGCCTCATCCCCGTCGACAAGGAGACGCTCGGCGCTCCGGAGGCGTACGGCAACGACCGCGTGTTCGTGCATCTTCGCTTCGGCGACAGCGACGCACACGACGCGACACTCGCCGCCCTCGCGAGCCGCGGCCATCCGGTGATCCGGCTCGCCATCAGCGACAAATACCAGGTCGCGCAGATATTTTTTATGTGGGAGATGGCGATCGGCGTTGCCGGCGCCGTGATCGGCATCAACCCGTTCAACCAACCGGATGTCGAAGCCGCGAAGCAGAAGACGCGGGCGTTGACCGACAGCATCGAGCACGGCAATTCGCCGCCACGCCAACGGCCGGATTTCGTACATGACGGCGTGTCCGTCTTCGCGGACGCGGCGATCAAGAAGGGCTGCGCGGAAGCACGCTCGCTCGCCGACTGCCTGCGCCTGCACCTGAATCGCCTCGCAGCCAACGATTACTTCGCGCTTCTTGCCTATATGCAGCGGAACGGCGAACACGAGACCGCGCTCGAACGGCTGCGGTTGCGCGTGCGCGATACGAAGCGCGTGGCGACGTGCCTCGGATTTGGGCCCCGCTATCTGCATTCCACCGGCCAGGCGTACAAGGGCGGCCCGAACAGCGGCGTATTCCTCACGCTCACCTGCGATCACGCGGACGACGTGCCGCTCGAGAACCGCAAGCTCAGTTTCGGCGCCGTCGAACTTGCGCAGGCGCAGGGCGATTTCGACGTGCTGACCGAACGTGGTCGCCGCGCGATGCGCGTGCATCTGCACGACCTCCGCCGCGGCCTCGGCGTGCTCGCAAACGCCTTCGAACAGGCGCTCAGCTGATGCCCGTCATACGCGAAAATGTACACGCGGAGACGCGGACACGCGGAGGAGTGCTTTCCGCGCCTCCGCGCCTCCGCGTGATCCGTTACGGCCATACGCAACACCTTCTCGAGACCTGAGGCGCGCGCATGCAGATTGCGATTATCGGATTGGGGCGGATGGGCGGCAACATCGCGCGCCGTCTGATGGAACACGGTCATGAGGTTGTCGCCTACGACCGCGATTCAGACGCCGTCAGGAAACTCGCGAACGCCAAAGGCGCACGCTCGCTCGAAGACGTGGCGCGACTGCTTACGCCGCCGCGCACCGCCTGGGTTATGCTGCCGGCGGGCAAGCCGACCGACGCGACGGTCACCGAGCTCGCGGAGCTGTTCGCGCGCGACGACACCATCATCGACGGCGGCAACACCTTCTATCGCGACGACATCCGTCGCGCGCAGGCGATTGCGCCAAAAGGAATTCACTACGTCGATGTCGGCACATCCGGCGGCGTCTGGGGTTACGAGCGCGGCTACTGCATGATGATCGGTGGCGACAAGGCGGTCGTCGATCGCCTTGACCCGATCTTCTCGGCGCTCGCGCCGGGAATTGGCACCATCGAGCGGACGCCGAAACGCGAGGGCCGCGATCCCCGGCCGGAGCAGGGCTATCTGTACGCCGGGCCGGTAGGCGCCGGACATTTCGTCAAGATGATCCACAACGGCATCGAGTACGGCTTGATGGAAGCCTATGCGGAGGGCTTCGCGATCCTGCGCGGCAAAGCCGGCGATTTCCTCCCCGAGGCGGAACGGTACAGGCTCGACATGGCCGATATCGCCGAGGTCTGGCGGCGCGGCAGCGTGATCTCGTCCTGGCTGCTCGATCTTGCGGCCATCGCGCTCGCCGACAATCCCGAACTGTCCGAATTCTCCGGTTTCGTCGACGATTCCGGCGAAGGCCGCTGGACGATCAATGCCGCAATCGAAGAAGCGGTGCCGGCGAATGTCCTTTCCGCCGCGCTGTACGCGCGCTTCCGTTCACGCATCGATCATGGTTTCGGCGAGAAACTCCTTTCGGCGCTGCGCGCCCAGTTCGGGGGACACATCGAGGGGCAGCTGGAAAAGACGGCGAACACGGAAAAGAAGCCGTGAGCCGGACCGCTCCGGGCCCCTGCGCGATGGTGATCTTCGGCGCGGGCGGCGACCTGACCAAGCGTCTCGTCATCCCCGCGCTGTACAATTTAACCAAATCCGGACTTCTGCCGCAGCCGTTCGCGCTGATCGGCGTCGACCACAATCCATGTGATGCCAACGGCTGGCGGAAGGGTCTGCACGACTTCCTCGAGAGCGTCGTCAACCAGGGCGGCGGCGAATTCGAAGCGTCCTCCATCGACGAGGAGGCCTGGAGCAGGCTCGCCGCAACCATGTCCTACATGTCGGGCGACTTCTCCGATCCCGCCACGTTTTCAAAAATCAAATCCCATCTCGCCGAACGCGACGGAAACGAACATCTGAACGGCTCTGCGCTCTTCTACCTCGCCGTGCCGGACCGCTTCTTCGGTCCGCTGGTGGAATCGCTGGCCGCCGCCGGACTGACCAAGAGCACGAACGGCTGGCGGCGGGTGGTGATCGAAAAACCGTTCGGCCACGATCTCGAATCGGCGAAAGCGCTGAATGACATGGTGCTGAAGCACCTCAGCGAAGACCAGGTGTTCCGCATCGACCACTTCCTTGGCAAGGAGACGGTGCAAAACATCATGGCGCTGAGGTTCGCCAACGGGCTCTTCGAGCCGATCTGGAACCGCGACCACATCGATCACGTACAGATCACCGTCGCCGAGACGATCGGCATCGAGGAGCGCGGGAAGTTCTACGAAGCGACCGGCGCGCTTCGCGATATGGTGCCCAACCACCTGTTCCAGCTGGTGGCGATGACTGCGATGGAGCCGCCGGCCGCTTTCGATGCGGAATCGGTACGCGACAAGAAAGCAGAGCTGTTTCGTGCCGTGCATCAGATCCGGCCCACCGAG
>DATGGN010000150.1:0-12321 GCA_035308485.1 Rhizomicrobium sp.
GTGGCTGATGTCGATGGCGACGCCCTGCTCGTTCATTTTCGCCACGGCCTTGCGGCCGAGCGGCGTCAGTCCGGCGTTGACGTCGCCAAACGTGCCCATGCCGAAGGGCGACGCCTTGTAGTAGGTGAGCTGCATCACGCGGACACCAAGGCCGCGAAAGATTTCGATACGTTCAAGTTTCTCCTCGAACGCAGTCGGGTGTTCGAAGCCGAAGAGAATGCCGACGCGGCCTTCGCGTTTCGCGCGTGCGAAGTCGTCGTGCGTGCGCACCTGAAAGTACAGGTCGGAGTAGCGTGCGACGAGATCCTGCATGAAGGCGATCTGGTCGACCGTATCTTCGAATCCTGCCTCCATGCTGCCGATCGTGTCCCTCATGGCCGTGATGCCCGAATTGCGCATCATGTCGAGCAGCTTCTTCGGGACCGGAAACGTGATCTGCCCCGGCGGAATGAGGTTGGCATCGAACACGATTGCCCGGCGATAAAGATCTGCGGCCTCGCGCGATACAGTCTGTGCACGCACTTGGGCGGGCATCGCCGCCGCAAGCGCTGCTGCTGGGAGCGAGAGGGCCATCTGTCTTCGGTTCAACTCATTCTTTCCAGATCCGGCCCAAAGCGTCGGTGAAATTGCGGCCGAGAACCTTTTCCGCGATGCGTGCGCCGTAACCGCGTTTCAACAGCGCATCGGCGATGACTTCGCAGCGGCGCGGCGTGTTCAGACCGATGACGTAAGGCGGACGGTCCTCGCCGGGTGCTGCGAGTCCCGATTTGCGCCGGTGTTCCTGTTCCTTGTTGAAATCGGCCATGGCCTTGGGCGAGGTATCCCACGGCGCAACATTGCTGTCGCTGCCGATCCCCACATGATCTTCGCCGCATACCGAAAGCGCATGCACCATATGCGTCATGTAATCGTCGAGCGTGGGCTGTTTCGGGCTCGGCGTCAAATACGGCAGGTCGTAGATCCCGACTACCCCACCCTTTGCCGCAACCGCTCGAAGCAACGCGTCGCTCTTGTTGCGGGGATGGGCGTACACCGCGGCACAGCCGGCATGGGTGATGAGCGCTGACCGGTTGGAGGCCTGCAATACGCCAAAGGCAGTCGTCTCGTTGGAATGGCTGACATCAATCGCGATGCCCAGCTCGTTCATCTTCGCAACGGCCTTGTGGCCGAGGGGCGTCAATCCGGAATTCGGATCACCGAGAACGCCCATGCCGAAGGGCGACGCCTTGTTGTAGGTAAGCTGCATCACGCGCACGCCGAGCCCGCGAAAGGTTTCGATGCGGTCGAGCTTGTTCTCGATCATGGTGGCCGCTTCGAACGAGAGAAGAATGCCCACGCGGTTTTCGCGTTTTGCGCGGGCGAAATCGTCGTGCCTGCGCACTTGAAGGTACAGGTCGGGATACTCTTCGACGAGACTTTGCATGAAAGCGATATCCTCCATCGTGGCCTCAAAACTGCCATCGATGCCGCCAAGGGTCGTCTTCATTGCGTCGATGCCGGACCTGCGCATCGTTTCGAGGAGCTTTTTCGGAAACGGGAACTTGTCCTGGACCGGTGGAACCAGATTGGCATCGAACACCAGCGAGCGCCGGTAAAGCTCCGCTGCTCCGGGTGAGATCTCTTGTGCGCGCACATGAGCGGGCATCGCCGCCGCAAGCGCGCCCGCCGATGCCGAAACCAGCACCTGTCTTCTGTCCATCATCCCGTCAGATTGCCTCAATCCGCCCTGTCATTCCGCCGGATTTTTGCATTTCCACGCATTTAACTCGAATTGTGTCGTGGCGATAGAATACCGCACCGCCTTCCTGATGCCATGATTTTGTGCGACATTTTGCTCAGGCTTGAGACACGTTTGGGCTGAGGAGGGGCTGATCCGTGCACTTGCCGGATTGCCGCAACGGATTCAGGCTCAGGGCGCTCGCCGGCGTGCTGGCGGCCTTCGCGAACGCGGCCGCCGCGGACCCGGCGCCCGAGCGCGCAGCCATGGTCGCTTTTCTCTTCAAACTGCCGGCCTTCGTCGAATGGCCCGATAGCGCCTATACCTCCCCCACCGACCCGTTCCGCCTGTGCATCGTCGGTGACGATCCTTTCGGTGCCCTGCCTGAAGGAGCGCGCGACGCTCAAGCCGTGGGCAAACACGAGATTGCCATTCAGCGCGAAAAGACCGTTTCGCCCGATGACCACTGCCAGGTGATGTACATCGAGGGAGAACCAACCTTTGTCACGCTATCCCTCGCGGGCCGTGAGCGGCAGGCCCGTCCTGACCGTGACGGACACCCAGAGTGGCGACAAGGGCATCGTGAATTTCGTCGTCGTGCAGACCCACGTACATCTTCAGGTCGATCAGCAGGCCGCGATCAGAAATCACCTTGCGGTCAGTTCCAAGCTTCTCGATCTTGCAGCCGCTCCGGAAGGCAGCGCTCCGTGAAGCGCCACCTGCGGCCCCGGTTCGGCAACGCCTTCTATGTCGCGGCAATTACCGCCGCCTGTTTTCTGCTGCTGTTCGGACTGGCCACGGTCCTTTACGGCACGCGCAACTATGATCGTCAGATCACGCAGGATGCGGTGATTCAGGGCCGCATCCTGGCGTCAGCCGTGAGCGCGGCACTCGCTTTCGACGACAGAAAAACGGCGCAGGGCTATGTCGACTCCCTCGCTTTCAATCCAAGCGTGGAAGCCGCAGCGATCTACGACCAGACCGGACGGCAGTTTGTCAGTTACGCACGCCGCGGCGGCAACGCGCCGCCCTCTCATGTGCCGCGCAACGTGACAAGTCTTTCAAAGGACCGGGTACGGATTGTTGCAGCGGTAACCGAAAAGGGACGGCATCTCGGTTCCGTCTACCTCGAACGCAGCGTCGAACCTGCGACGCGGCGGTTCCTGCGCTTTGGGCTGATTGCCATTCTTGTTTCGATGTCTGCGATCATCCTGGCAATCCTTGCGATTTCGCAGCGCGCGCTCGCCAGCGCCAACACCGAGCTTGCACGACGGGCCGGTGAGCTCTCATCAGCCAACGCCGAGCTTCGCGTGCAGATCGAAGAACGCGAGAAGGCGGAAGCCGCGCTTCGACAATCCCAGAAAATGGAAGCAATCGGGCAACTCACCGGCGGGGTCGCACACGACTTCAACAATCTTCTGCAGATCATAACCGGCAGTCTCGGTTCTCTCAGGCGCCGCAGCGCCAAGTGGAGTCTTCCCCCGGATATCACCGGCGACTTCGATCGTTTTCTTGATGGCGCGGAGGAGGGGGCGCGGCGCGCGGCCGCCCTCACCCGCCAGTTGCTCGCGTTTTCGCGGCGCCAGCCGCTTCAGCCGGAAACCGTGGATGTGAACCGACTCGTGGCGCGGATGACAAGTCTCCTCACGCGCACGCTCGGCGAAACGATAGCGATCGAGACGGTACTCGCCAGCGGTCTCTGGCGGGTGTTGACCGATCCGAACCAGCTTGAAAGTGCCATTCTCAATCTTGCGGTCAATGCGCGCGATGCCATGCCCAAGGGTGGGAAGCTCACCATCGAAACCGCCAACGCTCACCTCGACGAAGGTTATGTCGAGCCGTACGAGCAACTGAGCGCCGGTCAATACGTCATGATTGCAGTCACCGATAGCGGCACGGGCATGGACAGCAGCACGGTTGCCCAGGCGTTCGAACCGTTCTTCACCACGAAAGCCGGTGGGCATGGTACCGGGCTTGGGTTAAGCCAGGTGTACGGTTTCATCAAACAGTCCGGCGGACACACCAAGATCTACAGCGAACCGGGTCAGGGCACGACCATAAAGATGTATCTGCCGCGCACGCTGATCGAGCGTGCCTCCGCATATGATCACGCGGCGGCACCCGAAACGCATGCCGCGGCCGCCGGCGGCGAGACCATTCTTGTCGTAGAAGACGAGGAGAAAGTCCGCGCGGCGAGCGTAGAGATGCTGGAAGAACTCGGCTATCGCGTGCTCGAGGCGAGCGACGGCCCGTCTGCGCTCAGGCTCCTCGATGAAAAGCCCGCCGTCGACCTCCTCTTCACCGACGTGGTACTCCCGAGCGGCATGAACGGAAGACAGCTTGCCGACAAGATCCGCCGCGAGATGCCCGCCGTCAAGGTATTGTACACTACCGGCTATGCCCGAAACGCCATTGTGCATCACGGCCGGCTTGATCCTGGCGTGGAACTGATCACGAAGCCTTTCGGCCACGCCGAACTTGCAGCAAAAATCCGGGCTGTGCTGGAGTCAACTCCGGATGTGCACAATCAGCCCGCAGGATTGTAAGACCTGGCGCCTCCACCTGAACTATCTTTTTAATCGCGCTCTGGCGCGGGCGATTCGCTTGCGCGCCTCTTTCTCGGCCTGCGCTTTTTCACGCGCGAATTCCGCTTCGCGTTTTTTGATTTCGACGCGCGTGCGCCTGGCTTCCGCTTCCGCCTCGCGCAATTCGCGCGCCGCCGCTTCGCGCGCGGCCTTTGCCGCTTTTCTCCTCCGCTCCTTCGCCTCGCGATCCTGTCGCAGTGACATTTTGGGCGCGCGAACGGGATCGGCCTCGCGCTTGAACGAACCGCCGTTGCCGAACGGGCGACGGAGGACAACCCCCGGATCTGCGAGTGCGCTTGCGACTGCGACCGGGTCGTTCGTCACTTTCGCAAAACCCTTGGCGAACTCGCCCTTTCCTGCACCCCAAGCCTCCAGCGCCGCCTTCTGAGAAGGCGCCGCCACGACGGTGTCGTAAAATCCCATATGGGCCCGAAACACTTTCAAAGGCCTCTTTGCCATTGCGCAGCAGCCGGAACAGTTCTCGCCGAACCATAGCAGAAGCCCGACGGGAGAGGATATCGTGTCCCGTCAATCACACATTAGCGGGAGCAAGGGGACACGATATCCTGTCCCGGATGCAGGAGACACGATGCGGATCGGAGTTGTCGGTGCGGGCGCGATCGGCGGGCTCATAGGCGTGCCTCTCGCGAGGATTGGCCATGAGGTGAGTGCGCTCGCACGCGGAGCGACGCTCGAAGCCTTGCGCTCCGGCAAGTGGACGATCGAGCGGAAGGGCGTCGTTGAGGAAGTCCGGGTGCGCGCGAGCGGCAGCGCCGCGGAGCTTGGCGTTCAGGACGTCGTTGTCATCGCGGTAAAGGGCCCTTCTCTCATGGAGGTGGCGCGTGCGCTCCCGCCGATGATCGGTCCCGATACTACCGTGTTGCCGGCGATGAACGGTGTGCCGTGGTGGTTTCTCCTCGAAGGCGCCGGCTCCCTGATGCCGACAGCACTCAAATCGGTGGACGCCGACGGCGCGATCGCGCGCGCGATACCACTGCGCCACGTCGTGGGCTGCGTCGTCCATGCCTCGGCGTATGTTTCAGCGCCCGCGCGCGTGGTTCACCAGGCTGGGCACTCGCTCATTTTCGGAGAGCCTGCGGGAGGGACATCGCAACGCGTCGCCGCGCTCGCCGATGTGTTCGCCGGCTCCGGACTGGACATCGTCCGGAGCGACAACGTCCGGCGGGACATCTGGTACAAATTGTGGGGCAACATGACCATGAACCCCATTTCGGCCATGGTCCGTGCCACGTCCGACAGAATTCTCGCCGACGACCTCGTGCGCGAATTCATGGCACGGGTGATGGAGGAGGCGCGGCAGATCGGTCGCCAGATTGGCTGCGAAATCAACGAAAGCGTCGAAGCTCGCATGGACGTTGCGCGCAACCTTGGCGCCTTCAAGACTTCGATGCTGCAGGATGCGGAAGCGGGCCGGCCGCTCGAAATCGATTCCATCGTGGCTGCGCCGCAGGAAATCGCACGACTCCTCGGCCTCGAAACACCCAACCTTGACACGTTGCTCGGATTGTCGCGGCTGTACGCGCGCCGTCTGCCCGACTAATTCGTGGCGGGGACCGTCGCCGGGGAGAGCAGAAAGCGCCAGTGTGGTCGGTGCAGACGTCGAATTCGTGGCAGCGAACCGTCGGGCCAGATTACACGGGCCAGCGATCGTCATCCCACAATTTCCGGTTCGGATCCGCTTCGGCGTTGGCTCCATGGACGGGCTTCAGCTTTCTCAAGACCTGAAGTGCCCGAGCGTTCGTCGTTGATGGATCAACCCTCTTGCCGATGGTGACGCCGATCCTGTTTGCCTTCTTCCAGACGAGTTCTGCCTCGTACACCTCATTGTCTTTCGCCGTGACCAGGTAAAACCGTTTGGGGATCAGCGGGTTTGGCGGAATCTCGAGTTGCGTTCCATGCTCCGTGCGGTTTCGCACCATGCAAGGGACCGTGGTGGTCCCGTCGCGGAAAATGATCGTGGCGCCGAGGAGCGTCCGGCTGCGCCCGGAGCGGCGGCGTTCCGCCTGATCGGGCAGAGGGGATTTCGCAGATTCTTCGGACACGGCGGTCGCCCTCCAGGAGAGGGGCAAACGTACAGAGCACCTCTTTCCAAAGCCTTTCGGACGTTTGAGAAAAGAAGTTCCATCTTGTAGGAGTATGTCTTACAATCGCTGCCTTGCCATTCGTCGATCCTCGGCGCCGCCGCACCACGAATTGGTCGTATTTCCGGATTTGGCCGTACCGGCTCTGCACGCTACAATGGTTTTCATCGGAGACTTCAACCCATGTTCGCAGCGGAAATCTACAGGACGCGGCGCGCCGTGCTGGCGAGTAAGATCGACGGGATCGGTCTTTTTCCGTCCAATCCGCCGAGCCCGATGAACTACGCGCACAACACCCACCCATACGTGCAGGACGGGTGCTTCGCGTACTATTTCGGCATCCCCCAGGCATCGATCATGGGTGCGATCGACTTCGCCTCCGGCGAGAGTTTCCTGTTCGGCGACGATCCGACGCTCGACGACCTGATCTGGCTCGGCACGGCAACCACGTTGCGCGAATGGGCGGAACGCTCTGGCGTCACCCATGCGCTGCCGCTCGCAGGCCTCGGCGGCTGGATCGCAGCGTGCGGAAAGCGGCCGCTGCACTTCGCCCCGCCCTATCGCGGCGCTGTCGCCATGCAGTTGTCCGGGCTGCTTGATATTCCGGCTGCCGCAATCGCAGACAGGGCGTCCGTGCCGCTCGTCCGCGCCATCGTTGGCCAACGTGAGATCAAGGCGCCGGAAGAAATAGCGGAAATGGAAGCGGCGCTCGCGGTCACGGCCGAGATGCACAAGGCCGCCATGCGCCTCACGAGCCCGGGCGTGATGGAGCACGAGGTATCCGGGCAGATGGAAGGTATCGCGCGCGCCGCCGACCTTAAGCTCGCCTATCCCGTAATCTTCTCGTCGCAGGGCGAAGTGCTGCATAACGACCGGCACGACCGGCGGCTCGAGGCCGGCGATCTCGTCGTCAACGACAGTGGCGCCGCAAGCCGGAACGGCTATGCAAGCGACATCACGCGCACGCTTCCCGTTGGCGGCGGGTTCGACGCGCGCCAGCGCGACTGTTACGAGCTTGTGCTGCGCGCACAATCGACGGCGATCGATACCTGCCGCGCGGGAACGCCGTACATCGATGTTCACAAGCTTGCCGCTCGCACGCTTGTCGACGGCCTTCTCGAACAGCGCGTATTCCGCGGTGATGCCGACGAAATCGTCGAGAGCGGCGCATATGCCCTGTGCTTCCAGACGGGCGTTGGTCATCAGATCGGTCTCGACGTGCACGATATGGAATCGCTCGGCGAGGACTACGTCGGTTATGACGAGACGGTGAGCCGGAGCAAACTGTTCGGGTTGCGCAATCTGCGGATGGCGAAGGCGCTCCGCCCCGGAATGGTGGTGACGGTCGAGCCGGGGCTGTATTTCATTCCGGCGCTGATCGACCGCTGGGATGGCGAGGGCCGGCACAAGGATTTCATCGACTACGGCCGCGTGCGGGAATTCCTGCCCGTACATGGCATCCGCATCGAAGACGATGTCCTGATCACGGAATCCGGTTCCCGCGTTCTCGGCCCGCCGATTCCAAAAACCGTACAGGAAATCGAAAACGCGATGCGGCAATAGTTTGCCGCCCCCGTGCACTCGCCGCGCAAGCGCTGGCGCAGCGGGTGCATTGCGCGGGGGAGGTGGTGCGAAGCACCGGAGGGGGCACCTGGTGTTTACATTCAACCGCCCCCCCTCCCCTGCTACGCAGGACCTCCCCCGCTCCGCTGTCGCTACGGGGGGGCACCCAGAGCCTGCTAGGCTTCCATTGTGCGGACGAACTGATGCGTATCGGTGTACTGTTGAAAACCTGCGGCTTTCCCGTTGTCGACGGTCCAGACATGCACGACCTGCGCGTTGAGGCGTTTGCCGGTCCGCCTGTTCGTGCCGGTGTAGCGGCCGATCGCCACGACCTTGTCGTGGGCACCGACAAACTCGTCCACGGACACGGCAAAGCCGTCCCACTCGGTCCCCAGTCGCGCGAAAACGCCCTGGAGAACTGCGTCAGGCCCTACATAGGGATTGCCGTCGGCATAGGGATGGTTATCGGCCTCGCGCCACACAATATCCGGCGCCATGGCGCCAAGCACCGCGCCGATATCGGCGCGCGCGAACGCATCATAAATTCCGCGAATGACTTCGACGTCGGATGCCGTCATTGCCCTGCCCCGCTCACTGAATTTGAAAGCGTAGGCTGCATCCATGCTTCGTCGCAAGCACGGAGACCCTTGCGATTCGGCGTCCAAGTCAGCGACGTGAATTACGGCCGCTCACAACCGACGATCGGCGAGAGTCAGCCGTTGACGACACGGGCAGGTTGCGGCGCGCAGGAGCTGACTGTCGGACGCGCATTGATCTTTGCGGCGCGAAGATGCGGGCACAAGAATGTGGGTTTTCCGGCCGGGGTCCGGAAGCTGCACTGGCTGCTGAATTCGTCCCACGGGTAGCTCCTCCACCCCCCGCAGCCATTCCGGATTTCGCCCTCCACCGCGAAGCCGCAGCGGCCGCATTCGGCATGGAAAAGCTGGTGCAAAACCTGGCGCATCGGCATAGCCGTCCTCCTCGACTTTCGCCGAGCATGCGCCCCCTGTCCTAACGATCCGCTTACGGGCCAGGATCGGGATTTAGACAATTTCTTCGCGCGGGAAGCCGAGGCCAGTTCTGCCCCGTTTGTCCCAACGGTTGGTATTTGACCCGCGCTCCGCCCTGTGCACGACCAGGGGCGAGACGGCTCGCGAGCCGTCCAGCCCTCAGGGCGTGCGCAGAAATCCATGGGAAACGCCGTTATCGTCCACCTCGTAACCAGCGATGATGCCTCTTTTGCTGGTGCTGTCGGCGTAGGTTCCCTCTCCACTTCCGGTACCTGCCCCCGGAGTATCGAATTCCTTGATCGTGCCGCTCTGCGACCGCAGGAATCCGTGCGCCGTACCGTTCGCGTCGACGACGGAGCCGACGATGGTGCCGTCGTAGGCTATGGACGTTGCGGTTGTGCCCTGGAAGGCGTCTGTACCTGCCCCCGGAGCGTCGAAGGTCGTGATCGTGCCGGACGGATCGCGAATGAACGAATGGAATGTGTTGTCTGAGTCCGTGTACACTCCCGCGACCGCTCCCGCCTGATTGATGGCGCTGGGGTTTGTCCCCAAAAAACCGCCCGCATCAGGAGCCTTGAAATTCGTGAACGTCCCGTCGGCATCGCGAATGAACCCGCCGGCGCCACCGTTGTTCGCGTACTGTCCGGTGATCGCGCCGGCATTGTTGACGGCGATAGGAAACGTACCTTCCAGCGCTTCCTTGCCCGCTTTGGGGTCCTGGAAAGCCGTTATCGCGCCCGTGTTGCTGCGGAGGTAGCCAAACACGCGGTGCTTTCTGGTGGAGTAGGTTCCAACGACCTCGTCGTTGTCGTTCAGGGCGTAGGCACCGCTGTTCACGCCGCCGGCGGAATATTTTTCGATCTTGCCGCTGCCCTTGACCAGAAAAGCTTCAAAGAACCTTTGTTTTCTCTGGCAAAACCCTGCGACCCTGCCGTTGCGGTTTATCGCGAAGGGCTCCGTTTCGCTCAATGGGCCTGCGGCATCGAAGGTCGTGATCGTGCCGTCGGCGGTGCGTACAAAGCCGTGCAGGTAGTAGTTGCTGTCGACGAAATACCCCGTGATGCTGGATGCAGCGTTTACGGCAACTCCAAACGTTCCTTGTCCAGCCTCGGTTCCCGCGCCAGGCGCATCGAAAACCGTGTAACTCCCCGGTGACGCCGCGAACGCCGGCGCGATCGCGACTCCGCTCAGGAACAACCCTGCAAAAATGCGCGATGATGTCATGGTTCTTCGTCCCCAAAAGAGCCGCGATGGTGTCACTGCTCCTTCAGTGGCGCCATTCACGATACTGTGCGTCCGTTCGCGCCCGGCTCAGGAACGCCCCAACCAGATTGTTCAGGATCACTGCGTTACAGCCGGCCTATTTCGTGGGCTGGTATCCCGGCTTTCCCGTCTGCCAGTACAGAAAGGCGAGGTGGTCGGCGACCTGGCGGTCCAGCTGCTGTTTGGTCGGGCCGGCGCCGTGGCCCGCGTCCGTGTCGACCAGCAGCAGAATGGGCCGCCGGCTGGACGTCGCCTTCTGAAGGCGCGCCGCCATCTTGCCCGGCTGCCAGGGCGCCACATGCGGATCGTTCAGGCCGGTCGTGAACAGCACCGCCGGATAGGCGAGACCGTCCTTTACGTGTGAGAGCGCGTCCATCGCCAGGAGTGCGCGGAATCCCGGTTCGGTTTTCACACTGCCGTACTCCAGCGCGTTGGCATCGCCGTCGGTCTCGAACTCGGCCCGCAGCGCATTGGAATCCCCGACGTCACTCATCACGGCGCGAAACAGATTCGGCTCCTCCACGAGTGCCATGCCGACCGTAATGCCGCCGGCGCTGCCCCCTTCAATGCCCGTGGTTGCCGGCGACGCATAGCCGTTCCCCTGCAGATATTTGGCGCAGTCGATCAGGTCGCGCCAGGTGTTGGGCTTCGTTGCCTGCATGCCGGCCTTGTGCCAGGCCTCGCCGAACTCTCCTCCGCCGCGCACGTGACAGGCGGCATAGACGCCTCCATCCTGGAGGAGCGCGAGCATGCCGGAAAGATAACGCGGCTGCATGGCAATGCTGTACGACCCGTAACCCGTCAGCCACAGCGGCGCCTTTCCGTCGCGTACGAGGTCCTTCCGGTGCACGATCGAGAGCGGCACCATCGTGCCGTCGCGCGCCTTGATCCGCGTTTCTTCGGAGACAAAGGCCGACGTATCGGCCTGCCACTTCGGCACGAGGTTCAGGGGCGCGACGCGGCCGTCCTGCACCGCGTACCACGCTTCCGGCAACAGCCAGCTCTGAAGGCTGAAATACGCGCCGGGCTGAAGCGGATCCGTATTCGGCCCGTTGACGGTGCCGTCCACCGGAAGCACGATGTCGTGCACCTTTCCGCTCTGCCAGTCCAGCATTCGGAGGCGCCCGATCCCGCCGTCGAGGTCGCGTATGTACAAGCCGTCGCTCGCGGGTTCCGCGTCGATGATCACGCGCCCGCTTTCGGGAACGACGGTTCGCGCGTGCGCCCAGTCAAGCGTCCCTGGATCGAGCGCCACGATCCGGTAGCGCGGCGCGTCCTTGTGCGTGAGGAGATAGATCGAATTGCCGTGCAGCGCGACGTTGATCACGCCGTCGGGGGAATCGGCGAATTTCCGCCAGTGAGCGCCGGGGCGCACGGCCTCCGCGAGCGGCGCCACCAGAAGCTCGATCGCCGGCTCGGAACCGTGTGAAATCATCGCCAGCGCCCGATCGGTTCCGGGCTGCACGAAAATGGCCGGCTGGTCGGAGGGTACGACCTTTGGCGAACCGGCGATGTTTGTGCCGATGAGGGCGACGTCGCCGTCCGGGTTCGCGCCGAGGCGGTGCAGCAGCGCGCGGCTGTTCAGATAGTGCGCCGTGTCGGGATCGTTCGGACCCGTCTTCGCCATGCGGTTGTAGAAGAAGCCCGAAGCGTCGGGCAGCCACGAGACACCGCCGAACTCGGCGCGGTCGATCGTTTCGGGCAGCGCCCTGCCCGACGCAACGTCGAGCACGTGAATGACGCTGTGCTCGGAACCACCCGCGGACAGGGCACAGATGATCTTTTCGCCATGCTGCGACGGCAAAAACCAGTCGATCGCATAATGCGTGTTTTCCCCGGACCAGCGGTCGGGATCGACGAGCATGCGCTGGCCGCCGGTCGCGGCATCGCGCACGAAGAGCTTGTACGTAGACTCGGACGGTTCGCGTTTCTGGAAGAAAATAAGGCCACCCTCCGTTTGTACGCCACGGACGATGGCGCCGGCGCCGCTCAGTTTCGCGACACGCGATTCGAGTCTGCCCCTGCCCGGTATGCGATCGATGGCGCTCCGCGCATACTTTCCCTGGCCCAACATGTAGGTG
>DATGGN010000151.1:0-5162 GCA_035308485.1 Rhizomicrobium sp.
ATGTTCGTCGGTGCCGATCGTGACAACGTGGAACAGCTTGGAGCGCTTGCGCTGCAGGATCACGATGACCGGCGCTTCCTTGGCAGCGAGCAGATGGATGCGGGAACGGTGTGCTACTAGAGCCATAAATGGCTTCTACCACGTCCGAGTTGGGTCAATCGCGACCGAGATGAGGCCCGCGACGGGTCCCGTCATGTCCGGGTGTGCCCCAACAGCGGAAGTGAAACTATGAATGGGCGGCCATCAAGCCGATGCTGCCGAACAAGCCGCGCGGCGTGCCTCGGGTGAATGATCGGCGTGTCCTCAATGGCATCTTCTTGGTGTTGCGATCCAGGGCACCGTGGCGCGGCTGCGCGTTAATCAGTCCGCGTCCTAGTCGGCTAAAGCCGCCAGTATCCGCGCCCAGCTGCGGATGCCTTTGTGGAAGCACTTGAGGTCGAATTTCTCGTTCGGCGAATGCACGCGGTCATCGTCGAGCGCAAAGCCGACCATCAGCGTGTCCATGCCAAGCACCGTCTTGAAATCGCCGACGATCGGGATCGAACCGCCCGCTCCGACGGTCACGGCCTTCTTTCCCCACTCTTCGGCAAGCGCGGTACGCGCTTTGGTCAGCGCGGGATTATCGAACGCCACATCAAAGGCGGGGGCGCTGGTGAAATTACCAAACTCGACTTTACAGTCCTCGGGCAACCGCGCGCTGACAAACTTGCGGAAATTCTCGCGGATCTTTTCAGGATCCTGGTCACCGACGAGGCGGAACGAGACCTTCGCCATGGCCTTTCCGGGAATGACGGTCTTTGCGCCCTCCCCCGTATAACCGCCCATGATGCCGTTTACCTCGGCGGTCGGCCGCGTTGAAATCTGTTCGATCAGCATGCGACCCTGCTCACCCGCGGGTATCTTCAATCCGATGGGGTACAGGAATTTCTCCGGCGTGAGGTGAAGTCCGTTCAGGTCGGCCTTGATGTCGGGCGGCAGTTCATGAACGCCCTCATAGAAGCCCGGGATCGCAACCGACCCGTCCGGTCTATGCATGGCCGAGAGGACATCGGCCAGCACGTGGATCGGATTGCGCGCCGCACCGCCGAACAGTCCGGAATGCAGGTCGCGGTCCGCGCAGGTCAGCCTGACCTCTTCATAGACCAGCCCGCGCAGGGAGGTCGTAATCGAAGGCGTCTGCCCGTCCCACATGGCGGTGTCACACACCAGCGCCAAATCGCGGCGCAATTCCGCAGCATTGTCGCGCACGAAGCCGAACAGGTGTTTGGAGCCGCACTCCTCCTCGCCCTCGATCAGCATGGTGATTTCCAAGGGCAGCTTGCCGGTCACGGCTTTGAACGCGCGGCATGCCTCGATGAACGTCATCGCCTGGCCTTTGTCGTCACAGGCGCCGCGCGCAACGATGATTTTCCGCCCGCCGTCGAGCGTTTCTATGCGCGGCTCGAAGGGTGGCGTCTTCCACAAGTTGAGCGGATCGACCGGCTGCACGTCATAGTGACCATAGAACAGCACGCGTGGGGCCTTGCCATTTGACCCGCTGCCCGCCCTGCCATTCCCGCTCTTGCCGACAACAACCGGGTGGCCGTCGGTCGGGCGTACCGTGGTCTCAAGGCCCAGACTACGCAGGTCGGCCGCAACATGCTCGGCAGCAGTCCGGCAATGTGCCGCGTAGGCCGGGTCCGTCGAAAC
This sequence comes from Rhizomicrobium sp., assembly GCA_035308485.1. Taxonomy (GTDB): domain Bacteria; phylum Pseudomonadota; class Alphaproteobacteria; order Micropepsales; family Micropepsaceae; genus Rhizomicrobium. The sequence goes on from DATGGN010000151.1 coordinate 1,690, forward strand.
CGACTGGATGCGCAGCAGCGCGAACAGACGATCGAGACTGTCGTTGAGATCGCGATCGACACGATCCAGCACAGCCGGAAGAGCTTCAGATACTGTCATGATGACACCGTCGCTGCCTTATAGCGACCGGCAATGATCATTTCCATGGCTCCAAACCCGCATAAGCGTTGCAAGTTTGCAACGCCTGCCGCGTTTCGATGCACGCTGAGGCCTCACGCGTGTGGATTGCTTGACTCCACCCTAGCACAGGGCATTCGAATATACATTGAGGCGAAAACCCGCCGTGACTTAGAGCGGGCGAGGGGATAATGGGCGAGGCTTTCGGTCGACTCTTCGTCGGCGCCGGCACCAACCGGAACGCCGAGGGAAGGCCGTTACTATCATTCCGGCGCCTATCGGGCGGAAAACCAGCAGACAGAATTCGCGGGGCTTGGCCGCGTTCTCCAGAAATGTCTGGAGACACGGGGCCGTGGAGATACTGCGCCGAAGGGATGGTATGATGGCGTATCCCATCACTGATATTCGCGGTATCAGCGGGGACGTTGCCGCGATGCTCAAGTCAGAGGGCATTCGCACTACAGTTGGTCTGTTGCGCGCGGCCAAGACGCCGAAGCAGCGCCTACGGATCGCGAAGAAGATCGGCGCCGGCAGCAAGGAAGTTCTCGATTGGGCCACCGCGGCCGATCGCATGCGCGTCAAAGGTATTGGCTTCGAGTATGCGGAGCTGTTGCGCGCCGCTGGAGTCAAGACGGTTGGCGATCTGCAATTTCGCAACCCGCAAAACCTTTTCAAGAAAATGCAAGAAGCCAACAAAGGCAATCTCGTGCGCCTGCTGCCGAAGGAAAGAACGGTAGAGCGCTGGATCGAGAACGCCAAGAAGCTGCAGCCCATCATTCGTTATTGATCGCTGGCAAGCTCCAGTGACCCACCTCCACGCGGCGCTCCCAGCGGCTTGACTCCCTTCGGCGACCGCGCAAAGGCTCAACCAAGACCTGCGTCGAGGACGGCCCAATGGCCGAAGAGACGGCTACCAAGCTGAATCACAAGGCGTTTTCTTCCGCCACAGGAGCCGCGGACGGCGTACTGGCGACCCTGCTGGCGAAGAAGAAGCCGCTGGTGATGGGGGTGCTCAACGTCACGCCGGACTCCTTTTCGGACGGCGGGCGTTATCTTGACGCGCCAGTCGCCATTGCTCACGCCAAGCGGCTGGCCGCGGAAGGCGCCGACATCCTCGACATCGGTGCGGAATCCACTCGGCCCTATGGCGGCGCCGTGCACGTCGCACACGATGAAGAGCGGCAACGGCTCAATCCCGTGTTGCCCGCCGCCGTCGCGCTCGGCATTCCGGTTTCCATCGACACGCTTAAGGCCGCCGTGGCCGCGTGGGCGCTCGAAGCTGGCGCCGCCATCGTCAACGACGTATGGGGCTTGCAACGCGATCCGGACATGGCGCGCGTGGTCGCCGAGCACGGAGCGCCCGTTGTCATCATGCACAATCGCGAGAGGGCCGATCCCGCGCTCGATATCGTTGCCGACGTGACGGAGTTCTTTTCGCGCTCGCTCGAAATCGCCTGGAAGGCCGGCATCCGCCATGACCGCATCGTGCTGGACCCCGGCATCGGCTTCGGCAAGACGGCGGAGCAGAGCCTGATTTGCGTCGCACGCCTCCACACTTTTCGCAGCTTCGGTCTGCCGCTTCTGGTTGGCGCCTCGCGCAAACGCTTCATCAACGCCATCGTGCCCTCAGAACCGATGGAGCGCCTCGGCGGCTCCATCGCTACGCATGTTTTAGCCGTCGAAAACGGCGCCGCGATCGTGCGCGCCCATGACGTCGCTCCGACCGTGCAGGCGCTTGCGATCGCCGCCGCGATCAGGCACGCGCGATGAGCGATGCGATCTTCGTCCACGGACTGGCGCTCCACGCCTATCACGGCGTGATGCAGCATGAGGGCAAGGTTGGGCAAGCTTTCACGCTCGATCTCACCTTGACTATCGATCTCGCTGAAGCCTCACGCAGCGACAAGCTCAAGGACACAGTGTCGTACGACGCGGTGGTAAACACCGCGAGCGAAGCGTTTTGCGCCCGCCGCTACCGGCTGGTGGAAGCCGCTGCCGGCGCCGTTGCCGACGCCGTGCTTGGCGGCTTTCCTCAGATACGCGCCATTCGCGTCACCGTGCACAAGCCCCATGCTCCCATCGCCGCGACCTTCGACGATGTCGGTGTGACCATCGAGCGGGCGCGCAGCGACCGCGCCGTTCGCTAAGGCGCGAGGCAACGGGCAATGGCTGAGGCGTTCATCGCGCTCGGCGGCAATCTGGGCGACGTGCGAACCACCTTCGAGCAGGCAATTTCCAGGCTCTGTGACGGAGAGGCCGTTCGCCTTCTGGCACGGTCCTCCGACTACCGGACACCACCTTGGGGCCTCACCGACCAGCCTCCCTTTATCAACGCGGCCATTGCGGTCTCGACGGGGCTTTCGCCCCACGAACTCCTCGTCCGCACAAAGGCTACCGAACGTGCGCTCGGACGCGACTCCGCTCACGAGCCCCGTTGGGGACCCCGCCCCGTCGACCTCGACATCCTTGCCTACGACGAGATCGAACTGCACGACGCCGATCTGACGCTTCCCCATCCATATATGTTCGAGCGCGCCTTCGTTCTTGTGCCGCTGGCCGAGATCGCGCCTGATCGCGTCATCGCCGGCATTCGGGTTCGCGAAGCGCTGGAGCGGATCGATACCAGCGGCATCGAGAAGTTGCCGGCACGGTAGAAAGGTTCGCACGGCACACCATTTGCACGGCCTGCCATGTTGGCCGTGTCGCCGCCGCGTGGCATTTTGAGACAATGACTGAGCAAGAAAAAAGCCTGCCGTTCTCCGCCGACTTCCCCGCGGCGACGCGCGAGCAATGGCGCAGGCTCGTCGATGCGGTGCTGAAGGGAGCACCATTCAATCGTTTGGAGAGCCGGACCCGCGGCGGGCTGACCATCGAGCCGCTTTATGAACCCGCTGCCAAAGCGGAGCCGGTCGCGGGCCGCTCCTCGAGCGCAGCGTGGACGCTGATGCAGCGGGTCGATCAACCCGATCCGGCGGCCGCAAACGCGCAAGCGCTGGACGATCTGGAGAATGGTGCGACAGGCTTGGCGCTCGTATTCGCCGGTTCGGTCACCGCGAACGGCTTCGGCGTCGATGGATCGGCACCGACGATCGAGCGCTTGCTCGAGGGCGTGTATCTTGATGCCGGTGTGGTAATCGATCTCAATCTTAGTCAATCGGCACGCGACGCCGCGCGCGCGGTCGCTGCTCTGATTAAGAGCCGTGGCATCCGCCCATCGTCCGTAGACCTGCGTCCCGGCATCAATCCGGTTGGCGGTTTTGCGGTAACAGGCCGCACCCCCCTGCCCTGGCCGAAGCTATCGCAAGTGTTTGCCAGTTTGGTCGGCGAGTTTGCCGCCGATGGCTTCCGCGGCCCGT
>DATGGN010000152.1:0-33572 GCA_035308485.1 Rhizomicrobium sp.
CAATAAAGGCGACCAGGGCAGACATGACGATCAGCCGGACAAGGATTCTAAAGGGAGTGGTACGCCAGTCCGCCTTGGCGGGAGAATCGATCAACAGGGCTCGTACGGCCTTGCCGATGGGCGTGTCGGACGCCAGCAGCGCCGACAACAGAGCGAGGATGAGCACTTCCAACGATCAGCATTTGGACGTCTGCCGTTCGCGCCACCGCGCCCATGACGCGCGGCGGGACATGAAGCGTACGCGTTGCGGCGTCTATTCTTCCGCGCCAGCGCCCTCGTGCTCGCCCTCGGCCTCGCCTTCCTTGCGTTTCTTGGGTTCCGCAAAACCCGCTGCAACAAGGATCTGGCCCGGTCCCTGGCGGACCAGCACCGAATCTCCGGTCGTCAGTACAATCTTCGTCCTCGGCGCGTCCTTGTTTTCCTTGCCCTCGGTCTCGGGAAGCTGCTCCAGATAGGCGATGGCGGCAGGGTTAACGTGGATGCGTCGTCCATCGCCAAGAAACAGCCTGATCATTTGAAACTCCGTTGATGGCCCGGAGCCCATTTCCCATACCCTATCGCGTTGTGCAATGGCCCGCGCCGGAAATCCGCTGCGGCGGATCAGGTTCGTGACGGGTGCGGCGGGGTGCGGCTGGCCGTTGAAGGCGGCAATCGGCGATGCTGTCGTGCTCCGGGGCGAGCGCGGGGAAAACCAGGGCATGTGCCAAGGCATTGCGGACGGGTTCGCTGGTGAAAGCCGCCCCCTCACTGTAACATCGGTTGTCAGACGGTTTCGTGACGGGACGCCGTCAGCGCCAGCTGCTTCAACCCCCACCCGCTATCGGCCCCATGCTGTCACGGGCGGGGGCTTGCTTTGACGCGATCGATGACCCGCTCGGTTCAGGGCGCCGACGTCATGTCCGGCTTGCCGGTATCCATGTTCACGGGCACCGAAACATGCTCATGCACGATGAGCCAATCGCCTCCCGATTTTCGATAGACGTCGGTCACCCGCACCGTCATGTCGACCGGCTTCCCTTTCGTGTCGGTGCCGCTGATATGCTGAATGCTGTGACTGTACGCCATCTTTCCGCCTGCGTCGATCGCGAGATCGCTGACCGTGAATTTGATCGGACCCTTGAACGTGTCGAGAAATCCCTTCCAGTCCTTACGATAGGCGTCAGCACCCACATATTGCCGCGGCGGAACAACATCGAAGACGAACAGATCCGATCCGGGCGCATACACTTTCATGATCCCGTCGAGATTCTTCGCCTGCACCGCCGCCGCAAATTGATCCTCCAACGCCTGTATCGCCGCGCGATTATCGGCTTTCGGCGGATGCGCCGCGACTGCGAACGGTGCTGCCACGGCAGCCGCAACGAGCGATAGTACAAGGATGGTCTTCATTTTTCCCTCCAGGGTTCTCTCCGCAACGGAGAAGGCTCGCAACGGCCCGGCTCATTTGTGCGACACGCCCTGCTGCGCCCCTGCCTCGCGAAGGAACGACCGTAACCTGTTTGATCCGGCCGTCCTAATCGGCTCGCCGGCTGCCGAGATCGCACGGCGGATTGTGGTTTTCTCCCCCCGACTCTACCCAGCAGTGGCGGGCGATCCATTCGGCGCCAGTGAAGCAGCCCTTCTATCCGGCGATCATCGCAAGCGAGGCGAAGCCGCTCTCCGGAAGCCAGATAAAATGGCCCTGCGACCGTGCCGAATCCATTGCCGATCTGAAACACGGCGAGGAGGTGCGGACCATCGAGCGCCGCACGGGTGAAGAGCCTCCCCTGATCGTCGTCGGAGGAGCACGAAATCGTGTCGATCTCCAGGAGCTGGTTCGAGCCCACCTTGTCGAAAGTCTGGACGCAGGCGCCGTCTTCACAGGTCACAAACTCGGTCTGGCGATACAGGTGCGGGTCGTTGACGGAGGGAAATATGTCGGCCCTTGTTGGGGCAGGCTGGGCGGTTTCAGCTGCAGCATCAGATGGGACGCGGCAGTCGCGGCCATCGAAACCTCCGGCCCGAGCGCACACGTCGGAAGCGCCGCCAGAAGCAGTGTCGGTACGTTGTGGTAGTTCATCATCGCGCGGCGGTCCCCTCGTTCGGCTTCGCGGGCGAGTACCGCCGCAATGCTCGGCGGCTGATCTTGTTGTGCGGGCCGCCGGGAAGGCAAGGCTGTTCAGCACGCGATGGCGCAATGCGCTTTTTACCGAAAACGCTATTGCAAAGCGCCATTGGTGGGGGATTGCCGCGGCTCAGGCCGCTTGCCGCCACTTCTGCCAATGCCCTTTCCATGCCGGGAAACCGGATGCACAGACGCGGGCGCGTGACGCCCGGGAACGAAGACGCGCCAAACGAGCACCCCCCCTTCTTGCCCGAATGCTCGTTTGAGGAGCTGGGGCCGTACAGAAAATCAACGGGCTTCTTGTTTGTGTCAGGTGTCGGTGCGCGAGCCCTGTCGCGGCGGCGTGCGTGGTCGCGCTCACTTATCGCCGTGCGCGATGATGTCCTGCCGGACGCGTGTCCATTCCTGAAGGGCCGGTTGCTGCATGAACGTTTGCCAGCGCGGATCGGATTTGAGCGCCTGCATGCCGGGTTCGACGGTGTTCTGGAAAAATCGCAGGTCGTGCTCATTGATGGCCTTTTGAAACCAGTCAAGCGCGGCGCCGAAATCTCCATTGGAGGCGTAGATCAGTCCGACGAGGGCAGCATTCACGCTTCCCGCCGCGTATCCCCGCTCAGCATCGCGGGCAATGGACAACAGTTCTGCGCGGGCTCCGGGTTCGTGATTGGCGATGCTGGCGCTGCAGCGGATTGCATAGAAACCGAGCGCGCCGTCAACCGCCACGAGGCGGTCGTTCAGGATCGCTCTGGCGTCGGCGAATTTCCCGGTGTCGGCGTATGCCGCGCAGAGCCCCGACAGCGCGAACGCCAAATCGGGATCGAGCGTCAGCGCCTTTCGATATTCCGGAATGGCGTCTTCGTCGCGGCCAACCACGTGCAAAGCTTCCCCGATATTGCCCCGGTCGGTCGGCGATAGCGGATCGAGCGCCACGGCACGCTCGTGTTCAGCGAGCCAACGCCCGGGCAACTGGAGAGTCTCGAAAAAGGCTCCGGAAAAGTGACGCGCTTCTGCGGTATTCGGGTGTCGCGCGAGCAGGCGCCTGTGTATCGATTGGGCGGCGGTCCATTCCCATGACGCCTCCGCAACCAGGCCGTTTGAAACCAGGGCGTCGAAATTGTCCGGCGTCCGACGGAACGCAGCGTCCGCCTCCTGTCTGGCGCGGGCCAGGTTTTTGCGGTCCTGCCCATTTGCCACCAGAAGGGCATCGGTGAGGGCAAGACTCGCCAGCGCTTCGGCATAGTTTGCGTCAAGCGAGAGTGCCTGCTCGAAGTAAGCCCTCGCGCGCTGCATGTCTGCACGGTTGCGCCTGTTGAGAAAGAAGCGGCCCTGCAGGTATGCGGTGTAAGCGGACGGATTGATCTGCAGTTGCCGCGTCCGCGTTCTTCCCAACAGCCGGCCGGTCAATTCCTTCGTGATCGCTCGCGAGATTTCGTCCTGGACAGCAAATATATCGGCAATCTCCCGGTCATAGGTCTGTGACCAGATGTGATATCCGTCCTGCGCGCTGATGAGTTGCGCCGTGATGCGTACACGATTGCCCTCGCGCCGGACGCTGCCCTCCAGAACAGTGCGAACGTGAAGCGTTCGGCCGATTTCTCCGATCGTAACGCTCTTGCCCTGAAACGAAAAAGACGAGGTACGCGCCGCAACTTGCAGTCCACGAACCTGCGTCAAATCGTTCAGCAGTTCTTCTGAAATGCCTTCGCTGAAGTATTCATTGTTGCGGTCCTCGCTCATGTTGTTGAAGGCGAGAACCGCGATGGATGCATCTTGCGCATCGCCGCGCGGCACCTGCACTGCGTTATTCGTGTGCAGTCCTGGTACGATGAATTCAGCCAGCGTGGCGATGAAAACCAGGCCGAGCAGCGAAATCAGTACAACTTCGCCGTGCCGGAGCGTCGCGGCAGGTGCGCCTTCGTCAGTGTCACGCCCTACCAGAGGAATCGCGTGCCACAGCACCGCCCAAATCACCGGCAGGCCAATAAAAATCAGAACAATCAGCAGCCTGAGCGCCCATCCGGGAATCCCGAAGGTCGGAAAGACGATCGAAGCGACCTGGATGAGCACCCATGCCACAACCGCATAGGCCGCACTGACGCGGTGTAGATTCCGTCGCCGTACTTCCTGCCAAAGCGCCCACATGCCGTGCATCTCTTGTTGTGCGACCACCATACCGCAAAATCGGCGGATCGACGCCAGTATAGCGACCGCATTTGCGTCACGGGTCCGGCGGTCGCACGATTAAGCCGGTCGGCAAACTGTCCCCCGGCTTTGTTCAACCTTCGCAACCAGTTGCTCGACACGATAAAGGCCTTTGGCTGATACAAGCCCAAACCCCGCTGCATGACCGCGAATGGCGTTGCCAACCTGCGTGCGGCGCTTCACCAGGCCGTTGCGCACGACCAGCAGCATCTGCAACGTCTGCCGGTCGAGCGTCTTTGGCGCTACGAACCGCCGCTGCACGTTCGGTCGGCTCATCGCCTCACAAATCGCTTCCGCCGCATCGTTCTTGCCGCGATCGACATCGGGTTTGGTGTATTGCGGCGGGATCAGCACCACCTCAGGGCCCAGCGCATGAAGCTCGCGCGCCCGATGACGGGATGCTGCGCACGTTTCCATTCCCATCCGAAGGCGCGGAAAGCTGCCGAAGAACCTGTGCAAATCCCGCCGGCGAAGCGTTCTTCTCAGCGCCGGCTGCCCGGCAGGCCTCGACACCAGGCAACGGAAAAACATTCCTGGACGTGCCCAAGGGTATTTGGCGGCCCCATAAACGAAAATTTAATGCTGAATATTTCTGTCATTGTTCATTGCGATTCGGCAGGCCAGCACTTATGTTGCACTGCAGCAATACACCCAAGAGTCTCCCATGCGTACCGTGTTTTCCAGAATTCATGCCAGCGTGCCCACTGTTCTCACGCTTTCCGTAATCGCGCTCTCCGGTCTGGTCATGTTTGAGCTGCTGAGCGCGGCCAACTAGCTTCCGGGGCGCTTTTCGCGCCCCGGAAAGCAGCCCTGCATTTGGGATTTGCGTCGGACGGGCCCAGCCACCGTCTTGCGCGCCTGTTCGATGCCGCCGAGCACCGCCCAACCGGTTTGGGCGGCGCGATGGCGTGCCTCAAGGCCAGTTTCGTTCGCTTCCCCAGCACGTCAGGCCGCGCAACAATCATCCTGGTCGCGGCAAGGTGTGCCGTGTCCGGGAAGCCTTTGGCCGCGATGAAACCGGCTGCGGATCTCGCCGGCTGCCGGAGGCTTTCGCGATTCCTGGGGTGCGCGCAGGGCAATCGAAGCAGGCGCGCCTTTCGTGCACGATGACGGAAGCCCCGATATAGAGCAGGACGGTCGGGGGTTAACGCGTGCGCATGGCCGGCGGTGGTACAGTTTGATCAGGAGGCCTTGCGACGCGGGCGTTGTTTGGCGGACACCGACTTGATCATCGTGTAGCCCATTCCGGTCGCCGGTAGCGGCGTCCTGGCCTGACCGGCCGCCGACGCGAGAAGCGCTTTCACCTCCGGATCGGAGAGTCTCGCTGCGTTTTCCAGCCGTAGGAAGCGGTTTTGTTTGCCGCTTCCAAGCAATACCTTGTGGGGGTCGGGCAGCGTCGCGCCATGGTAGAAGGAGAGTATGACGCCTCTGGCCGACGCAGCCAATGAAACAAAACAGTCGGATGTCCGCTCCGTCGTACAGAACCCGATGACGAAGAAATTGTAGTTGTCGTAGACCTGTTCGATTGCCGTCGGAAATCGCCTGCGGAGTGCCGCCCGCGCGGACGTCATGACTTTCGATACCGTCGGATCGAACCTGGAAAGGAACGAGGCAATTTGTCTGGCGGCCGTATCGCCGGGCCTATCCCCGACCAGCTTGCGTGGCCGGACGGGATCGCGAGGGCGGTTGAGGTGCGTTCCCAGGGCGCCGCCCTCATTCTCCCATCGGGAAATGGCAGCAGGGCTCGGACCGCCACCGTCACGCTTTTTTGCCATACGCACAATATAGCAGCGTCGGCGATGGATTGCGGCAACCCGTTTGCACATTTTCGGCTGCGTCGGCGCTTTCATTCCGCTCCGCGTCTCCCGCGCGCACATTTGCGTTGAAGCCTGCGACGGCGCCTATTTCGAATTGCCCGCGCCGGCGGCGGGGCCGTTTTCCATCCGGTCTTCCATCCCGTTCTGTATGCTGACCTTCTGCATCGAATTCGTCGTCGCGCCGAGATCCGCGGCGTAGAGACCCTTCAGGTAGGCCATGTCGCCGTCGGTGAGGTGCTCGGGCTTCGCGCGCGATGCGCATCCGGAAGACAACAGGTCGAGAATGCTCGGCAGGTCGTTGCACTGGTCGAGCGAACGCGGCTCGGATAGCGCCAGCATCGTGATGTAGTCGGCCACCGGGCCGATCTCGTGCCCGCCCAGCTGCCGGATATCGGCAACGATCAGGACATTGACGATGGAGCTGATGCGCCGGCCGGGAATCCTTGTGCCAAGGGCCACCCGCGCGGGTGCGACGAAGTAGGCGCTGTCGAGCCTCGGAATCCTGTCGGGCCCGGATTGCGTGGTCCCGTCCGGCTCGATGCTCGTAACCGGCGCGATCGAGTCGTCGATTACGCGCGTGGCGGTGACGTACCAGCCCTGGATCGGGTGGGTGACTTCGAGAAGACGCGGCGTCTCGTGTACGTAATGCATGCCGAGAATCGCGCCCCGTGTCCGGTCGGCGAGCGATTTCACGACCGCTTCGGGTTCATCCGTGAACAGGATCTCGATGTTGGGTTTGCATTTCCCGGTCGCGTCCGTTTTGGCGCCGACGCCTGCGGCCACCTGAACCACGCGGGCCGTAACGAAATCGTCGAACGCCTGCGGCAGCCCCAGCGTGATGGGGCAGACCGGCCCGATATCGTCGCGCATGTACTGGCCGGTCTTGCGGTTGGTCGCCGCGTGCATATCGACGAATTGCGAGACGATGGTGTCGATATCCTGCCGGGACCGATGGCCGGTGACGATGACCGTCTCCGGTTTGCCTGGCGTCGTTGCCGGCGAAGAAGGTGCGGACTGCGCCAACGCGGCGCCGGACAGGAACGAAACGCCGGCTGCGAGAGCCGCTGTTGTCAAAAGCCGCATCCCCGCACCTTCCACACGCGATTCCATTAAGCCGTCTCCGGGTCTGACGGTCCGCCGTCCGGCATGTTAGGAAACCTAGCACGTTTTTGCTCGTAACGGACGGCCCTGCCCATGGAAGCCAGACCCGGCACGCCTTCGCTCGATAATGTTGCGTCGAGCGGCAGCGCCGTGCGGACGGAACTTGCGCAATGGGGGCGGTTCGACACCGCGGATCGCGCACAACATGGCAACCGCTACGCGGAATGGACGGCGGCGCTGCGCAAGGCCGACCTTCTGCCGCTCGAGCGGCTGCTCCCCACGGTCACGGTTCCCGATTGCGGCGCGCTGCCGCCGGCGATGGGCCTCGCGCAGTCGCGTCCGCTCGATCCGGCGCTGCTCGCACAGATTCGCACGCATCAATGGGGCTACTGGTTCGACCTCGGCCACGGGCAATCGACGCTCGGCGCGATCGCGGGCGAAACCGGCATCCAGCGTACGGCGCGCCAGCGCATGCTCTATCGCATGAACGCGATCGACGGCGCCATCGCGGCGCTCTATGGCGGCGCGCTCGCAGGCACGCGCGTGCTCGACCTTGCCTGCAACCACGGCGCCTTTTCGCTCGACCTGCTCGCGCGCGGCGCGGCGCGCGCGCGCGGCGTCGACCTGCGTCCGGAAAACATCGAAAAGGCCGGGTTGCTCCGGCGGCACCTCGGCGTCAACGCCGCGGAGTTTGTACAGGGCGACATCTACGCGGAAGCCGGGCGGCGCTACGACATCGTGCTTTGCCTCGGCCTCATGTACCATGTGACGCGGCCGTGGGAACTCGTCGAACTCTGCTACCAGCTCTGCACCGGAATCGCGGTGATCGACACCATCACGCACAGAGAACCCTTTTCGGGATTCCTGCTCGGCTTCGGCCAGCTCATTCCGCTCGAACACGCGGCGGGCGCCATCAACGCCGAGCTGCATCCCACCTATCGCGGACTGATCGACCTCATGCGCGGCGTCGGCTTCCGCGAGGTGATCGAGGTGGAAGGCGTGCCGGATCCTTCGTGGGTGAATTGGGAAAAGGACGTGTACGCCGTGAAGCTGCGGCGATGTCTGATAGGGTTGAAGTAGTACGTGTCAGTGACTTGCCTCCCCCCGCACCTGATGCGGGGTAATTCGATCCCGGTACCGGGACCGTGACGGGCCTCTACACCTTCTGTCACCGCAAGGATCGCACCGACGGACAAAACCCCCTCGCGGGCCTGAGCCAGGTCGACAGCAGATTGTACGGCACAACGGCGGCCGGCGGCGCCATCGGCCAGGGCGTGCTATTCAGCATCCCGATCCCCCGAACGGGACAGCGGGGAGATGAACCCGCTCCTGCCTCACGGACGAAGCGAAAACACGGTGCCGCCGTTGTGGGGGCCGGCATCCCATGTCGTGCCGTACAGCCTCCTCTTCACGGCGAGGAGGTCGTTGGGCGCGCCCCCGCTTGCGCGCCTGAACGCATAAACCTGGGTCTCCACACCCATGGCCGGGTCGAAGGAATAGACAGAGCCGAATGCGTGTCCGCCGCCGGAACTCGTTGTCCCGTAAAGAACGCCTTTCGGCATTTTCCGGTTGGGGGCATATGCGCGCCGGGCAATCCCCACCCGAAATTTGCTCCGCAAATTTCGACCTCCCCGCGAGGGCGAGGGCGCCCGCGATCCGGCTCACGGCGTGATCCCGAACACGGCTCCTTCGTTATAAGCACCCCCGCTACCGGTTGTACCGTACAACTCTCCCTTAATATCAATGACTCCGTTGGCGTATGCGCCGTCCACGCAATCACCGTCGCTGCAAAAGGAATAAAGTACGGTTTCTGTGCCGGTCGAGGGGTCCAGCGAGAAAACCGTTCCGCAGGCTCCGCCATCGCAGGAATAAGAGCCGTGGCCACCAAAGGTGGTTGCCCCATATAAAATCCCTTTGAGCGCGAGAAGCTCGCCCACCGGACTATACCCGTCCGTACAATTCTGCTGAGCACAAAACGAATAAATCACCTTCTCCACACCAGTGCGCAGGTCAAACGAAAACACCACCCCGCCTCCGCTGGTACCGCCCGCAGGTGTCATCCCATAAAGAGTGCCGTTCAGGGCGATCAGCCCGCCCGGTTGCTGTCCATCCGTACACTTGGACTCGCTGGCGCAGAAGGAATACAGCACCCTCTCCGCACCGGTGGCAGGGTCCAGCGAAAACACCGTGCCCCATTCGAAAGCGCCGCCAAACTCTGTTGTGCCGTAAAGGATCCCGCCCTCATGAGCCAGACTGGCAATCGGCCACGCGCCGTCTTCGCCATGGCCAAAAGCGTGAAGTACCGTGTCCGTTCCCGTCACGGGATCGAGCGAAAAGACTGTTCCTCCGTGATGGGCGCCACCACCCACCGTCGTGCCATAGAGCAAGCCGGATCGTCTGATGAGACCCGCATCAGGACCCGCGCCATCGACGTTGCTGCCACGGAAATCGTAGACCACAGCTTCAGCGCCGGTCGCCAGATCGACCGAAAATACTGTCCCGCAGCCATGAGGGCAGCTCTTGTTGCCGCCATCGATGGTCGTGCCGTATAGCTTTCCGTGCAAATAGGCCACTGGCGTGGACGGTTCGGTGCCATACCTGCCTGCCGGGAACGAGTACAGCGTCTCAACCGCACCGGACCGGGAGTCGAAAGAAAAGACAGTGCCTGTACCGCGTTTGCCGCCTCTCCAGGTCGTGCCATAAAGCTTGCCTTTCGCGCTGACCAATCCCGCTTCGGGAAGAGCCCCGTCTGCACAATTTCCTCCCTGGCTGCAAAAGGAATAGACGACCGTTTCCGTTGCGGCCCCGGGCCGGCGAAACAGGGAACGCGGCTGAAAAAGTAAACGCGCCCCCAACAGCGGCGAGTGCAATGCGATTCCTCATGGATACTCCCCCTTGTGTGTGCGCAGCCTAGCGCATTTCCATCGAGCGGGCATCATCAACGATCAGACGCATGGGCTCGTCCCGCACCATTTCCCGGACCCGCGAGCGTGATCGCGAAGACCGTTCCGCGCCCGTGAGCGCCGTAATCCGGCGTCGTGCCGTAGAGCGTACCGTTCAGTTCGACGAGCCCCGCGTTCGGGTATGCGCCATCCGGGCAACCGTACTGGCTGCAAAAGGAATGAAGCACCGTCTCTTCGGCGGTCGAGGGGTCCAGCGAAAAAACCGTCCCGCAGCTCGTGCCGGTCTCGCAGTCATAAGTCCCGTTGCCGCCAAAATAGGTCGTTCCGTACAGGACGCCGTTCACGTCGATCAGGCCGGCTTCCGGGTACTTGCCGTCGGCGCAGTTGGATTGGGTGCAAAAGGAGTAGAGAACCGTCTCCACGCCGGTGCCGGGATCGACGGAAAACACGGTGCCAGCGGCGCTCGCGCCGCCCGCGTCGGTTGTGCCATAGAGAAGGCCGTTCCGGCCGAGCAGCGCGGCGGCAGGCCCCTGGCCGTCGGTACAACTCGGAAAGTTCACCGCGCAAAAGGAATAGACCACCCTCTCCGCGCCGGTGGCCGGGTCGAGCGAAAACACCGTGCCTCCACCGTAGGCGCCGCCTTCCGGTGTCGTGCCGTAAAGGATGCCGTTCACATGGTTGAGCCCGGCCGGCGGCCGGCGGCCGTCGCCCTTCCTGCCAAAGGCATGAACCACCGTTTCGGCGCCGGTGGCGGGATCGAGCGAGAACACGGTGCCGCAGCCATGGCCGCTGCAGAGGGTGCCCCCTTGTGTCGTTGTGCCGTAAAGGGTGCCGGACAGTTCGATCACCCGGGCTTCGGGATACGCCCCGTCGCTGTGAGCCAGGAAGCGGTGAAGGACCGTCTCGGAGCCGGTCGCGGGATCAACGGAAAAAACGGTGCCCAGACCGCGCACCCGCGGTGTCACGCCGCTTCGAATGGCGCCACCCGCCGTCCGCTCACGCGCGTTGCCGCCACCAATGGTGGTGCCGTACAACTTTCCGTTCGCCCAGGTTACCCCTGCTTCCGGACGCGAACCGTCCTTCGATATCCGCGGATCGCAGAAGGAATGCAGCGTCGTGAGCGTCCCCTGCTTTGGATCAAGCGAAAAGACCGTGCCTTCGCCGCCGCCACAATCGCCACCGCGGGACGTGGTGCCGTAAAGAATGCCTCTGACGCTGATCAAGCCTGCATCCGGACTTGCCCCATCCCTGCAGCCGGCTCTGTGCGTCTGGCTGCAGAAGGAATAGACGACCGTTTCCGTTGCCGCCCTGGCCGCCGAGACATGAAAAGCGGCAGCAAAAATGAGCGCGCCCGCAACGGCGGCGAGAGCCATACGGTTCACTATGATTCTCCCTCTTGTGCGCGCAGCCTGACGCATTTCTGACGAACGGGCGACACTATCATTGGTAACAAGCCAACAAAGCAATGAATCTTGTGGTGCGCCTTTCCCGGGACCGCGGGCCTCGCCCGCCTCCGGTGAGGTGGCCTCGAAGGCCGCCGAGACGGCAACAAAATCTCGCGCTCCGCTCGCTTGGCTTGCTCTGCGCGATGCGGGCGAGGACGCCCGCGGTCCCCGGTCACGGCGTGATCGCGAACACGGTTCCTTCGTTGTGGGCGCCCCCGAGATCGGTCGTGCCGTACAGCGTACCTTTTACATCGATGAGGCCGGCGTCCGGCCATTGCCCGTCCGGGAGCGAGCCGAAGGCATGGAGCACGGTTTCCGTTCCGCTCGAGGGATCTACGGAGAACACCGTCCCGCAGCCCTCGTCTATTCCGCAACTGTCGCTGCCGCCAACCTGTGTCGTGCCGTAAAGCATGCCGTTGGCGATCATCAACCTGCCGTAAGGGTTGCGACCGTCGCCGACAGCGACGCCGCCAAACGAATGCAGCACCGTTTCGGCGCCGGTTCGCAGATCGATCGCATAGACGATGCCGTAGCCGTCTGTCCCGCCCTCCGCCGTCGTGCCGTACAGGGTGTGCTTCCGGCCGACCATCCCGCCCTGAACATAGCTGCCGTCCGTGTTGCCGTGAAAGGTGTAGACGGTCGTTACCGCGCCGGTGGCGGGATCGAACGAAAACACCGTGCCGTTGTTGGCCTGCGTCGTGCCGTAAAGGATGCCGTTCACATCGACCAGCGTGGTATTCGGCCCTGCCCCGTCGAGATTGTCCTGGAACGCGTACACCACCTGTTCGGCGCCGGTGTCTGGATCGAGCGAAAAGACCGTGCCGCAGCCGATTGTGCAGATTCCGGCTTTCTTGCCGCCCCAAAACGTCGTGCCGTACAGCGTGCCGTTCACATCGATCAGACCGGCGCGGGGAGCTCCGCCATCCGTGCCGCCCTGGAAGCGGTAGAGCACCGTCTCGGAGAGGGTCGCCGGATCAAGCGAAAACACCGTGCCATTTCCGGCTTTGCTCTTGCCGTAGATGCCGCCACCCTCGGTGGTGCCGTACAATGTTCCACTTGTGAGGATGAGCGCGGAGGCCGGGTCGGCGCCGTCCCCGGTCGTGGCCGGATCGCAAAACGAATGCAGCGTGGTGAGCTTGCCGGTCTTCGGATCCAGCGCGAACACCGTGCCGGAACTGCGTCGACAGGCCCCACCACCCCCGGTGGTGCCATAAAGCGTGCCGTTCGCTTCCATCAGATCGCCGTTGGGAGCTGCGCCATCCCTGCAGTGCCCCCGCTTTATCTGGCTGCAAAAGGAATAGACGACCGTTTCCGTTGCGGCCCCGGCCGGCGAAACAGGGAAAGCCGTCCAAAAAATAAACGCGCCCGCAACAGCGGCGAGAGCACTACGATTCATCATCTTCCCCCGGGTTGTGATGCCTATTTCGTCTTTTTCAGCACGAACACGGTCCCGTTGTCGTCGCCGCCACCGTAGTAAGTGGTGCCATACAATTTGCCATTCACGTTGATCAGGCCGGGTTCCGGGTACAGTCCGTCGCCGCTGCCGCCCGTAAAGGAATGGAGCACCGTCTCCGCGCCGGTAGCCGGGTCGAGCGAGAACGCGGTTCCGCCGCCGTCGCCGCTTTTCGCGCCGCCCCAGAAGGTTGTTCCGTACAGCATGCCCTTCACGTCAACCAGGCCGTCGGGTTCCGAGCCGTCCGGGCCGCTGAAGGCATAGAGCACCGTAATTGCGCCGGTGCCCGGGTCGATGGAGAACACGGTCCCGCAGCCGAGGCTGCCGCCGTAGCACCCGGTGTTCAGGTTGCCTCCAAAGCCCGCCACTCCGTACAGTGTGCCGTTCACATCGATCAGGCCGGTCGGTCCCAATCCATCGGTCTTCTCGAACGCGTGAACCACCGTCTCGATACCGGTAGCCAGGTCGACGGAGAACACGATCCCGTTGTTGCCGCTGCCGCCGCCGGCAGAGGTCGTTCCGTACAGTATGCCGTTCACGGCAACCAGACTGCCCACCGGTTCGGCCCCGTCGGAGCCGCCCGCGAATGCGTAGAGCACCGTCTCGGCGCCGGTCCCGGGATCAACCGAAAAAACCGTGCCCGCGCCAAGTCCGCCATACGTCGTCGTGCCGTACAGCAGGCCGTTCAGGCTGATCAAGCCGGCAACAGGTTGCGCGCCATCCGGACATTGGCTCCCGCTGCAGGGAAAACCGTACAGCACCTTGTGCGTGCGCGTAGCCGGGTCGAGCGAAAACACCGTTCCTCCACATCCGCGGCAACCGCCGTCGATCGTCGTTCCGTAGAGCGTGCCGTTCACATCGATCACGCCGGCCATCGGCCCGGAGCCAAGCCGGGCGGGCTTGCCAAAGGACCAAAGCAGCGTCTCCGCGCCGGTGCGGGAGTCGAGCGAGAACACGGTGCCCCCGCCGCGATTGCGACGGACGGCGTATGCGCCGCCCAGCGACGTCGTCCCGTAGAGCGTGCCGTTCACATCGATCACGCCGGCGACCGGTTCTGCCCCGCTCGCGCCGTCGAAGGCGTGAAGCACACTTTCCTTCCAGGTGACGGCATTCGCGGCTGCGGCCGGCTGAATGGCTGCGCAGCCGGCGATACCTGCAAGCACTGCGATGAAGATGGTTTTCATGATTTTCTCCCCTGTTCATCCTGGCCCGGTACGAACACGACCGTACGAAGGGCGACTCTTCATAGCCGGAAACGCCACCCTCGCTCCCTGGCGGTGACAGTTCCATGAACGTGGTCCCTTCCCCGATACGTTAGCGCTCCTGCTTTCTGCGGCCAAGGCAATCCGGACTTCGGTAGTGTCCGAATTACGACCCTACCCGGACTTCGGAGTGGAGCAAGACTGACGGGTTCCTGTTGCGCCGGAGAGCGCCGGCACGGCGCAAGCTTACGCCGGCAAGCCGTTCTTGAGCTTCCACTGGACGTTGGCCGTCCACGGAGCGGTGACGGGCCGCCCGTCCTCGAGGGCCGGCCTGTACCGCCAGGCGGTCGCGCACCCAATCGCCGCCTCATCCAGCATTTGGTGGCCGCTCGATTTCGCAATGCGTACATTCGAAACCGTCCCGTCGGCGTTGACCGTGAACCGGACGGTCGTCATGCCTTCCTGATTGAGGCGAAGAGCCACGGCGGGATATCGCTTCTCGCAACTGTGGGCGGCGCCGATCTCGACGGGCGCCGTGATGCCCCGGGGCCTTGGCGGGGCGGGCGGAGCCGGCACGACGACGATCTGTACAGGCGCCTGCGCGACCGGATGGGGATGCGCCCTGGCAACCACCGTGATGTGCGGCGCCGGCTTCGGCGTTTGAATCTGAATGTCCGGCTGAACCACGTCCGGTGTCGGCGGCGGGACCAGCTTGAGCTCCGGCAGGACCAGATGCGGCGTCCTGGGCGGCGTAGTCAAGAAGTCGACCTGGACCGCCTGCGGAAAAAACCGGAAGCCGTGAATGGCGAGGCCGGTCGCGATGAGGTAGATCGCCACGAACTCAATCACCAGCGCGCACGCGACCGCCGCGGGCCTCAGCTGCTCCCGCTGAATTATCAAATGCGCTGGTCGTTCCATTCGACTTGCCTCACTTGCCGACGGCCGGCTTTCCGGTTTCCTGGTCCTCCCTGCTCTGCCGGTTGGATTATGGTTAGCGGCGGCGCCGGTTTCCAGAGCGTTTTTGCTCTCCGGCATCGCCGCGATCATACCCCGGGCAAGGCACGGGCGAGCCGCAAAAGGCTGGTCTGTGCCCTACCCGGCGCCGCCGAGCAGCCGAAGCAGCAACTTGCGGCTGTGTGCGGCTGTGTGCGGCCGCCTAGGAACCGCCTACCAACAGCTTGTACGTGCGCCGATGCTGCCTTTTCAAACAGCGCGGGCCGCTCAGTCCCGTCACGGGCATGTCACGAAACTTGTCTTAATACCCGTCTGCGGATAGAGATGACGCCATCTTCACTTTTACGCCGATTCTGGACAGGGACGCCGACGCCAATGCCAACC
Organism: Rhizomicrobium sp.; assembly: GCA_035308485.1. GTDB lineage: Bacteria > Pseudomonadota > Alphaproteobacteria > Micropepsales > Micropepsaceae > Rhizomicrobium. The sequence continues at coordinate 15,566 of DATGGN010000152.1, forward strand.
GCCTCGCAAGAGCAGAGTGACAACGACCAGGTGAAGCGATTCCGATCGCGCAAGATCTACATCGAGCACCGCATTCCGCGGGTCAAGGCCGAGATTGCGGCAATCGCAACGCGGAAACGATCCCTCAAGGAATCCGGCGGCGAAGCCTCGAAGCATGTCATCGAGGAAATGATCTACAACAATCAACACCTCGTCGCATTGCGAAAGGAGCTCCAGTCTCTCGAGCAGGAGCGGAAGTCGGTTCTCAAGGGTCTGAAGGAGATCAGGCTTCAGGAAACCGGAAAGACCGAATCTGCTGCGTCTCCCTAACGGGATCAACAATAGTTAACACAGAACCCGCCGGACACTCTCTGTCGGGCCTCACCTGCCTCGACGCGCGCGGCTATCGCTCCCTCGTCGCGGCCGCGCCGCGGTATTCATCCCAGAAGATTCCAGATGGCTGTGGCGATGCGCGTCAGCCAGATCACGCCAAACGAGCCGGCCAGAAAAAGCGCGGAAATGCCGGTTATCGCGATGACGGTGGCTATGACGTCGCCGATCACCGTTTTCGTAAACGCTGTCCAGTACCGGCGCACCAATCCCTGGAGAGAATGCTCGCGCCCGTCGAACGCCACTGCCATACGCAGCCCGCCTTGAACCCGCGGAACCTAGGCAGCGCCCCCGCTCCGTACAATCAGGCGGCGCCTTGCCATCCGCTGCCCGACACGAACGGGAGCCCGCCGCCGCCCTGGTCCAGGGACGTGATCCCACCGGCCGGTTCGGCAACCGGTGCTCTTCCGGGGAACTTACGTAGCAGCGTACACAAAAAGGCACAGCGCCGTGGACGCAGAGGCCGCGCAGTGGATGCAGGCACTTATCGCGTACCGGCAAGGGACTGAAATCCGTTTGCGCGCGCTTCGCGCGCGATTCCTTCCTGGGCCCTTGCGTCGTGTCTATCGGTGTTGCTCGCGCATTTCCGCGGCCTCCGCGCCAGGCGTGCCTTCCCGAAAAGCGTTACTTCCGTTCGGACAGGTAGCGCCGGCGCCACTCCTCGTTCACCGGACCCGCCTGGCGCTCGAGGCGCAGTCTGGACATGTCGAGACGGAAATTCGAAAGCCCGAGGTCGCGCGCGAGCCTGACAACTTCGCCTTCAGGATCGGCGACGAGCTGTTCGTACATCACGCGCAGCGGCACAATGCCGTTGCGGCCGAAGAATTGCGCAAACTGCTGCCGGGAGTGGGCGATGCCGTAAATATGACGCTCGAGCCTCTCGCGCGAATAGGCGACCTCGTGGGGCTCGCCAGACCCTTCCGCCTCGGAGCTGAATGCGCCGGTGGCAAACGCGATGGCAAAACTGATCGCCTGCCCCAGCACGTCGTTGCGCTCGATCATGACGAACCGCGACCGCTCGGCGATCTGGTCGAGCACGCCCGCCCTCGTGAGAATATCGAGATGCTGGAGCGCCGCTTTGACGAAAAACCGCTCCGATTTCTGGTGGCGAACGACGGTGTCGGAAAAAAAATCCTGAAAGCGCGCGAAGCCGCGGCGCTGCGACATCTCGATGACCGCGGGATAATTCAGGATCTCCATCGCGCGGTTGTACTGACCGCCCGAAGCAAGCAGCTCGGCGAGGTAGTTCGAGCCGGAGCGGTTGAGGAAACAGAGAAAGACAAAAGAGACGTTCTGCGGAAGCCGGGAAACCTCTCGCTTCAACGGACCGAAATGCTGCTCGAGCTTGTCCCGATGGCCGTTGCGCCCAAGCTCGGGCGCCCGAATCAAGCCTTCCCCGTCTTCCTGCGGCTGTGCGAAACGGCGGCGCCTGCGGTGCGGTGAAGACAAGACGCGAGCCCCTCGGCAAAGGTCGCGCGTAGGTAGCGAAATCCCCGCAGAAGTCAACAAAACGCCAATCAGCAAAACGCGCTGGCGGCGACGGACCGGCGTTTCGGCCCGTCACCGATGGCGCGGATTCACCGCGACCATTCTTTCGCAAAGGAACCATCATGACTGATACCAAAGCGCCGGCTCCGCCGGCGCCGTCGTTGTTTCAATGCATCATCGACTGGGGGAAGCGCGAGCTTTCCCAGGTGGAGGGCAAAGCGGCAACGCTCTGGAACAGTATCGAACCCGGTCTCGTCGCCGAGGCGGAATCGGCCGTCGGGCAGTTCCTCGGCGCCGCCATCGACGCGGTAAGCGCCCAGGCGTCGCTGGTGATTTCCGGACAGGAGAAATTCGCCAACGCGAAGGATCTCGTGCTCGAAGCGGTGGAAGCGAGCGGCAAATCGATCGGCAATACGCTGCTCGAATTCCTGGTCAATCTGGCGCTCGCGCTCGTCAAGACCGCCACTGCCACCTCGCTTCTTTAATTCGCAAGAAACCTGCACGCGGAGACGCGGAGTCATCAACCGCCAGGATGCCAAGAACACCAGGAACAAGTTCGCGCGCGAATGCGCGCATAAGACTTGCTGCAGCCACAACGCCGCGGCAGCGAGCAAAACAGACTCCTTGGCGTCTTTGCGTCTTGGCGGTTCACGTTCTCTTCCTCCGCGCCCTCCGCGTCTCCGCGTGCAAACACATCAGGGAGACACCCGCATGTTCATTTCAAACTTTGCGCGCGACATGTTCGCAGGTCTGGTCCGTCACTTCGCCACCTTCGGCGGCGGCTGGCTCGTTGCGCATGGCCTGCTTGCAAAGAGTCAGTACAACAGCTGGATCGGTTCGATCTGCTTTCTGGGCGGCATCCTGTGGAGCGCCTGGGACAAGTACAACCGTGCCGGCAGGACTTGAAGAAACGAGTTGCTCGCGCCGGTGCGGAGCAGGCGCGTTTCCTCCCCGTCGCGCGAAGCGAGATGGGGGAGGAACGCTACTCGCCTCTCCGCCGAGTCATATGCGTACATTCCGCGAACGGCCACGGTTTGTTTCGGTACACCGTGCGCGCCGGCTGCCCCCGCGCGTTTCTGTCGCATTTCGCTGTTATTCGCTGATAAAATCGCTGTTATGGCTTCGCGCGCCTGTGCAACGCGTGTTTTTCCCTGTTCGTGACCTGGATGCCACGCTGTGGGGCCCTGCACAGCGCGGATGCCGATCAAACCAGCGCGCGGGTGCGGTCGAGGGACAGCCAGCGGGTGCGATGGATGTTGACGGGGTTGTCCACCCAGCCCCTGACGGCCGGCGAAACCAGCGTCCGGGTGACGCCGAAATAGATGGGCGCAAAGGCCGCGTCGTCGAGCATGATCTGCTCGGCCTCGGCCAGACATTGCCCGCGGGCGCCTGCGTCGGCAATCGCATCGGAGCGGGCGATCAGCGCGTCGAACTTCGGATTCGAATAGGCGCCGTTGTTGAGCAGACCCGAACCGGTGGCGCCGAGCATGAGGAAGTTCTTCGGGTCGAGATAGTCGGCGACCCACGCCGCCCAGGCGACGGAGTAGTTCTGCTTGAGGAGCAGGTTGTAATGGTCTTTTTCGTCGGAAGGCACGATGCGTACATCCGCTCCGATCGCCTTCCACATCGACTGCAGGGCCACGGCGACCAGCCGCGTGGTCGACTCGGTCGTAATGTTGAAATCGAACGCGAGCGGCTGCGAAGGCCCATAGCCCGCCGCGGCGAGCAGTGCGCGCGCGCTGGCGCGGCGCTCCTGCATGGGCATGTGGCGAAAGCGCAGGCCCGCCGTAGCGGGATAGTTCGGCATGTGCGGCGGCACGAACGACCAGGCGGCAGCTTCGCCCGCTCCCATGACCCTGGAGACGATCGTGTCGCGGTCAATGGCGAGCGAGAGGGCGGTCCGTACACGCACATCGTCGACCGGTTTCGCACGTACGTTGAAAAGCACGTATTCCGTCAGCGCATAGGGCGATATGTGCATCGATCCCGGCAGATTGCGCTTGACCCAGCCGATGTCCTGTGACGGCACATCGACGTCGATATCGAGCGCGCCGGTGCGAAAGCGCATCAGCGCGGCGGCGTAATCCTGCGTCGGCTGGATCACCACCCGACGCACTTTTACCCTGTTCGCCTCGTAAAAGCAGGGATTCCATTCGAGCGCGATGTGCTCGTTCGGGACCCACTCCCTGAGCTTGTACGGGCCGTTGCCGATCATCTTGCCGGGGTCGGTCCAGTTTTCGCCGTAGCGCTGCACGACATGGCGCGGAACCGGATAGAAACAGGGACGGGAGAGCAGCTTTTCGACATAGGGGACCTGCACCGCGAAGCGGATTTCGAGCGTGCGCGCATCCAGCGCCCGAACACCCAGCGCCTCGGGCGGCAGATGTCCGCCATTCACCGCTTCGGCATTCACGATGGGATAGAAAAGCGATGCGTATTGTGCCGCGGTTTTGGGATCGAGCACGCGGCGAAACGACCAGACGAAATCCTCGGCCGTCACGGGGACGTCGTCCGACCAGCAATGGTCGCGGATCCGGAACGTGTAGGTGAGTCCGTCGGCGCTCGCGCGGTAGCTTTCGGCAGCGCCCGGAATCTGCTCTGCCGCCGCGTTGTCGGTCATCAGCCCGACGAACATTTCGCCGATGATCGCGTCCTCGTAGGACGTGGAGTAGAGCGCCGGATCGAGCGTGTCCGGCTCGGCATTGTTGCCACGCACCAGCGTCCGGTCGTCGGACTGCGGGCGGGGACCGAACCCCGAGCCGCGCAGCGCGAGTGCCGCTCCGCCGGCAGCCAAAAGCGCGGCGCTCGCGCCCATCAGCGCGCGCCGCGTGAACCTGCGCGGTTGCGGCAGTTGCATGTCGCTCAGGCCCTCGTCACACCCGATCGATTCTTCTAGAATCGGGCTCCTTCGACCAGGCGAATTGGGCCACAAAAGGGGCTAACAACCGATGAATATTCGCTGTTTGGCATTAACACTTGTCGCCTGTGCGACAGCCTTTCCTGCGTTGGCCGCCGCGCCGCCGCCGCCCGTGGCGCCCCAGGACGTGCTCGAAGCGCTCGGCCGTTGTGCCTCCGTCTCCGACAGCACCCAGCGTCTTGCCTGTTACGACGCGCTCGCGCCGCGCGTGAAAGATGCGCTTGCGGCGCCGCCGCAAGCGCTTCCCGGCAACCGCGCGCCGACCGGCGAGGAGCAGCGCTCCTGGTTCGGCTTCGACCTGTCGAGCCTCTTCGGCTCCAGCCCCACCCAACAGACGACGCCGGCGCAATTTGGCAGCGACCGCCTGCCGTCAACGCATGTGGAGGAACAAACGGCGGCGGCCGAGGTCGACAGCATTACCGCCGGCGTGACCGACGTGGCCTTCACACCGTTCGGCAAATTCATTGTATTTCTCGACAACGGCCAGGTGTGGCGACAGATCGAGGGAGACGCCGATCACGCGGTCTTCAGAAAACCCGCGAAGGACAACAAGGTCACGATCAGGCGCGGCTTCATCGGCAGCTACAATCTCAGCCTCAACGGCGACAGGACATACAAGGTGACCAGGGTCAAGTGATCTGGCGATGTCCCATCCCGTTTGCCGTTAACCAGGCGATGCGCGCGCGCAACAGCGGGCGGCGTCACTTCGGCGAATTTGATCAAAGAGGGGCAGGTACAGTTTTTCGCCGTTGCCCTTCCGCGGCAGTAGCGGGTTTGAGGTTGTGGAACAACCCGGCGAACTCAGAGAACTGGCGAGCTGGTACCGAAGCTGGGCGGAACTCGGCAACAAGGCCGACCGCGGCTGGCGCGAGGGCTTCGCCGAATATCTTGACCAGCGCGCGGCGGAAATCGAACGTCTGCTGACCCTCGCCCGAAAGCGCGCGATGAACTGACGCGATCATGCGGAGTGGATCAACCGGCAGCGGCAACGGGAGAACATGCGTCCGCCGTCCCTTCCATCCCGTCGAATTCCTCGACGAAATGGCCGGGCTCGACGGCGATCAAACGGGGCCGATACTGCTCAGCGTCGGGATCGTCGATCATCCTCGATTTGAGAAACGTCAGTCCGGCGCGGGTGTCGAGGGGCGACGGAAGCTCATCGGCGAGGAGCGCACGCGGTCTCGTCCGCTCGCGTTTCGGATCGGGCAGCGGCACGGCGGCGAGCAATGCACGGGTGTAGGGGTGGCGCGGGTCTTTGTACAGCGCATTGCTGTCGGCCAATTCCACCACGCGTCCCATGTAGAGCACCATCACCCGATGCGCCATGCGCCGCACCACCGCCAGATCATGGCTGATGAATACCATGGACATTCCGATATCCGCCTGAAGCGCGAGGATCAGCGCGGTGATCTGGGCCTGGATGGAGGCATCGAGCGCGCTAACCGCCTCGTCGCACACGAGGAGCCTCGGGCGCACGACGATCGCGCGCGCAATCGCGGCACGCTGGTTCTGGCCGCCGGAGAATTCGTGCGGATAGCGGTTGATCCACGCCGGATCGAGCCCGACCCGCGCCATCACCTCACGCACCCGGCCGCGAACGGCATTGCGCGTCAGTTCGGGAACGAGCGCAACGAGTGGCTCGGCGATGGATTGGCCGATCGTGCGGCGCGGATCGAGACTCGCCAGCGGATCCTGGAACACGATCTGCAGATCCTTCCTGAACCTTCGGATCATGGCCTCGTCGGCGCGCAAAAGATCGTTTCCCAACCACGAGACGATTCCCGTCTCGGCCGGCAAGAGTTGCAGCACGGCGCGCGCGAGCGTCGATTTCCCGCACCCCGACTCTCCCACTACGCCCAGGGTCTCGCCCTGCGCCAGCGTGAAGCTGACGCCGTCGACCGCGCGAAGCCTTTTGGGGCGCGCGAAAGGTCCTTTGCCGCGCATCGGAAATACCACGCCCAGATCGGCAACGGAGAGAGTCTGCCGCGCGTTCGGGGCCGGCGGCCGCGGCGGAACGCACGCGTCGAGTCGCGGCACGGATGAAAGGAGCATGCGCGTATAGGGATGCTGTGGGCGCGTGTAGACGCGGTCGACGTCGCCTTCCTCGACGATTACCCCGTCCCGCATGACGGCCACGCGATCGGCAATGCCGGCGAGGACGCTCATGTCGTGCGAGATGAGCACGATCGAGGTCTTGAGCTCGCGTTTCAGGTCGCGCATGATCTCGAGAATTTGCGCCTGTACGGTTACATCGAGCGCCGTTGTCGGTTCGTCGGCGATGATGAGATCCGGCGCGCAAACGGTCGCCATGGCGATCATCGCGCGCTGGCGCATCCCGCCGGAGAGCTCGTGCGGATATTGCGCCATGCGCCGGGGCGCATCGGCAATGCGTACGAGGTGGAGGATTTCGAGACAGCGGCGGTAGGCCTCGGAATTGGATAGGTGCTGATGGACACGCAATGCCTCGACAAGCTGCGCGCCGACCGTCATGTGCGGCGTGAGCGCGGTCAGCGGGTCCTGGAAAATCATGGTGATGTGCGAACCGCGCAGGCCGTTCAGTGCATGTTCGTCCAGAGACAGAAGCTCCCGTCCCTGAAAAAGCACGGAGCCGGTCGCGGTGCCGTTGGCAGCGAGAAGTCCGAGGCACGCAAGAAAGAGCTGGCTCTTTCCCGATCCCGACTCGCCTGCCACCCCGAGGCACTCGCTCGGCCTCACTTCCAGCGAAACGCGCTTCACGGCGTGAACTTCACCATCGGGCGTGTGAAAGCGCACGTCGAGATCGCGAATCTGAAACAGCGGACGATCCGGGGCAACATCGTGTCCCGCCGGCCGCGTCGCGCCGGCGGCCTGGGCGAGGCGGGGGGCCCGGTTTCCCGTCCCTCGTTTGAACCCGGCCTGCATCAGCGATCCTTCGGATCGAGCGCGTCGCGCAGGCCGTCGCCGATGAAGTTGAAGGCAAAAAGTGTCGCCGCCATGAACAGCGACGGGAAAACCAGCAGCCATGGCGCCGATTCCATCTGGTCCGCGCCTTGCGAAATCAGCACGCCCCAGGAGGTCAGCGGCTCCTGAATACCGAGGCCGAGAAACGAAACGAAGCTCTCTGCGAGAATCACGTTGGGAATCGTCAGACTCATGTACACCACGACGGGGCTGACAACGTTGGGAACGACATGGCGGCCGATCGTGGCGAAGCGGCCGACGCCGGCCGCGCGCGCCGCTTCGATGAATTCCCTGTGGCGGATGGAAATCGTGTCGCCGCGTACGATCCGCGCCATGGTGAGCCATTCCACCGCGCCGATGGCGACGAAGGTGAGATAGAAGTTGCGGTTGAAGATCACCATCAGGACAATGACGAGAAAAATATAAGGCAGGGAATAGAGTACATCGACGAAGCGCATCATCAGTCCGTCAAGGCGTCGTCCCGCGAAGCCGGCGATCGCGCCGTAGCTGACGCCGAGGACGAGGCTGACGATCGTGGCAGCAACGCCCACGGCGAGCGACACGCGCGCGCCGTACAGAATGCGGATGAAGAGGTCGCGTCCCACCGCATCGGTGCCCAGCCAGTGCGCGCCGCCGGCATGGCACAGCACGGTGTGCCCGGGCCACCAGTCCGGTGCACAGGAGATCACGGAATAGTCGATCGAATCATAGGCGTAGGGCGAGAGGAGCGGCGCAAAGATCGCGGCGAGCGCGATCGCCACCAACACCGCCATGCCGGCCACCGCGGCCTTGTTGGCAAGGAGCCGGCGCCGCGCATCGACCCAGAGGCTTCGGCCGCTGACGTCGAAGGCGACGTCGAGCGCGGTATCGTCGAAAGCCGCGCTCATCGTGCGAACCTCACGCGCGGATCGAGCACAGCGTACAGTATGTCGGCGACGAGATTGAGAATGATGATGAAAGCGGCGTAGAAGATCACGACTCCAAGCACGAGCGTGTAGTCGCGTCCGATCGCGCCTTCCACAAAATACCGACCAATTCCGGGAATGCCGAAAATGCGCTCGACAACGAGGGAGCCCGTGAGCAGCCCCGCGAAGGCCGGACCCAGATAACTGACAAGCGGCAGCAGTGCGGCAGGCAGGGCGTGACGCAACACGACGCGGCTGTACGGCAGGCCTTTGGCGCGTGCCGTGCGCACGAAATTGGTGCGCAGCACTTCCACCATGCTGCCTCGCACCAGACGCGCGATGATCGCCATTTCCGGAAGGGCCAGCACGGTGACGGGGAGAATCATGTTGGCGAGCGCGCCATTGTTCCAGCCACCGACGGGTAGCGACAGATCAACGCCGAACAGTCGCACGCCCCAGACGCCGAACACGAGCGTGAGAACCGGTGCTGTCACGAAAGTCGGAATGGCGATGCCAGCGGTCGCAAACGACATCACCGCGTAGTCGGCGGCGCGATTCTGCCGCAACGCCGCCACCACGCCGAAACCGATCCCGAAAACCAGCGCCAGCGCCATCGCGGAGAGGCCAAGCTGCGCACTGACGGGCAGACCTTCGGCGATCAGCCGGCTGACGGAGAAATCCTTGATGCGGTACGACGGACCGAGATCGAAATGCACAAGTCCGTCGAGGTAGTGGAAATATTGCTCGTAGAGCGGCCGGTCGAGATGATAGGCGGCTGCAACGTTGCGCTCGATTTCGGGTGGCAGGCGGCGCTGGGTATCAAACGGCCCTCCCGGCGCGACGCGCATGACGAAGAACGAGATCGTGACGATAATGAGCAGCGTCGGAATCGCGCCGAACAGGCGGCGCAGGGCGAAGCCGAGCATGGCGCGCTATCCGTCGCAGCCGCCTGCGCAGCGTGAAGTGGTGTGGCGAATGGTTTCCAAAGTGTTGACGCGACCTGCCGTTGCCCGGCGGGAAAACTAACGTCCAAACATTTCGAAACAATTTCGCGAAATTCGTGCCCGCTCGCGCAGGCACAGCACGTCCCTCCGCGTTCCGATGGATTGAAACGCGACGCCTCTACGCGAAACGCACAGCGTAGATCGGCGGCAGGCGCGTGGCTTCGAGCAGCCAGCTTTCGCCGGCGTCGGCGGAGAACCAGAGACCGCCCGTCGTCGATCCCATTACCAGCGAAGAACCCGCATCGTCCACATCGAGGCCATGGCGGTAGACGAGATCGTAGGCGGGCGACGGCAGACCGTCGCTGAACGTCTCGAAGGTCTTCCCGCCGTCGCGCGTGCGGTTGACAACGAGCTTCGCGTCGACCGGCTCACGACGCTGGTCCGAATGTGCCGGTACAAACCACGCCGTCAGCGGATCCTTCGGATGCGCCGCAACAGCAAAGCCGAAGTCGGAGACCGGCGGTGACAGCGTGCTCCAGTGCGCGGCGCCGTCGGCCGAATGAAACATCCCGTTGTGATGCTGCACCCACAGCGTGTCGGGACTGGATGCACATCGCGCGACACGATGCGGATCCTGTACGGCGCTGTCGTTTCTCTGCTCGGGCGGCACATATACCGCGAACATGCCGTCCGTTTTCGGGCTCCAGGTTTTCCCGCGATCCGCCGACTGCCACACGCCGCCGCAGGAAATGCCGACGGTAACGTGGTCGGGGTCGCGTGGGTGAATGAGCACGGAATGAATGCCCGCATCATCATAGCCACCGCCGAACCAGCGCGCACGCTCAGGCCGGTTCCATAGGGGCTCAACGAGCTGCCACGTTGCGCCGCGGTCCTCGGAGACGAACAGGCCTGCGGGAATTCCGCCCGCCCAAAGCATTCCGGGTTTGTCCCCCGTCTCGAGTGACCAGATCTGTTTCAGCGCCGGCGAATCTGCCGTGCCTTGTGGGAAGGAAGGCGCGGCGATCTCCTGCCAGGACTCACCTCCGTCGTCCGAGCGGTGAAGCTTCGGTCCGAAATGGCCGAGATTGAGCGCCGCATAGATCGCGCCGTCGCGACGGTCGGCGAGCGACAACGTCACGGGCGACCCGGCGAAATGCATCGCCGCGAGACGCCAGCCACGGTCATCGCGTGCATAAATGAAAAGACCTTTGCGCGTCGACACGAGTGCGCGATCCTGCATCATTATCCTCCCGAGAGTGCCTGCATCACATAGATTTCCGATTGGGGTCGAAGCGGCGCCGCGAGCGCCGCGCCATGCGCCAGCCGCTCGCCGTCCAGGAAGATACAGACATGTTTCCGCAATTGCCCCTGCTCGTCGAGCACGTAATTGCGCGCTGTCGCATTCTCCGCGAACAGGTGTTCGAGCACGGCCCCGACCGTTTGTCCTTCGATCTCGACCGCTTCGCCCGGCGCAACGCCCGCGAGCCAGCGCGTAAAATGCACCGTCGCCATGCGACGTACGCTACGCCGCGACGGGCGCCGGTGTCGACTCCGGCGCCGGCAGCCGACGGCGGAATTCGCGCCAGATCAGCAGCAGGCTCAACATCGCCTGCAGAACGACGCTGACGACCGAGACGTACCACACCCATTCGATGCGGAACCCCGGCTGGAGCGACAGCAGGACAACCGGCAGCGCAAGGGTCAGGAAACGCGAGCTCGAGCTCATGAGCGCGGGCCAGGTGTTGCCGAGCGCCTGGAACATGCCCGAACAGCTGTAGATGATTCCCGCCCCGATGAAATTCCACGAAATGATGCGCAGAAACTCGGCACCCTCCGCAACCACGGGGGGGTAGTTCGAAAAAATCCTGATCAATGCGTCCGGACGCCATTGGCAGATGAGCATCAACACAATCATGATCGCGGTGCTTGCGACAACGGCGGCGCGGAACGTGTGACGCACCCGCTCCCAGTTCTTCGCGCCGAAATTCTGGCCGGCGATCGGCGCCGCGGCGAAGGAAAGCGCAAAGCCCGGCATGAAAATCGCCTGCATGACGCGCGAACCGGCGCCGTAGCCCGCCTGCGCATCCGTTCCGAACGGCCGGATGGCCCAATAAATGATGCTCGCGTACACGACCATCAGGATGAATTCGCCACCGGCAGGAACGCCGATCAAGAGCAGGCGCTTCCAGATCTGCCAACGCGGCCGCCACGCCCGAAAATCGAGGCGCACATAGGACTCGAACCGGAAGAAATAGATGCCGAGCATCACAAAGCCGGCGGTGACGGCAATCGAACTGGCCAGTCCCGCACCGAGCACGCCAAGGGGATGACCGGTTCCCCAGCCGGCGATCAGGACCGGCGCGAGCACGATGTTGATGGTAAGGCTCGCAGCCGAAATGAGCATCGGAGCCTGGACGATTCCCGTCGCGCGCAACGCGGAGGCCAATGCCGTCATGATGAACTGGAGCGCGAGCCCGGGGATATAGCAATACAGATACACGCGGCCAGCCTCGGCGGTGGCTGCGTCCGCACCGACGTTGGCCATGTACACCGGCGCGAGGGGATAGAATGCGATCAGTGTCACGCCAGACAGGAGGACGCCAACCGCGTTCGCCTGGTTGAAGACGAGGTTTGATTCCGCCTGATCCTTGCGACCGACCGCGTGCGAGAGGAGCGCGAGTGTACCGGCACCGAGCATCATCGTCAGCGCCAGAACGAGCATTACGACGTTGCCCGCCGCCGCCACGCCGGCAATGGCCGCCGGTCCGACATGTGCAACAAAATAGAGGTCGACGAGATAATAGGCGGTCTGAAAAATCATTCCCGCCATGATGGGTAGTGCCATGCGGATCAGGTGCCCGCCGATGCTTCCCGTTGTCAGATCGCGCACTGAGTTGGCCCCATCTCCGAAAAAAACGTTATAGAACGCTGGTCACATCCGTTCGAGAAGAGTCCTTGCCAACGAACAGCAACGGGCAGTTGTTTTCTTTTCCAACGACTAGGCGAAACAGTCACCCATGTTCAGTTGCGCTGCATGCCTGCCCTTTGCCCATTTTTCGTAGGCGGCGCCTAGCGCCGCACCAATTCATTCAGCCGCCCCTTGGCCTCTGCTACCGAAATCAGCACTTCTTTCGTCCTGGCCCAAAGATCTGGTCCAGATTTCTAGTCTATAAGAATGGTCCATGGCAAAGTGATGCCAGCAAATCGAAAGCCCGGCCGTTCGGTCCGGGCTTTCTCATTCCGCATAAAGCGGAATCGGTTGCGGGCAATGCCCGCTTTCAGAAAGTTTCAACTGTGTGGCGGCAACCGGCGTTGCTTCCCGACCGGTTGTGGGCCTGCCTTGCGCAGAGCCCGGATAATATGCCCGGCGGAGTGTCGTCCATGCGGAAACCTCCTTGTCGCCCGTCACGTTTGGCGAAACCGGATTCCGGCGCACGCGTTTCCAGCCTCTTTGGGCGCCGGCTCTCGCGTTTCGCGACGTTCAAAGTGTCCTCCCACAAACTCCATCTGTCAACGATGAAAGTTCGGTTGCGTCCGGGAACGCATCGAAGTTCCGGGTGTTTGGCGATCACTCACGCCGGCATGGCATCGCAGCTCCTGACGTCCAACCCACCGACAGAATTGGTACTGCATCAATGTTGCGCCCAAGCCCAGCCGGTTATGCGCCGGCCCTGAGCGAGCTTCCGCAGGGCCAGAGTCCACACGCCTTGCTATGAAACAGAATTCCCACCGTTCTCTACGTTGACGTGTCGGATGTCTGGCGCCGCGAACCGCAGCGCGTGGCCTTTGCCCAGCCAATGGTGATGTAAGCCGCCTCCGTCTGCCGGTCTACTTGCGGGCCTCGCGTTGCGGCCGGGCGACAAGTTCGCCGCCGCAATTGGGACAACGCCCGTTCATTGCATCGGCACAGGCACGACAGAAGGTGCATTCGTATGAACAGATGCGCGCGCCCGCGCTGTCCCGCGGCAGCGCCTCATCGCAGCGCTCGCATTTCTCACGCATTTCGAGCGCCATTCCCGTCTCCTTCATTGCAGCGATCCAGCGATCTTATCTCTGCAACAAGTACGTCGACAAACGCTTTCACGACGCGCGGCAGCCGTCCGCGGCGCACCACAATGTCAATGGTCGTGTCTCGAAACTCGGCGTCTTCCAGTGCAACGGGTACTATATCTCCTGCCTGTCGGTGACGCGCGATCGCGCGCATGGGGAGAATCGCCGCGCCGGCACCGCAACGGACAAAATCGCGAAGCGTTTCGAAGACGTTGCTTGTCAACACCGGCGATAGAGGAAGTCCAGCGCGCGCGCAGGCGCGATCGAAAATCCGCCTTACGCCGAAATCGGAGTCAGGAAGCCCAAGCGCCAGTCCGGCCAGACCGGTCAATCTCACGCTCCTGGTCCCGGCGAGTTCGTGTCCTCGCGGCACCGCAAGCATGATCGGTTCGGGAACGCCCGCGAGGATCGCGATATCTGCAGCGGGCTCCGCGCAAAAAGCGAGGCCGATGTCGAATTGTTTCTTCCGAACAGCGTCGGTGACTTGCGGCGCTGGCATCAGCTCGAGGTTGAACGACACTGCGGGGTACTTTTCACGGAACCGGGCGATGGCACCAATCGGTCCGTACGAGGCGACGCTTTCGACCAGCGCGATCTTCAAAAGGCGCCGCTGCGTTCCGCGCATATCGTCGAGATCGGCGCGTAAAGAATCATAGTCGTGCAGGACGGACCGGGCATATTCGGCGACCAACGTGCCTGCGTAGGTGAGCGAAACGCCGGCGGCACTTCGCGCAAGCAAGATTGTTCCCATTTCTCGCTCCAGAACAGCGATGCTGCGGCTGACCGAAGACGGCGCCACTTGCAGAGCTTCGCTGGCCCTGCGGATGGAACCGGCCCGCACGGTTTCGACAAAGGCGCGCAACGTACTGTAGAACATGGTTTGCTCGCTTTCCCGGCGTGACGTCGCCATCATGTTGCGCAAGGCGCAACACCGCAATCGGCAATTTGCGCTCGCCGCAGCGGCGGCAATCGTTCAGCATGGGGCCGGCGAGCTGATGGAACGTCGATGAATAAGTGGATTGGGGCTCTCTTTCTCTTTCTGGTCGTGCAGGCAGCCCCGGCACAGCAGTTCCCGTTTTCGCCACCTGTCTCGCGAAATCCCGCGGACCTTTCGCGTGCCATGGCGCGGCTCGCGAACGCTGTCATTCCCGTTTATCGAGACAGCGATCCGGAGAGCTTTCTCGACTATGAGTTCCGGCTGCAAATGGTGGCCGGGCGCTACGCCGATGCGGTACAAACAATCCAGAAGCTTCGTGCGCGGCCCGATTCTCTTGACCCGCCGCAGGGCAGGGCCCGCGACGCCCAATATGAAATGCTCGCTCGTGCCGAGGCGCGTCATGTGCGCGATGGAACGCCCCTCGCCGATGCATTCGCCGACGAATTCCACGCTTTCGTGCGGCCACTCGACAACAGGACCTCTGCGCTTGTCGTTCGCCTCTTCAATGGCAAAGAGACGGGCGGTCTCAGTCTTCTCATAGATCAGACGGCACTGCGCCAGAATCTCGACCAGCTTCTGCACAAGCAGGCGGGAAAGCAGGCCATTTCGCTCCCAGATGCGCTCGCACTCATTGGTGCGTATCAGATCGAAAACGCCTATCGCACCTTCATGCCCTTCGCGGCGCCGTTAGTGAACGAGGACGATAATCGCCGCTACATTGTCCAGAAAAACATACGGGTACGCACACCGGACGGCGCGATTCTGTGCGCCCAGATTGTCCGCCCCCGCACGACCGGACGGTTGCCCTCGCTTCTTGAATTCACTGTCTACGCGGATCCGTTGTCGACAATGAGCGAAGCGCGGCGCTCCGCCTCGAATGGCTATGTCGGCGTTACCGGATTTTCGCGCGGCAAGATGTGCAGCCCCGATTTGCCGGTGCCGGGTGAATACGACGGCGGGGACGCGGCGACGCTGATCGATTGGATCGCGGAACAACCCTGGAGCGACGGGCGCGTCGGCATGTTCGGCGGCAGCTATGACGGGTTTACCCAATGGGCGACGGCAAAGCATATGCCAAAGGCACTCAAGGCGATCATGCCGTCCGTGGCCACCGCACCCGGTATCGATATGCCGATGGAGGGAAGCGTCGGTTTGAGTTTCAATTTCTACTGGCCGCTTTATGTCGCGAGCGGACACAACCTCAGCGGTACGTTCTTCGAAAACAGTGCGCGGTGGGACCGGCTGTTCCATGACTGGTACGTCGGCGGCCGCGCCTATCGCGACCTGTCCACAATGTCGGGCACGCCCAATCCCATCTGGGACAGATGGGTTTCACACCCCGACTACGATGCCTACTGGCAGGCGATGATTCCGCAGGGAGACGAATACGCGCGCATCCGTATCCCTGTGCTGGCGACGACCGGCTATTACGACGGGGCTGAACTCGGCGCGCTGTACTACTTTGGGCAACTGGAGACCCGGTCGGCGGGCGAACATTATCTGGTGATCGGCCCATATACGCACCTTACCGGACAGCGCGGCACCGTAAGCGTGCTCGGAGACGAACAGGACAGTCTGCCGGGCTACAAACTCGATCCCGTTGCAAGCATCGACATGGCCGTACTGCGCTATCAGTGGTTCGATCATGTCTTCCGCCATGGGCCGAGGCCCGCGATTTTGCAGGAGCGGGTCAACTACGAAGTCATGGGCGGGAATGTCTGGCGCCATGCGAAGTCCCTCGCCGCAATGTCCAATCTGACGCTTCGTTTTCACCTGAGCGCCGAGAAATCCGGAAACGCGTACGTGCTGGCGCCAGCCGCGCCGGCAAACAACGCCGTAATCGATCAGAAGGTCGATCTCGCGGACCGCTCGGATGCGGATCGTGTCGCCCCGGGGGGCGGCATCCTTGATCGCTCTATCGACACCTGGCTCAGCCTGGAATTCATGAGCGGGCCCTTCTCCAAACCGGTGGAAATCAGCGGCCTGTTCTCGGGAACGCTGCACTTCGTCACCAACAGGAAAGATTTCGATTTCATCATCCAGCTTTACGAGCTCACCCCCCAGAACAAGTACTTTCAACTGTCATGGTTTCTTGCGCGCGCGAGCTACGTCGCAGATCGCAGCCACCGCCATCTGCTCGTTCCCAATGTGCCGCAGGAATTGGCGTTCCGGAGCGGGCGCCTGATCAGCCGGAAATTCGAGCCGGGCAGCCGTCTCGTCATGATCCTCGGGGCCGTGCGTCAACCAAACACCGAGATCAATTACGGCACCGGCAAGGATGTGGCCACCGAGACGATCTCAGATGCGAAGTCACCACTGGACATCAAATGGCTTGGCAGCAGCGTCGTTGACATTCCGGTGCATCAATGACCGGGAGCTCAACTGCGCCGCATCAGGCCGTTGATGTTGACGCTCGCAAGTGCGCCCTGTCCGAACGGTTCGGAGCGGCCTTCGCGCAGGAACGCTTCTGCCGCGCTGCGCACGAAACCCAGTGTGGCGCGCGCGAGGCCTGCGCCCGCGCTTAAACGACGAACGCCAAGACTCTTCAGTTTCGCCGCGTCCGGCAAACCCGGCCAGGCGAGGACATTCAGCGGCAGGGAAATGTTCTTCACAAGCCGTGCGATGAGTGATTCTTCGACCGCGCCTGGGACGAAGATCGAGTTCGCGCCGGAGTCCGCGTACAGTTTCGCGCGCCTGATGGTTTCTTCATAAGCAGCTTCGCCTTCTGCAAGCTTGCGCAGATAGACATCGAGGCGTGCATTGATCCAGAGGTTGACCCCTTTGCGGTTCGCCTCGTGGCGTATGCGTTCGATCTTGGCGCACAATACATCGGGAGATCCCTGCCCATCTTCGATGTTGATGCCGACCGCTCCCACTTCGATCAGACGCTCGGCGAAATCGCCGACCGTGCTCGGATCATCGGCAAAGCCGCCTTCGAAATCGGTGGAAACCGGAACACGCACCGCGCGCACGATCTCGCGAACCGACATTATCAATGTTGCGAGCGGAAGCGCCTCTCCGTCGGGATAACCATGGGCCCAGGAGACCGCCGCGCTTGAGGTCGCAATGGCCTTGGCGCCCGCTTCTTCGATGATGCGCGCGCTGCCCGCATCCCATGCATTTGGAAGGATGAGGAGCCCATCGTCATGCAGCGCGCAAAAGGCGCGCGCCCGTTCCTGTTGCGTCATTCCCCAGCCTCCAGCTGGAATTTCGATGCCGAGTGCTTCGCCTCGTGATCGAGCAGCCACTTCTTGCGCGGCAGGCCGCCGCCGAAACCGGTGAGCGATCCGTCGCTCCCGATTACGCGATGGCACGGCACGATGACCGCAATCGGGTTCGAACCGTTCGCCAGCCCCACCGCCCGCATGGCTTTCGGTTCACCGATTTTTTTTGCCATCGCGCCGTAGCTCATCGTTTTGCCGACGGGGATCCGGCGCAGCTGTTTCCAGACCTTGTT
>DATGGN010000153.1:0-26327 GCA_035308485.1 Rhizomicrobium sp.
AGAACAATCACGCTCTCCGCTACCGCGGCGCCCGACTCGGTCCGACGACCCTCGGCATTCCGTTGCTGTGTGATCACGGGATGAAAGACCCCGTGAACCCGGAGCCGTTCCGTAGTCAATTCCTCCATCAACGAGTCAAAAAGGAAGGGCATGTCCTCGTTGACGCAAAGAAGTACGAGTTCGCGAAAGCCCCCATCGCTCTGCGACGGAGGGAAGTCGAAAATATCGACAAGCGTTTGCTGAGGTTGGCGAAGTTCCGAATGGTCGAATACGCTTTCGGCGAGGCTGGCAAGGGCCTCAATCGTAAATCGCTCAAGGTCTTCCGGCGATGCGCCGCCGTAAAACGCGGCGCAGAAGCCCGCGAGTGCCGGCGATCTGCTCTTGAGCATGGCGCAAGCGCTCGCGACGCGACCTGCCGCCGCCTGTTCGACATCCGGGACGGGAGGATCGGTCTCGTCTGCGCGCAACGTGGCCTGACTTTGTCCGCTTATCATGGTCTTCCGTTCCTCGCCGGGACCAAACACCGACGCAATCCGATCACGTTTATTATTGATGAAAGTTCGCGTCCACTGTGACGGGGTGACGGGGTTACCTCAGCTTTGTTTTTGGGGGGCGCCCAGCAAGGTACCGAGTGCGCTGGCGATCGCCCGCGACGAGGCGCGGCCTTCGTAGCCGGTTTCGGGATTGAAAGTAATGAGGAGCCTCTTTCCGCTCAATTTGACGGCGGGCGTTGCTCCTCTTGCAATCAGGACCTCGGAAATTCTGCGCGAGAGGATCTGGCGCGAACGCAAAGAGCGGCCCAAACGCTCGATGCCGCGTGCGATGTTTTCCATTGCGTCGAGTGCGCGCGCGCGCGCGAATGACGTGTCGGGCACGCTCGACCAATCGACCGAAAATGCCAGACTCATCCGGCGCGTACGTTCGATTGCGTCGGCCAGGTCGTCGGCGGCCGCCCGAATATCCTCCGCGGAAACGGAAGGCAAAGAGAATACTGGAACAGTTCCGGTCCGCACCGCAGGGAGGCCCCCCGGATCCGCATCCGTGTAGAATGTGATGCCGCCCCATCCCGAGACCTGAAGTGCGGTCTCGCCGGAGTCATAGCGCAAGACGCGTCCGCCCATTGGCGCGCTTTCAGGGGTAAGCACAAATACTTCCGGCGAACCGTTGCAACGCAACAGGTAGGTAGAGCCGGCGGCCCCTAGCTCGAACGAGGCTTCTTCCCCGGCCTGATAGGCCCCTGTTTCAACATGCCCCAGGCGATCGGACGAGAGCCTGGCCTGCAAGGCGTTGTCCGACTCCCCGGCGCAAGCCAACGCCGTTCCAATCAGAAAACATGCCCCGGCAAGCACGAGGCGAAGTCCTAACATTGCCGAGCGCCAATCTGCCACGGGCAAGCGCCTAACCCGCGAATTGGGCAATATTGTGGATCGCGACGGTTCGCGTTTCGCGCAACAAAAAACATGACATGCACCAGAAAAGTCACTAAATCACGCGCGTGCTCTCGCATGGGCAGTCCGCCTTGACCCACCCCGACTCCTTCAAATCGAGGAAAGCCCTTACGAGCGGCGGCCATACCTATCATTACTACAGTCTGGCAGCGGCTGAAAAAAACGGTCTCACCGGAATTTCGAAGCTTCCTCATGCGCTGAAGGTGCTGCTTGAAAATCTGTTGCGACACGAAGACGGCGCGACCGTAACCGCGGCCGATATTCGCGCGGTCGCCGCGTGGCTTTCGTCCAGGCGCTCGGATCGGGAAATTGCATTCCGACCGGCACGCGTTTTGATGCAGGATCTCACAGGCGTTCCGGCCGTCGTCGACCTCGCCGCGATGCGGGACGCGATGAAAGCGTTGGGTGGTGATCCGGAGAAGATCAATCCACTGGCTGACGTTGATCTTGTTATCGACCACTCCGTCATGGTCGACAGCTTCGGGCGCGCGGATTCATTTCGGAAGAATGTTGCGCTGGAATATGCGCGAAACCGTGAACGCTATTCCTTTCTCCGCTGGGGACAACAGGCGTTTGCGAATTTCCGTGTTGTGCCGCCCGGTACAGGCATTTGCCATCAGGTCAATCTCGAATATCTCGCGCGCACGGTGTGGACCCGCAAGGCCGCCGACCCAAGAACGGGCAAGAAGGTGGAAGTGGCGTTCCCCGACACACTGGTCGGGACCGACAGTCATACAACAATGATCAATGCGCTTTCCGTGCTTGGCTGGGGTGTGGGAGGGATCGAAGCCGAAGCCGCCATGCTCGGCCAGCCGATTTCGATGCTGATTCCCGAGGTGATTGGATTCCGCCTGACCGGCAAACTTCGCGCGGGCGTGACCGCGACCGACCTTGTGCTGACCGTTACGCAAATGCTCCGAAAAAAAGGCGTGGTCGGGAAATTTGTCGAGTTCTACGGGCCGGGACTCAACGAAATGGCAGTTGAGGATCGCGCGACCATCGCCAACATGGCACCGGAATACGGCGCAACCTGTGGGTTCTTCCCTGTCGACCGGGAAACGCTCCGTTATCTGAAGGCAACCGGGCGCAAACAGGCGCAGATCGCGCTGGTAGAAAAATATGCCCGTGCGCAGGGACTTTTCCGTCACGCAAGAAGCCCCGAACCGCTGTTTACCGATACTCTTGCCCTTGACCTGGTGACGGTTGAGCCCAGTCTTGCGGGCCCGCGACGACCGCAGGACCGTGTCGCGCTTGACCAGGCGGCTGCATCCTTCGACTCGGATTTGCAAAATGTGTTTCACAAGAACAATGGCGATGCCCGCGTTCCCATGGAGGGCAGTTCGGGTGATTTGGGACATGGAGACGTCGTAATCGCGGCGATTACGTCCTGCACCAACACATCCAATCCCAATGTCATGATCGGCGCCGGGCTGGTTGCAAAAAAGGCGGTCGAACGGGGACTGTCGGTCAAACCCTGGGTGAAGACGTCGCTTGCTCCGGGAAGCAAGGTGGTGAGCGACTATCTGGCCAAATCACACCTCGACAAGCCGCTTGAAAAGCTGGGGTTTGGACTGGTCGGCTATGGCTGTACGACCTGCATCGGCAATTCAGGCCCGCTGCCGGAACCGGTCTCCGAAGCCGTCAACGCAGGCGACCTCGTTGCGGTTTCGGTACTTTCGGGGAACCGCAATTTTGAAGGCCGTGTACATCCGCAGGTGCGTGCGAACTATCTCGCGTCGCCCATGCTTGTCGTGGCGTACGCATTGGCCGGATCCATCCGGATCGACCTTTCGAGGGAACCCGTTGGTCGCGACAAAAAGGGTACCGAGGTGCATCTGCACGAGTTGTGGCCGTCGCCTCGGGAAATCGCGAGTACAATTCGTCGTTCTGTCACCCCGGCCGATTTCCGGAGGCGTTACGCCAATGTGTTCGAAGGCGGGCGGGAATGGAAGAAAATCAAGGTAGCGAAGGGCAAGACGTTCGCCTGGGACGTTTCCTCCACCTACGTCCGGCACCCTCCATATTTCGAAGGGATGGCACGTGAGCCCTCCGGGCTCTCGGACATTTCGGGCGCGCGGATTCTCGCGGTTTTCGGCGATTCGATCACCACCGATCACATCAGCCCGGCCGGCTCCATCAAAAAGGACGGGCCAGCCGGGAGGTATTTGCTGGAGCACGGCGTGTCGTTCCAGGACTTCAATTCCTATGGGTCGCGCCGCGGTAACGACGAAGTCATGGTGCGCGGAACGTTCGCCAACATCCGCATCAGGAACGAAATGCTCGGCGGCCGTGAAGGGGGGAATACGATCTACTACTCCGGGAACTCAGATACCGGCGAAGAAATGTCGATTTTTGATGCCGCGATGCGTTACCGGGACGACCAAATCCCGTCGGTTGTGATCGCTGGAAAGGAATACGGTACGGGATCGTCACGCGACTGGGCGGCGAAGGGTCCCAAGCTGCTGGGCGTGCGCGCAGTAATCGCCGAATCGTTTGAGCGAATTCACCGGTCAAATCTGATCGGTATGGGAATAGCGCCGCTCGTCTTTTCGAACGGCAAGACCCGGTCCGATTACGGGCTCACGGGGCCGGAATTGCTCGATATTTCCGGGTTGTCGGGAGAAATCAGGCCAGGCATGCGCCTGAACGGCACTATACGTCATGCCGACGGGCGGCGGACGGACTTACCGCTCGTGCTGCGAATCGATACCGCCGACGAAGTTGCTTACTTCCGCAACGGCGGCATTTTGCAATTCGTGCTGCGCAGACTTCTTGCTGCGGCCTTTCCCGCTCGCTAACGCCCGCCGCGGGACATAAAGTTCTGTGGGGATAAATTCAAACGGAAGTGACTGGTACGGGGGGACCGCCGCACCGTATCCTCGCAGGAAATGAGCGTTGCTCCACTTATTCGGCATTTGTCCCTGGCGGCGGCCGCCCTGATGCTGGCGATCCCGGCTCCCAGTCTTGCGAAACGTCAGGTAGTATTGGAGCTTTACACAAGTCAGGGTTGTAGCAGTTGTCCACCGGCTGATGCCCTCATCGAGCGTCTCGCGGATCGTCCCGATGTTTTGGCGCTAAGCTTCCCCGTAACCTACTGGGACATGCTCGGCTGGAAGGACACGTTGGCCAGCGAAGCCAATACGAGACGACAGAAAGCTTACGCGGCGGCAATGGGACACGGTGGCGTCTACACCCCCGAGATTGTCGTTGACGGTGTCACCGACGTAGTGGGCAGCCGCGAGGCGCAGGTCGAGGCGGCGATTGGCGCCAGACGGTCCGATATGCGCGAAGTCCCCATAGCGCTTTCGCTTTCGCCAAACGCGCTGCACATCGCTGTCGGCGCTCTCCCGGACAAGGCCGTTGACGACGCGACCGTGTGGCTGCTGCACGTGCTCAATCATGCGTCCGTGCGAATCGGAGCGGGCGAAAACAACGGTCGCAAGCTCGACTATCGCGACGTTGTCCGCGACGTCAGAGCGGTGGCGCTGTGGAAAGGACAACCAATGTCGCTGGACATCCCGCGAGCGGATCAGGGAGCGTCCGGATATGATTCCGTCGTCGTTCTCGTTCAGGAGGGTGCGTACGGGCGGATCATTGGCGCTCGTATGATCAGTACGTCCGGCAGCCAGCAACACTGAGAACATTACACGCGTGTCAGAAACAGGACCGCTCCGCTAACGGGTTCTTAGCGAAGAACGCAGGTGTCTGTGCGCGCTGCGGAAATTTCGGCTTTCTTAATGGGAAGTATTCCATGCTGCGGTGACGGTGGTTATCGCAGGAACCCGCATCGTGGCACGCCATGCCCTGCCGAGAAGATCGGTTGAAAGCATCCAGACGCTGGAGGCAATCGGAGGTCTCGAGCGACTGAGATTGGCGATGCGTGCTGCAGCGGAAACGGCGTTCGACTGGACGCTCTCCGATGATCGTATCGTCTGGGATGGCGCAACAGAAATACTGTCGCCGTTCGCCAATTCTGAAGGTCTCCATTCTGGCTCGTCTTTTCGAAAATGGATCGGCGCTTCCGGCCGCGAGGCGCTGGATTCAATCCTGAGCGATGCGAAGGACACCATCTTCGATTTTGAATTTCAGGCTGTGTCCGCCATGGAGACGGCGTGGTTCGAGGTCCGCGGCGCGGCCGTGTCCGGATCGCCGGGCGGTACCGAGCGGATCGCCGGCGTCGTACGTCTTGTCACCGAACGAAAGCGCCATGCGCAGCGTTTGACCTACCTCGCCACCCGCGATGAACTGACGGGTCACCTCAATCGTACGACGTTGCGATCCGAACTCGGCCGTGCGATCGAACAGGCGAGGAAAGAGGAAAGCCGGTGCGCCTACCTCGTCGCGGCCATCGACCGCCTGGCGATGATCAACGAGGCGTACGGGTTCGGCGCTGCGGACGAAGTGATCGTCGCCGTAAGCGAACGCCTCGCCGCGTCGCTGCGCGACAGCGATCTGATAGGGCGAATCGCGGGCAATAAGCTTGGAATTGTCTTGTCGCCATGCTCGGAAGAGGAAATGAGCGCAATCGCGGCGAAATTGCGCGACGTAGTGCGGAGCGAAGTGATCTCGACTCGAAGGGGCGCCGTTTCGGCAACGATCAGCGTGGGGGCCGTTCTGCTGCCCTCGAGCGCCTCTTCCGGCCAGGAAGCCATGTTGAGAGCCGAAGAAGCGCTCGACCGAGCACGCGGAGGCGGCCGGGACGGCTACAGCATCTACGCGGAGTCACCGCAGCGCGAGATGGCCCGCTTGCGGCTGATGTCGGTAGCCGATGAGGTTGCCGCAGCACTCAGCGAGAACCGGCTGGTCTTTGCTTATCAGCCGATCGTAAGCGCAGGCGACAATGTTCCGGTACATTACGAGTGTCTTCTTCGGCTGGTCCGCTCCGACGGTACAATTCTGCAAGCGGGACAATTCATACCCGCCGCCGAACAGTTGGGGCTGGTTCGCCAGGTCGACAGGCGCGCGCTTGAAATGGCCGTAGCCGAATTGCACGCTGTTCCGAACATCTCCCTGGCCGTGAACGTGTCGGGCACCATTGCGTCGGATCGTTGCTGGCTGGAATCGTTCGTCCATTACGTTCGCACGAACAAGGACATCGCGCCGCGATTGGTGATCGAACTGACCGAAACAGCAGCACTCAATGATTTCGAAGAGGGTACGCGCTTCATATCGAACCTGCGGGGAATGGGGTGCAAAGTGGCGATCGACGATTTTGGCGCCGGCTTTACTTCGTTCCGCAATCTGAAGATGTTGCGCGTAGACATCGTCAAGATCGACGGCGCTTTTGTCCGCGGGCTCGCTGCTTCGCGCGAAAACCAGATATTCGTGCGAACGCTGGTCGAACTGGCAAAGCACTTCCATCTCGAAACCGTGGCCGAATGGGTCGGATCGGATGAGGAAGCGCAACTGCTAGGGGATTTGGGCGTCGAATACTTTCAGGGCTTCCACTGCGGAGAACCCTCGATGCGTCCGGCCTGGAGGAAAGCCTGATCGGCGCCACGCCGCCTTAGCTCTTATTGCGTGCTATTTCCGCCAATTGACGACGCATCGCTTCAATTTGTTCTTTTAGCGCAGTCACTTCGTCTGACGATGCGGGTTTCGCCGGCCCCGGACTGCTCTCGGGTGGGCGCTCGCTTTGCGGCTCGCGCCCCGAATAGCCGAACGGCGCGAACATCCGCATCGTCCTTTCAAACAACGCAAGATTCTGCCGTGTCATCGCTTCCAGCGCGTGTCCACCGCCACCGAACGCCTCGGCCATACGCCGGCGCATCTCATCCTGATGCTTGGCGAAGCTTTCCATCGACAAATCAAGGTATCCGGGAACGAAAGCCTGCAGGCTGTCGCCGTAGAATTTGATCAGCTGTCGGAGAAAGCGAACTGGCAACAGACTTTGGCCCTTCGCCTCCTCTTCGAAGATAATCTGCGTGAGAACAGACCTCGTAATGTCCTCGCCGTCGCGGGCGTCGCGAACCTCGAAATCGACGCCGTCCTTCACCATCTCCGCGAGGTGTTCGAGTGTCACGTACGTAGATGATTTGGTGTTGTAGAGGCGCCGGTTTGCGTACTTCTTGATGACAACAGGCGGTTCCTCGGCGGCGTTGTCCGTCACAATCTCACCATCCCAACCAGGGTTCCCGCCTTGCATTGCCGGCCGGGCAAGGACAACACCAAGAACCCTGCGTGTCCAGTGGCCGAAGGTCGGGCTCCAGCCCCCCGCGGCCGGATTGGGGCGCCCGTCGGTGGAAAGGAGCTTGCGGACTTGAACTCTTCGATCCCTTAAGGCCACCATTTGCATCGAGCGGCTGTGGGCGGCACAAGGGGCCTCGTGAAAGGGAGGATGTGATGAGTCGAATTGCGGTCGTGACCGGTGGCACGAGGGGCATTGGTGCGGCGATCTCGATATCTCTGAGGGATGCGGGTTATCGCGTGACAGCCCTATACGCCGGACGGGAAGATCGCGCCCGTGCCTTTTCGGAGGAAACCGGAATTGAGGCGTTCAAGTGTGACGTCGCTGACTTCGAGCAATGTGCCGACGCAGTGGTGAGGCTCTCGAAGGAAGCCGGTCCTGTCGACATACTCGTAAACAACGCCGGCATTACGCGCGACGCGACCATGCGCAAAATGAACCGTGCACATTGGGATGAAGTGCTCGACGTCAATTTGGGCGGGTGTTTCAACATGTGCAAAGCCGTCTGGGAAGGGATGCTTGGCCGCAACTTCGGAAGGATCGTGAATATCGGGTCCATCAACGGACAGGCAGGCCAATATGGTCAGGTCAACTATGCCGCTGCGAAGTCCGGCATTCATGGCTTTACAAAAGCGCTGGCACAGGAAGGTGCGTCAAAGGGCATAACGGTGAACGCTATCGCGCCCGGCTATATCGACACCGATATGGTTGCGGCCGTGCCGGCGCCTGTGCTCGAAAAAATTGTGGCGCGAATTCCCGTGGGGCGGCTCGGTCACGCCAATGAAATCGCGCGCGGCGTGCTGTTTCTTGTTGCCGATGATGCCGGCTTTATCACGGGCTCGACTTTGTCGATCAATGGCGGTCAGCATATGTACTGACCGGTGTCGGCAATAGCGGCCCTCATCGTCAACAACCTGCCGCTTACGAGAGGCGGGCGTCTGATTCAGGCGGAAATCAACCTTTCCATTGCTGCGGGCGAAATCGTTGCCGTGCATGGCCCGAACGGTGCGGGCAAGACCTCGCTGTTGCGCGCAATTGCCGGGCTCCTTGAAGTCCCGCAGGGCTCTGTAATCTTTCGCATGGAACCTGACGAAACCGTTGCCAATGCGGAAGAACGTCTTTCAAGGACAGGTTGGTTCGGCCATCTGGACGGTGTAAAGCGGCAGCTCTCGCTCACTGAGAACCTGCGGTTTTTTCGTCGGTACAATCGCAGTTCGGAAGAGGTCGAAGCGGCCCTCGACGCGGTTGGCCTCGGTCAACTGCGCGACCTGCCCGCGCAATTTCTTTCGCATGGCCAGCGCAGGCGATTGGCGTTCGCGCGTCTGCTGGTCGTGCCACGCTCACTCTGGCTCCTCGACGAACCGATGGCGTCCATGGATGAGAAAGGCAAGGCATGCGTGCGGGAACAGATCCGCGATCATTGCGGCAGGGGCGGGATCGTAGTGGCCGCATCACATGAAAGCCTCGGTCTTGAAGGTGCATCGGTCGAATTGCAATGAGCATTGCTGCCCTGATCGGACGGGATCTTCGCCTGGCTTCGCGCGGCGGCGGCAGCACCCTGCTTGCCGTGGCGTTCTTCGCGACCGTTCTGACGCTAATTCCCTTGGGTATAGGCCCGGTGCCGGCGACCTTGCACGCCGTGGCCGGAGGAATTGTCATGGTGTGCGCGGCGTTGGCGGCGCTGCTTTCGCTTGACGAGTTGTTTCAGGCGGATTTTGAAGACGGGAGTCTGGACCTCCTTGCAACCGGTCCGTTGTCGCTGGAGACCCTTGCTACAGTGAAAATCGCTGCGCACTGGCTCGCGACGGGCTTTCCGATCCTCGTACTCTCTCCGCTTGCGGCATTTGCGATGGAACTCCCTGGCAGCAGCGTCGTCGTTGTGCTGGAAGCCGTTGCGTTGGCAACACCTGCAATCAGCGCCGTCGGGGCAATCGGCGCGAGCCTTACCCTTGCTGCAAAGCGGGGAGGGCTCATCCTTCCGCTCATCGTGCTTCCGCTATTGACGCCCGTCGTGATCTTTGGAGCCGGCATCATCCGGGCCGATCTGGATGGATTGGCGAATGGGGCCGTGCTTTATCTGGCGGCCTACTCGCTAGCCGCGGTTCTCCTCAGTCCGTTTGCTGTCGCTGCAGGATTGCGGATGAATTTGAACGCCTGACAGGGACTGCATGAATGATTGGATATGCCAATCCCAAGCGATTTCTCGACGCCACAGACCGCGTTCCGGCATGGCTGTTCGCCGCGGCCGCAATTCTCCTGTGTGTCGGGCTTTGGCTTGGGCTCTTTGTTGTACCGCCGGAGCGGCAACAGGGCGATGCTGTACGGATCATGTTCATCCACGTGCCGGCGGCCTGGATCGGCATGGGCGCGTATGCGCTCATTGCGATCTGTTCTGCGTGGGGCCTCGTCAACCGACATCCCCTTGCCGATGTCGCCGCCCGCGAGGCCGCTCCGCTCGGGGCATTGTTTACGGCTCTTGCGCTCGTCACCGGCTCGCTATGGGGCAAACCGATGTGGGGCACATACTGGGTCTGGGATGCGAGACTGACATCGTTTCTGCTGCTTTTTTTTCTTTATGTCGGCTACATGGCTCTCTGGAACGTGACCGAAGATGAAAGTCGCGCTGCGCGCGGCGCGGCCATTTTGGCCATCGTCGGTGCAGTGAATCTTCCCATCATCAAGTTTTCGGTCGATTGGTGGAACACGCTTCACCAGGGCGAAAGCATCTTCCGCAGCGGTGGCCCCTCGATTGCCGCGGTTTTTCTTTGGCCCTTGTTCATCATGCTGACGGGATACAGCGCCCTGTTTGCTGCGCTTTGGATCGTACGCATTCGTACCGCCGTTCTTCGGCGGATGATTCGGGCGCGTGCCTCCGCGGGCCTCGATCGGTGACGCATTTTCTCGCCATGGGCGGGTATGGTCGATTCGTGTGGTCGGCTTACGGCGTGACCGCGATTGCGCTGATCGCAATTGTGGTGCTCACCCTCCGTGCGTACTTTCGCGCGCTCGGTCAGCTGCGCAAAATGCAAACCGAAGACAGGCAGTCATCGTCATGAAGCGGCTGCTTCTCTTCATTCCCGCGCTTGCCTTGGTTGCGATTGCGACGATTTTTTTCGGGAACCTCCGCGTAACGCCACGCGCCGCTGCTCCGTCGCCACTGACTGGAATGCCGGCACCCAGAGTCGCGCTTCCGGCATTGGATCGGGCTGCGAAACGATTTACGTCAGCCGATCTCCAGGCCGGACATGTGAGCGTCGTAAACGTCTGGGCGTCGTGGTGTACGCCTTGCCGCGGGGAAGCCGAAGAACTCGCCGACATTGCGCGTTCGCGAAAAGCCGAGCTTTATGGAATTGTCTATGAGGACAATTCAACGGCAGCTCGCCGTTTTCTGGCGCAGACAGGTGACCCGTTCGCGCGACTGGACCTGGATGCCGACGGCCACGAAGCGATTGCCTGGGGCATTTATGGAGTTCCCGAGACTTTTGTGGTCGATGGGAGAGGCATCGTGCGATTACACTATACCGGACCGATCGTGCCGGATGCGCTGCAGAAGATCATCATGCCGGCGATCGTGAGCGCGGGTCGGGAAGGCTAATTTCGCCGCGAACTGCCTGGTCTTTTGTGGTGGCGCCCTGTACCGGTTGAATTCGATTGATCGGCGGCCGCCGCAATCAAGGCGAGCGATCTGACGAATCGAATGCGTTCAGCCGGCGGAAGCGGGTCAAGGAGACCGCGCTCGGCCCGTTCTGCAGCCAGTCGGGCACTGCGCAGGGTTCGACGCCCTGTTGGCGTGATCGTAATCTCGTTGGCTCGCCCGTCCGTCTGGGTCCGACTGCGCGACAGCAGTCCGCGCGCGAGCATGCGCCGAACCATTTCGGCCAAAGTTGAGCGATCAATACCGGTGGCTTCTACAATCGCCGTTTGACTTGCGCCGTCGTTCTCGTCGAGTGCGGCAAGCACCAGATATTGCTGCTTGGTCAAATCCTTGTCGCCGGACTCCTGCGCGAACAGGTCGCCGAAATATTGATTACATCTGCGAAGGAGGCGAGACGGTGTGCCGGCGAGTTCAACGTTGCCCGCCCCCTTGCGTAGTACATT
This sequence comes from Rhizomicrobium sp., assembly GCA_035308485.1. Taxonomy (GTDB): domain Bacteria; phylum Pseudomonadota; class Alphaproteobacteria; order Micropepsales; family Micropepsaceae; genus Rhizomicrobium. The sequence goes on from DATGGN010000153.1 coordinate 11,734, forward strand.
TGTGTTCATGCAACCCCCGGCCGCCGCTCAATTTTCAGTAACCGCCCGCTGCTCGACGCCGGGCAATGACGGATTGCTGCGGCTTTCCGCAAGCGCAGGCAGTTTAATCGCGAAAGGAATGAGCGACAACATTTCCCTCATGATCCGACGGAAATTGCAGCGCGGTATTGTTGTCGCAGGTCGCGATCATCGCCGGCTGGCACGGGCGGTCAGCCGTTACGCTGGGCCTGCTCGCTCTCTGTCTTGATCTGATGCCTGAAGATCAGAGGCGTTTGTGCGAGAGCGAAAAGGAAGATGAGCGGTATGATCGCCCAGACCTTGAACGAAACCCAGACCGATGTCGGGAAATTGCGCCACATCAGTTCGTTCAGAACGGCCAATGCAAGAAAGAACCCGGCCCAGCGCCAGGTGAGAGCCCGCCAGCCAGCGTCATCCAGTTCAAATGCCTGCGAGAACACATATTTTATGAAGAGCCGGTTGAAGGCGAGTCCACCCGCGAGCAACAGGCCGAAAAGACAATAAAGTGCGGTAGGCTTCATCTTGATGAAGATGTCGTTCGGCAAGTAGAGGGTCAGCGTTCCGAAAATCAGCACGAGAGCTGCCGTAATCAGCGGCATCGGCGAGACCCGACGCTCGCGAATATACCCCGCGACCAAAGCCACGAGAACGGCCGCCATGAAGCAGGCAGTCGCGGTGAAAATTCCGAAGAACCGGAAAGCGGCAAAGAACACAAGCAACGGCCCAAGGTCGAGGGCGAACCGCCATAGCTGTTGGGTATGAGTGCCACCTGTCATGCGGCGCCCGTCAAAGCTTCGGCGAATGCGCGTGCGCTGAATGGCTGCAGATCATCCGGTCCTTCGCCCACACCCACATATGCAATCGGCAACTCGAAACGGTCAGCGAGCGCAATCAGGATCCCGCCCTTTGCCGTACCGTCGAGCTTAGTCATCACGAGTCCGGTGACTGGCACCGTCGCCTTGAAGATCTCAAGTTGGGAAATTGCGTTCTGGCCGACTGTCGCGTCAAGCACGAGAAGCACGGCATGGGGCGTTTCGGCATCCAGTTTTTTCAGGACGCGCACAATCTTCGTCAATTCCGCCATCAGGTCCGCCTTGTTCTGTAGGCGCCCGGCTGTATCGATCAGCAGAACGTCGAGTTCTTCGCTGCGCGCTTTGGCGAGTGCATCAAACGCCAGTCCGGCCGAATCCGCTCCGGAACCGCGCGCGAAAACCTGGCAGCCGGTGCGAGCGCCCCAAAGCTGCAGCTGTTCGACCGCGGCGGCACGAAAGGTGTCGCCGGCAGCCAGCATCACGCGGTTCCCTTCGCGCGAAAATTTCTGTGCGAGCTTGCCGATGGTGGTCGTTTTTCCCGTGCCATTCACCCCGACGACGAGGATCACGAACGGCTTGCGCGACGAGTCGATCACGAACGGCTGTTCCACCGGCTTGAGAATGGATGCGATCTGCGCCGCGAGCACGGATTTCAACTCCGCCTCGGAAATCTCCGTATCGTAGCGTCCTTTGGCAATTGCATCTGCGATATTGGAAGCCCGGATGCTGCCGACATCGGCTCGCACCAGCGCCTCTGCTAGCTGAGAAACGGTTTCGGCATCGAGCTTCTTTTTGTTGAACAACCCCGACAGGTTGTCCGCGAGCGCATTCGCGCTACGTGAGAGACCGGTTCGCAGCTTCGACAAAAAGCCGGCCTGTCTGATCGGCTCGCGCTCGCTCATGTCAACAGTTCGGCTGTCAGATAACCGTGAAGGGCGTTGGTCATGCGGGCCGGTACACAGGCGCCAGGATTGGCCGCGCCGGCAAAGCGTACCGGTGCAAAGCAGGCGGTACGCGCGCGCCCGGACTCTTCGACGAGCAGCAGTTGTTGTGTGCCAACCAGTTTTTCCAGCCTGTCGCGCAGCTGTCGCGCACCCGTTTCGCGCAGACGCAATGCGCGCGCCCTCACCGTCGCCCGATCGAGTTGCGGCATGCGTGCCGCCGGCGTGCCGCGCCTGGCGCTGAACGGAAAGACATGCAGGTAGGTGAGATCGGCGTCGCCGATGAGTCCCAGCGTATTCTCGAACATCGCCTCCGATTCGGTCGGAAAACCCGCGATCAGATCGGCGCCAAACGCTGCGTTTGGCCGAAGTCTGCGCACCTCCCGGCAAAACGCTATCACGTCGCGTCGCGAATGGCGCCGCTTCATTCGCTTCAAAATAAGGTCGTCACCGGATTGAACCGATAGGTGAAAATGCGGCATCAGACGTTCTTCGTCGGCGATTGCGCCCATCAATTCGGCGTCTACTTCAATCGAATCCAGGGAGGAAAGCCGCAACCTGCGTATTTGGGGAACGAGCCTCAGCAGCTTTCGCACAAGCGTACCAAGGCTCGGCCTGCCAGGGAGATCCAGGCCGTAAGCTGTCAAATCAACGCCCGTAAGAACGATTTCGGGATACCCACGCTGTGCGAGACGGCGTGCTTCCTGCACGACGGCGCCCACCGGTACGCTTCGCGAATTCCCCCGCCCAAAAGGAATGATGCAGAATGTGCAGCGGTGATCGCAGCCGTTTTGAACCTGCAGAAAAGCGCGGGCGCGACCCTCAAAACCGTCTATGAATTGGGCAGCGGTTTCCCTGATCGAAAAGATATCGTTGACCCTTACGCGTTCCGCTGCGCCGACGCCGAAATCTGCGTAGCTGGCGAGCCTGAGTTTCTCGTCGTTTCCCAGCACAAGGTCGACTTCCGGCATATCGGCGAAGCTCTGGGGCTCGGTTTGCGCTGCGCAACCGGTGACGATGATTTTGGCATCGGGATTTGCGCGTCGGTGTTTGCGCACCGCCTGTTTCGACTGTCGCACGGCCTCGCCCGTCACCGCACAGGTGTTGATGACGATTGTGTTGCGAAGGCTGGCCTCCGAAGCGCGTGCCCGAATAACCTCCGATTCATAGGCATTGAGACGGCAACCGAAGGTGATGACTTCGAGCGAGGTCATCCCCGTGCCTCCAGTGCGGCGACATCGATCTCGCCGGCAAACACAAAGTTCGTACCACCAGTCATCAGCACATGGTCATCGTCTGTACGCCATTCGATCGATAGTGTTCCGCCGTCGAGAATGACTTCGCAGCTCCGCGGGACGAGACGTCTGCGCGCACTGGCAACCAGCGATGCGCAGGCTCCCGTGCCGCATGCGCGCGTCTCTCCGACGCCGCGTTCCCAGACGCGCATCCTCAATTTCGCCGGGCCGGCCACACTGACGAATTCGACGTTCGCATGTTCTGGAAACAGCGCGTGTCGTTCCAGACGCGCTCCCATTCCGGATACCGGGGCCGCGTCCGCATCGGAAACGAAAACGACGCAGTGCGGATTGCCTACGGAAACTGCCGCCGTATCGAGTTCGACACCCTCGATCTGAAGACCGAGAGCGTTTGTATCCCGCGCTTCCGACAGCGGTATCTCCTGCCATCCGAGCCTGGGAATACCCATGTCCACCGTCACGTGCCCGTCACCGCCATCGGTGCAACGAAGCAGCCCCCCCGCGGAGTCGATTTCGACAAGTGAAGAATCCCTTTCCTCCATCAGCAGCCGCGCCACGCAACGTGCGGCGTTGCCGCAGGCTTCGACTTCGTTGCCATCCGCATTGAAGATGCGCATCAGCGCGTCGCCTTTTGTCTTCGCGCGCTCGAGCACGATGACCTGATCGCAGCCGATTCCGGTGCGCCTGTCCGCCACAGCGCGCGCCGCCGCGTTATCGAGCGCAAGCGGCGACCGGCGAGCATCGAAGATGACGAAATCGTTGCCGAGTCCGTGCATTTTCTGGAACGGGATCATTGGCCGTATATAGGACGAGAAGTCGGCTGCCGACCAGTGCGGTCCCGTGCCCGGGAATTGTGTGATTTGATTGACCGCCGCGGTGCTCTAGGGCGGCGGCGTCGGCAGATACCAGCGCGTGCTCACGATGGCCGAGATCGGCCCTGCGACCGTGACTGCCCGCCAAAACGCGGTCCGCGGAACCCGCACCACGTCTCCGGGACGGATCTTCGTGGTGGCGTCCGCGGCATATTTCTGCTCTTCCTTTTCGCCCTCATGACGAATGTAAACGGATGAATCGCTCGCTTCGACGGTGTAGCCGCCGCCGAGCGCCACTGCATTCAGGGCCGTCATGTCGTTGACGTACGCGTATTGCCCCGGCTTGCTGACTTCCCCGATAATGTAGAAGGGCCTGTACTCGGTTACCTCGATGCTCACGCGGGGTGCATTGAGATAGCCATCGCGCAGTGCGGCCGCGATTTGCGTCTCCAGTTCCCGAGGCGAGTAGCCGGCCGCCTTCAACGGACCGATGAGCGGCAGTCGAATGTACCCCCCGTCGTCGATCTGGAATTCGCCGCCAAGGTCTTCTTCGTCGAACACGATCACGCGGACCTTATCGCCGGTTCCCAGCCGATAGGACGGATCGGCGGCATGTACCGTCGCATCGAATCCTGACGACTCCGCAGATGCGGCGTTTCCAGGTGATGCCGCGAAGGCCCCAATAACGAGGAACGCGAGGAAACTTGCAAAAAAGGCAGATCTTGGCCGCATCATGCCGGCAATCTAACGGCGGACGATTGACGAAATGCTACCGATTGGACGGAGGTAGAATGCCGTAGCCGATTTCCAATGGGAGTGATCCGGGTGTGTCCGGCCAGGCAAAACTTTCGCGACCCAAAATCTTGACGCCTCTGAGGCCGGTTAGCACGGTTGGTTCGGTCGAACCTGGCCGGATACGCCAAAGCACCAGCGCCCCATAGTGCCTCACCTCATCGGGGGTTACCCAGGGAGCCTTGCGTGAGTCCGCATCGGTCCAGACGGATGGCCGGGGCGCTGCGCGCATTGCCACGAGTCCTCCGAGCCAGCCATCCGCGGCAACAATTCTGAGCGGCGTATGTACATGCTGCCGCCACACTGCTCCGAACGTCTGTGCAAGGGCGCGGTCCGGCCATTGTATGCGGGAGGGGCGGTGCTCCATGCGGGGGACAAGCACATTGGCCAGCACGTATGCACTGAGGCCGGTACCAAACAGTGCGACGATGCCAGCGCCGAGCCGTTTCGGCGCAAGGCTTTTCCAGCTTTCCGCCGCGCTGGCGACGATGGCGAGCCCCGCCAGGTTCCACATCGGCGCGCCCCACATATCGCGCAAACCCATGCCGGTGACGAGCGAAGCCACGACTGTCACCACCGGTGGACCAAGCGTCATCCACAACAGAAAATCCAGCTTGCCGTCGCCGGCGGACTTCGCCGGTCGCAGCCCCGCAACCCAGGCAAGCAAGAAAGCGGGCGCGATATCGACGGCCTGGGAGACAAAAAATTTCAGCGGCGCGTCAAGACGCGCGCGGAGAGCTGAAGCCGTCCCCGCGCGCGCCGCCGCGTAGCGCAGTGTCGGAAACCCGTTCTCGAGCAGCCAGAGAACGTGCATGGACACGATCATCAGGCAGGTTGCGACGGCAAGCCATGCCCCGACTGAAGCCAGCGCCTGTCTGGCCCCGCGCACCCTGACAAAATGTACGAGCAGAACAAAGAGCAGGACCGCGGTGGAATATTTGGTGAGCAATCCCACGCCGGCTCCCGCGCCGAGCGCCAGCCACCATCGTATCCTCCCGGATTGCCACGCACGGAAATAGCAAAGACATGCGGCCGCCCAGACCGGCATCTGCGCGACGTTATGATTGAACTCCGGCGTTGGAATCGAAAAATAGTACACGCCAGCAAGAAGAAGTGTTCCTACGGCAGCCCGGGAGCCGCCCAGGATGTCGCGTCCAAGTTCGAAGACGAAAATGTACGTTGCCGCAATGCACAGCTGGCTCAAGAGAAACGGACCGATGTCGCCAAGGACATCGAAAAACACCTCCACCGTCCACGACGGCAGCGGCGGATGTTTGTAATAGCCCCACTGCCATTCGTGGCCCCAGGCGAGACCGTCGCTGACGACGTCGAGCGGCAGGCTTCGCGCGAACAGCCACGGCAACACGGTCCACAGAACCAACTGCGCGATAACGAGAAGCCCGAGCCAGTGGCAAAAATCCGCGCTGCGATTTGAACCAGGACTCTGCGGTGCGGCCACGGGATCGGGCATCGAGACTTTGGGCCGCCGTCAGGAAAAACCCTCGCGCCCGGTGAATCGGGACGCGAGGGTTTTGTCAAGTTCGACTATTGCGGCGGATTCTGGGGTGGGGCTTCCGGCTTTTTTTTCTGTTGCTCGCGGTTTGGCGGGTTGTTTTGCGGATTTGCGCCGCCGTTCGGGCCGGCCATGCCGTTGGGCTGCTGGGGCGGCTGACGTCCGGCGTTGGGACCCGCCACGCCGTTCGGCGTTTGAGGGCGCATTGCCCCGCCGCCGGGTGGGCGGGGCCCGCCACCGGGCTGTTCTTCGCTTGGCCCGGTTGGAGCATTGGGCCGCTCGGGCCGCATCCGCCCGCCGCCAGGACCAGTGGGACCACTGGGACCACTGGGCTGTTCACTCGGCGCGGCTCCTCCATTCGGTCCGGTTGGGCTGTTCGGCCGCTCGGGCCGCATCCGCCCGCCGCCAGGACCATTGGGTTGCTGCCCTTGCATGCCTCCGCCGCCTGGGCCGGTCGGACCGTTGGGCTGTTCGGTCTGCATCGCTCCGCCCCCTTGACCCGCGGGGCCGCCCGCCTGACCGGAGGGCCCGCGCCCAGCGTTCGCACCGGGAGGACCCTGTTCGGGGCGCATTCGTGCACCGTTCCCCCCTGAGGCATTCCCCTGCCCTGCCCCCATGCCGGGAGCGCCGGGCCCGGTCATCGCGTCGCCGGCACCGGCGGCGGGCCCTCGAACGGGCGCGCCGTGAAAGCGGCTTTGTGCTTCCGGCGCGGCAACGCTGGCTCTCGTGAACAAATGTACGGGTGGCCGCCCGTTTCGCGGCGTCACATTGGTGGACAGCCGGGCCACCACACGCGGCGGTGGCGGAGGTGCGCTGTTCGCAATACCGCGTCCGCGGGGAACCAGTTCGCGCATTCGCAGCTGTACACGCTGACCGACATCCACGCGTGCTACGAGATTTGGTCGTCGAATGATGGAAGCAGCTCGAACGGGCGGGATCGGGTGACCAGCGGCGCGTTCCACGAGCCGCACATCGATGCTTCGGTTGACGACGATGTTGTTTACCACCGTGTAGTTGGTGACGTTTCGCGTCTGACGGATGATATTGATGACGCGACCAGGATCTCTGATCACGACGCGCTGGAAATCAGGCGCGAAAACGTATCCCGCAGGAACGAAAACCCAGTTCTCGGCGAAGCGGCGTTCATTCCAGGCGGGGCCGTACCACCGGGAATAGAGCGCACCGATGTCGAAACCTCCGAACCGCATGGAAACGCCGACTCCGATGTCGCCTCGCCCTTCAAGAAAGGCGTCGTCGGGCGGCAACGGCATCCAGCCGATGTAAGAGCCGTTTGTACGCCAGGCAACCCAGCCGGGACTCCAGATAAAGCCGGGAAGCCACATCCAGCCGTCGTCGGGGTCATTCACCCATCGGCCGAAATGAAAGGGAATATCCCCCCACGGATAATCGGACTGCCAGAACCAGCCAAAGTCGTCGGTGTAGATCCAGCGTCCATCGGTATAGTACGGGCGAAAATCGTACGGGACCTGTGACGGTTGCCAGACCACTCCCCAGCGGTCGCTATAAAGCCAATAACCATAAGGGGCGAGCTGGTCCTGAAACGAGTCGAAACTGATGGTATTTTCCCTGTCGTCCATCTGGTCCATTTGTGCCCAGACGGGGAGTGATGTTGAGGCAAGCGCGCCCGCGACGAGCGCGCATGACACGAGACTGGCTTGAAGGATTCGGCGCATATCCATCTCCGTTGTTGAGGCTGCCCCAACCGGCGATTCTCCAGGGGATCGAGGGGGCCGCACGAAAGCGGCGAATTCGCGGCGTCCGCGTTGACTCCTGAAGGCGGAGGGTGTGTGAACGCCCGGGATAGCTGGATTGTCCGGTTAACATTTGCCTTTGCGGCTCACCTCGCCGATTAAGGCTGCAAGGAAGCCGCGGGACGCAGGAATGGCGGGAATTCAGGAGCTTGTCGGAACGGGTGTCGCACTGGTCTCTTTGCTTGCGACGGGATTTACGCTGGGCGCCGCGGTGGCGCTAAAGTTCAACCGAGGAAGTCCGCGTCGCCGCGCGTTGCTACGTCCCGCTGTTCCGGTGACGATTCTCAAACCGCTTCACCACGCGGAACCGGGCCTTCATGACAATCTGCGAACGTTTCTGAGGCAGGATTACGATGGAGCGGTGCAGATCGTGTTCGGAGCGAACTCGCGAACAGATCCCGCGCTGGCAATTGTCGATGCACTGCGCCGCGAATTTGCAGATGCGGACATTGATGTCGTCGTAGCCTCGAAGCCCGGCGCCACGAATCCCAAGGTGGCCAATCTCATCAACATGGTCGCCCATGCAAAGCATGAACTGCTTGTCTTGAGTGACAGCGACATCCGAGTCAGCCGCGATTATCTGCGTCGCATTGTTGCCGAATTTGATGAGCCGCGACTCGGCGCGGTTTCGCTGCTGTATTCGGGAACTCCGCTCGGAAACGTGTGGTCGAAGTTGGCGGCCATGAACATCGATTGTCACTTTCTGCCGAATGCGCGATTGGGAATGGCACTCGGACTGGCGCAACCATGCTTCGGGTCCACCATCGCGCTTCGGCGGCAGACGCTCGAGGAGATTGGCGGTTTCGAGCGCATTTCAAATGTACTGGCGGACGATTATGAGCTCGGGCGCGCCATTCGCGGGCGTGGATTTCGAGTCCTGATCCCGGATTTCACCGTAGAACATGTCTGCAGCGAGACAGACATGTTGACGCTGTTTCAGCAGGAGTTGCGTTGGGCGAAAACGAACTTCTTGCTCGCCCGAATTGGTTACATCGGGAGTATCGTGACCTATCCGCTGCCGCTGGCGCTGCTCAGCTTTGCTTTCCTGGGGGTCACGCCGCTGTCGCTTGGCGTTCTCGCATGGGCACTGGCGTCGCGGCTGTTTTTGGTGTTCAAGGTCGGCCGCCGTCTTGGCGGTCGCAGCGACTACATATGGCTTTTGCCTTTGCGTGACACCATGTCCTTTGTCATCTATCTCGCATCGTTTTTCGGCAGGAATGTCGCGTGGCGCGGCCATCGCTTTGCCACGCGACCGGACGGCGCACTGGCGCCCGTCTGGAGGTGATGGCCATGTTGCGGACGCTATTCCTGCAGGCACCTTCGTTTGACGGATTCGATGGGGGCGCGGGCTCGCGCTATCAGGCCAAGCGTGAGGTCCGCTCGTTCTGGTATCCGACATGGCTTGCGCAGCCTGCGGCCCTTGTCGAAGGCAGCAAGCTTGTCGACGCGCCACCGCATGGTCTTTCGCTCGACGATATTCTTCCTTCCGCCAAGGACTACGATCTCGCTGTTCTTCATACCTCGATGCCGTCCTTCGGCTCGGATCGCAAAACGGTTGCTGCTCTTAAGAGCGTCAATCCCGGGCTGAAAGTCGGGTTCATCGGGGCGAAAGTGGCGGTCGATGCCGAGGGCAGTCTGAAGGATGCGCCGGAAATCGATTTCGTGGCCCGCAATGAATTCGACTTCACGATTCTGGACGTGGCGAAGGAAGTGCCGTGGAGTCGCATCCCCGGGCTGAGCTACCGAAATGGAGCCGGGGCCATCATTCACAATGAAGATCGCTCCATTCTCGAAAACATGGATGCTTTGCCGTTTGTCACGCCTGTGTACAAACGTGACCTGATGATCGAGGACTATTTCATCGGCTACCTGAAGCACCCTTACATTTCCATCTACACGGGCCGCGGCTGCAAATCTCGCTGCACGTTCTGCCTTTGGCCGCAAACCGTCGGCGGCCATCGCTACCGGACGCGCAGCGTGGGGCATGTGATCGAGGAAATTGCGTGGGCGAAGAAGGCGTTCCCGCAGGTCAAGGAATTCTTCTTTGACGACGACACCTTTACCGACAATCTGCCGCGTGCGGAGGCGATCGCGAAGGAGTTGGGAAAGCTCGGCGTCGAATGGTCGTGCAACGCCAAGGCCAACGTGCCGCGCACGTCGTTGAAGGTGCTGCGCGACAACGGCCTGCGGCTGCTTCTTGTCGGTTACGAATCCGGCAACCAGCAGATCTTGCACAACATCAAGAAAGGAATGCGGATAGACGTCGCAGAGCGGTTTACCAAAGACTGCCATGATCTCGGGATCACCATCCACGGGACCTTCATTCTGGGCCTGCCCGGTGAGACGCTCGAGACCATCGAGGAGACTGTACGTTTTGCCAACCGGATCAATCCCCACACGATCCAGGTTTCTCTCGCAGCGCCGTATCCCGGAACTTATCTGTACAAGCAGGCGCTGGAGAACGGCTGGCTTGATGCGGCGAATGCCGAACTCGTCGACGAGCGCGGAATCCAGATCGCACCGTTGCACTATCCGCATCTCACGCACGCGCAAATCCACGATTCGCTCGAACGGTTTTACAAGCGCTTCTATTTCCGCTGGAGCAAGATCGGCGACATTGTTTCGGAAATGCTCCGCAGTCCCGAGATGATGAAACGGCGGCTGAGGGAAGGGGTCGAGTTCTTTCAGTTCCTTCGCGCGAGGCGCGGGCACGCGGCGTGAGTGGCGGCGCGATTCCGTTTCCGGCCGGCACGACGTCTTCGCTGAAAAGCCTTCGGACTGACCCTCTTCCGTTGCGAACGCTCGGCGTCTGGGGTTTTCTGAGTCCGAGATGCCTTTTCTTCGCACGCGATGTCAATTTCATCGCCGCAAACTGACGTTTTCCGATGCGCTTCGGCTTGATCTTTGCGGCGCTGCTGGGCGTCGCGCTCGCGGTATGGATGATAGGAGCGGTGGGCGTTCAGTCTGTCCTGTCGGCGACGCTTGCCGTCGGTTGGGGCGGGTTTGTTGCGCTTTGCGCGTCCGGCGCGGTCTTGTTCGTGGTACTGGGCAGGGCATGGTTTGAGCTCGCGCCGCAGCACGGGAAGGCCGGGTTTGCGGACTTCGTCTGGTCCAGGGCGATACGCGAATGTTCAGGCGAACTTCTCCCGTTTTCCCAACTCGGGGGAATTGTGATCGGCGCGCGCGCACTCAAGTTGCGCGGCGTTCAGGGTTCGCTCGCCGTTGCGTCGAGCATCGTCGACGTGACCGTGGAAATGGTGGCGCAGATCGTGTTCGTCCTTGCCGGCCTTGTATTTCTTTTGACCCGGCATGAAGCGGCGAATGCGGCATTGATCAGAAACGTCGCCGCGGGCGTCGCGGCAGCCATTGTCATCGCAACCGCTTTCTTTGTCTTTCAGCAAAGGGGGGTCGCGACGGTGGCCCGGTGGAGCGGCCGGTGGTTCCCGGGCGCCGGTCCCTGGCTTGGCAAGCTCCGCGAGAGTCTGGCGGAGATCCACGCGTCACCGGCACGGCTCGCCTCATCGTTTCTTGCTCACCTCGGCGGCTGGATTGGAACCGCCTTGTGGGCGTGGCTGGCCGTTTACCTCATCGGCCACCGGATTTCGTTTGCACTGGTATTCACCATCGAGGCGATTCTTTGCGCGATCCGTGCCGCGGCAATCATCGTTCCCGGAGCGATCGGCGTTCAGGAAGCGTCCTATGCGTTGATCGGTCCATTATTGGGACTTGCGGCGCCTGCCGCGATCGCCCTTTCGCTATTGAAACGGGCCCGCGACGTCGCGCTCGGCGTCCCGCTGCTGCTCGTCTGGCAATTCGCCGAAGGCCGTCACGCGTGGAAGGGCGGCGGTTCGGTCCGATAAACCAGCCAAGAGAGATCTGCGTGAGCACCAGGGACATCGCGTTTGTGACCGGGGCGTCGGGTTTCGTGGGCTCGGCTGTCGCGCGACTGCTTGCGGAACGCGGCTTTTCCGTACGGGCGCTCGCGCGTCCAACCAGTCCTCGGGGCAACCTCAAGGAGCTTCCCGTCGAGATCGTCGAGGGCGACATGCGCGATCCCGCAGACATGCACCGAGCAATTCGCGGCGCGCGTTACGTTTTTCATGTTGCCGCGGACTACCGCCTATGGGCGCGAGATCCTGAAGAGATCGTCTCCAACAATGTTGCCGGTGCCCGATCGGTGATGGAAGCGTCGGCGAAGGCCGGCGTTGAGCGGGTCGTGTACACAAGCAGCGTAGCCACCCTGAAGCCAGGTACGCTCGACCACCCCGCAGACGAGACGCGCCGGTTGACCGAAGCGCAGGCAATCGGGGCGTACAAGCGCAGCAAGGTGTCGGCAGAGCGCGTGGTTGAGGGCATGGCCGGAAGCGGTCTTCCGGTCGTAATCGTCAATCCGTCGACGCCGATCGGACCTCGCGACATCAAGCCGACGCCCACGGGACGCATTATCGTGGAGGCCGCTTCCGGTCGAATGCCGGCGTTCGTGGACACCGGTCTCAATCTTGCCCATGTGGAGGATGTGGCAGAGGGCCATCTGCTGGCCCTTGAGAAGGGGCGCATCGGCGAGTCGTATATTTTGGGTGGAGAGAACGTGACGCTGAGAGACATGCTCACGGTCATCGCGGAGATTCGCGGCGGCAAACCTCCGCGCTTGCGACTACCGCGCGCGCCGCTGTTTCCTCTCGCACTTGCGGCCGAGATGGGGGCGCGCGTGACGGGGACAGAACCATTCCTTACCCGCGACGCGTTGCGAATGGCCGGACATCACATGTTCTTCACGTCTGCACGGGCAGAACGCGAACTCGGGTATCGCTCCCGTCCCTATCGTGTGGCGCTCGAAGATGCGATTGCATGGTACAATGCTGCGGGTTATTTCGCATGACCGCACTGGCATTTGTGCCGCTGATCGCGTGGCTATACCTGCTGTTCGGACGCGGAATGTTCTGGTTATTGCGGGAACGCGACGACGACAGCATTCCAACGCCGCGTATCGTGCTGCCGTCTGTGGTCGCCGTGGTTCCGGCGCGCAACGAAGCCGATGTGATCGCGAGGGCGGTCACCAGTTTGCTGAAGCAGGATTACAATGGCTCCTTCCGGATTGTACTGGTCGATGACGGAAGCAGCGACGGTACGGCCGGAATCGCGACACGGGCGGCGTTGGCCGGCGGGCGCGCGAACGGTCTCGAAATAATTTCGGGAACCGAGCGGCCGGCGGGCTGGACGGGCAAGCTCTGGGCGATGAAACAGGGGCTCGTGCACGCGCTGGGCGATACGTCCCCGGATTATCTGCTCTTTACCGACGCCGACATCGCGCACACGCCCGACAGCGTGAGCCGCCTCGTCGCGCGCGCCGAATCCCGACAATTTGTCCTCGTCTCGCTCATGGCGAAGCTCACATCCGAGAGCGGTACCGAGAAATTGCTGATCCCCGCTTTCGTGTTTTTCTTCGCGATGCTGTTTCCGTTTTCCTGGGTCGAGGATCCCGCGCGCAAGACCGCAGCGGCCGCCGGTGGCTGCATGCTCGTGCGCCGTGAAGTGCTCGAGGCAGCGGGCGGATTGGAAAAGATTGCGGGTGCGATCATTGACGATTGCGCGCTCGCGCGTCTCCTGAAGCCACGGGGCCTGATCTGGCTCGGTCTCACCAAACGGGTGGAGAGCCTGCGGCCCTATGGGAACATCGGCGAGATCGGCGCGATGGTCGCGCGCTCGGCCTATGCGCAGCTTCGCTACTCGCCATGGCTGCTCGGCGGCACACTGGTTGGAATGGCGATTGTTTATGCCGCGCCGGTCCTTTTGACTTTGCTCGCTTTTGGTCTCCCGCGTATCGCCGGAGTAGCCGCGTGGTTGCTGATGACGCTGCTGTTTCAGCCGATGCTGCGGTTTTATCGGCTGTCGCCATTATGGGGTTTGGCGCTTCCACTGATCGGTGCGCTCTACGCCCTGTTCACGCTACAATCCGCGGTGCAGCATTGGCGCGGTCGCGGCGGCATGTGGAAAGGCCGCGCGCAGGCAATGGCTTGAAGAATGGACGCGGGAACTTTTTCATCCGGCAAGGGTCATCGGGACGAAAATTTTCCGGTTGCATCGTTGCTCATCCGGAAAATCCACCGTCCCGTGATTTTGGCATTCTATCGATTTGCACGCGCCGCCGACGACGTAGCGGACCACCCTGCGGCCGAACCGAACGAGAAGCTCAAGATTCTCGAGTGCATGTGGCGCTCGATACAGGGCGAGTCCGCCACTTCATCCGAGGCAATCGCGTTGCGAAGATACCTCCTGGAGCGGGGCGTCACCCCTCGTCACGCGCTCGATCTGCTCGAGGCCTTCCGCCGCGACGTCACCAAACGCCGGTACAACAACTGGGGCGAACTCATGGACTATTGCCGCCATTCAGCGGCGCCGGTAGGGCGGTTTGTGCTCGACGTACACGGCGAATCGCATTCGACATGGCCGGCATCCGATGCGCTCTGCACGGCGCTGCAGGTGATCAATCACCTGCAGGATTGTGGCAACGATTATCGCGCGCTCGACCGCGTATACCTCCCGCTGGACCTGTTGACCGAGATTGGCGCGGAAGTGACGGACCTTGCCGCTCCCATCGCCACCCCGCCTCTGCGCGAAGCCATCTCGAGACTTGCGAAGCGAACGCAGGAGCTCCTTGCACGATCCCGCGGTTTTGCA
>DATGGN010000154.1:0-8132 GCA_035308485.1 Rhizomicrobium sp.
GACGGCAAACAATGAAGCCGGCGCGTTTTCCAAGTTGCGGGCTGTCTTATTCACCCTCCCCTGGAGGGGGAGGGTCGTCGCCGCGCGACCCCCGACTTGATCGGGGGGAGCGAAGGCGGCGGGGTGGGGTGATTTCCATACCGCGCCTCACCCCACCCCGGCTCGCATTTCGCTCCGCTCAATGCTTCGCCGACCCTCCCCCTCCAGGGGAGGGTGAAGTATTTGTTACGGCGCTCAATCCATGAAACCTCGTCCCTTCGACTACGCGCGGCCCGACACGGCCGAGGAGGCGATGGCGCTGCTCGCCGAATACGGCGACGACGCGCGCATTCTGGCCGGCGGTCAGTCGCTCATCCCGATGCTCAATCTGCGGCTGATCGATGCGGCGCTGCTGATCGATATTTCGCGCGTCGCCGAGCTCGACGCCATCCGCGACCTTGGCGGCAAAATCGAGATCGGCGCGGCGGTGACGCAGAACAAAGCGATGGCGTGGCCGAAGCTTGCCGAAAAGCTTCCTCTGCTCGCCGCGGCGTTGCCTTTCGTCGGCCATTTCCAGACCCGCAACAAAGGCACGGTGTGCGGCTCGATCGCGCATGCCGATCCGAGCTCGGAAATTCCGTTGGCATTGGCGGTCCTTGGCGGCGAGATCGTGCTGCGCTCGAAACAACGCGGCGAGCGCGTGGTTGCCGCGGACGCTTTCCAGAAAGACATGCTGACCACCGCGCGCGCGGCCGACGAATTGATCGCCGCGGTGCGGTTTCCGGTGACGGCGGGGCAGGGCGCCGCTTTTCGCGAAGTGGCGCGCCGGCACGGCGACTTCGCCATCGTCGCGGTGGCGGCCACCGCCGACCGCGGAAATGCCGTTCGGCTCGGCGTCGGCGGCATGGCCGGGCGGCCGCTGGTGCGCGCGATCAACGGCGACGCCAAAGCCGCGGTCGCCGCCTGGGCGGACGAACTCGAAGGCTACGAGGACCTCCATGCGACGGCCGCGCTGCGGCGCGATCTGTTCCGCAATCTCAGCCCGCTGGTGATCGAGGAGGCCAAAGGAGTGAAAGTGTGATGCGCCGCGTGAACAAAAACGAGCGGGTGCGGATTTCGCTCACGCTCAACGGCCGCAAGCTCGCGGCGGAAGCCGAGCCGCGTACGCTCTTGTCCGATTTTCTCCGCCAAGGCCTCGGCGCCACCGGCACCCATGTCGGCTGCGAGCACGGCATCTGCGGCGCCTGCACCGTGCTGATCGACGGGGTGGCGACGCGCTCCTGCCTCACGCTCGCGGTGCAGGCCGAAGGCCGCGAAGTGACAACCGTGGAATCCCTCGCCGCGGCCGACGGCACGCTCAATGCGCTGCAGGCGGCGTTCCGGGCTAATCACGCTTTGCAATGCGGCTTCTGCACGCCGGGCATATTGATGTCGTTCACCGATTATCTTGCCCGCAATCCGAAGCCCACCTCCGAAGAAATCCGCGACGTGCTCTCCGGCCATCTCTGCCGCTGCACCGGCTATGCCGGCATCGTCAAAGCGGTGGAGGAGGTGGCGGGCAGGGGCGCGACATAATCTTTCCCTCCCCTGAAAGGGGAGGGTCGGCGCGCAGCGCCGGGGAGGGGTCGCGAGCCGAGCATGGACCCCCACCCGGCAGCCTTCGGCTGCCGAGCTCCCCCTTTCAGGGGGAGGACGAAGATGACGCTTGGCGCGGGTCTTGCTATGTCAGGATTAAGGTATCAGGCGTCAGGGATCAGGCCTGTTATTCCTGATTCCTGATCCCTGATTTCTGGGGCCTGATAATGAAGGACATCCTCGACAAACTGGAAGAGCGCCGCAAAAGCGCACGCGCCGGCGGCGGGCAAGCGCGCATCGAGGCGCAGCACAAGCGCGGCAAGCTTACGGCGCGCGAGCGCATCGAGCTCCTGATGGACCGCGGCTCGTTCGAAGAGCTCGATATGTTCGTCGAGCACCGCTCGACCGATTTCGGCATGGAGAAGAGCCACATCGCCGGCGACGGCGTGGTCACCGGCTTCGGCACCGTCAACGGCCGCACCGTATTCGCCTTCGCCAAAGATTTCACCGTGTTCGGCGGCTCGCTATCGGAGACCCACGCGCAGAAAATCATAAAAATCCAGGACATGGCGATGCGCGCGCGCGCCCCGATCGTCGGCCTGTTCGACGCCGGCGGCGCCCGCATCCAGGAAGGCGTCGCGGCGCTCGGCGGCTACGGCGAGGTATTCAAGAGGAACGTCATCGCCTCGGGCGTCATCCCGCAGATTTCGGTGATCATGGGGCCGTGCGCCGGCGGCGACGTCTATTCGCCGGCGATGACCGATTTCATCTTCATGGTGCGCGACACGAGCTACATGTTCGTCACCGGGCCTGACGTGGTCAAAACCGTGACCAACGAGATCGTCACCGCCGAAGAGCTCGGCGGCGCCTCGGTCCACGCAACCAAAAGCTCGATCGCCGACGGCGCCTATGACAACGACGTCGAGACGCTGTTGCAGATGCGCCGGCTGATCGATTTCCTTCCCGCCCATGCGTCCGCCGGCGTGCCGGAATGGCCGAGCTTCGACGATGTCGAGCGCACCGAGAAATCGCTCGATACGCTGGTGCCGGACAATCCGAACAAGCCCTACGACATCAAGGAGCTGATCTTAAAGGTCGTGGACGAGGGCGACTTCTTCGAACTGTCGGAGGCCTTCGCGCGCAACATCGTCATCGGCTTCGGCCGCATCGCCGGCCGCACCGTGGGTTTTGTCGCCAATCAGCCGATGGTGCTCGCCGGCGTGCTCGACTCTGACGCCAGCCGCAAGGCGGCGCGCTTCGTGCGCTTCTGCGACGCGTTCAATATCCCGATCGTCACCTTCGTCGACGTGCCGGGATTTTTGCCGGGCACCGCGCAGGAATATGGCGGCCTGATCAAGCACGGCGCCAAGCTTTTGTTCGCTTACTCGCAGGCCACCGTGCCGCTCGTCACCGTGATTACGCGCAAAGCCTTCGGCGGCGCCTATGACGTGATGGCCTCAAAACACATCGGCGGCGACGTCAATTACGCCTGGCCGACGGCACAGATCGCGGTGATGGGGGCGAAGGGCGCGGTCGAGATCATCTTCCGCGCCGACATCGGCGACGCGCAGAAGATCGCCGCGCGCACCAAGGAATACGAGGAGCGCTTTTTGTCGCCGTTCATCGCCGCCGAGCGCGGCTATATCGACGACGTCATCATGCCCCACGCGACGCGGCCGCGCATCGCCCGCGCGCTCGCCATGCTGCGCGGCAAGACGGTGGAGATGCCGGGCCGCAAGCACGACAATTTGCCGGTGTGATTTTTTACCCTCCCCCTTGTGGGGAGGGTCGACGCGCAAAGCGCGTCGGGGTGGGGGTGGCGCGGTTCATCGCATTCGTTGACGGTCGCTTATCGCATTCATCGACATTCTCGCGTCGCCTCGCGACCCCCACCCCTGACCCCTCCCCACAAGGGGGGGGAAGTTACGTGCGCGCGTCGCGTGCGGCATTCCGCCTTGCATCGATGCATCTGATGCATTAACATCTGATGTATGAGGACGACACTCGATATCGATGACGACGTACTGGCCGCGGCCAAGGAGCTCGCCAGGACCCGAAAATCCACTGCGGGAGAAGTTATTTCGGGTCTTGCCCGCGAGGCGCTGACCGGAGGTGCGGCCGCGACCAACGCGGGGGCGGCGCCGCATGGCCTCTTGTATGAGGACGGCTGGTACGTCTTGCCCTCCCGCGGTGTCGTCGTGACCAACGAGTTGATCGATAAAATCCAAGCGGAGCTGGATCAGGACGATGCGCGCGTTGCTGGACGTCAACGTGCTTCTGGCACTGATGGATAACGGCCACGTCCATCACGCTTCGGCTTTGGCATGGTGGCGGCGAGAGCGCGACAGCGGCTGGGCATCTTGCCCGCTGACGCAAAATGGTTTCGTGCGTATCGCGTGCCAAGGAAGTTATCCGCAACGCCCAACGGCGGCGCAGGCGATCGAACAGTTGCGGCTCCAACTCGCAGAACCGAGCCACGAATTTTGGCCGGACACCATTTCACTTGCGGATGCCGGCCTGTTTGATCGACGGTTCATTCTGGGACCGAACCAGATCACGGACGTGTACTTGCTGGCGCTCGCGGTGAAAAACGGCGGACGGCTTGTGACATTCGACCAGAGCGTTTCGCTGGCTGCCGTGCGTGGCGCGCAGCCGCAGCAGCTGCTGGTGCTGTGATGAGATCGCCGCGCACCTCCGCGATCGAGATGCTCCGCGGCAAGACGGTGGAGATGCCGGGGCGGAAGCACGACAATTTGCCGGTGTGAGTTTTACATTCCCCTTGTGGATAAGTGCGTCAACGCAATGTGCGTTCGCAGATCAATAGTAGGAAGGGTCAGCGGTGAAGCTCTTAGCGCTCTCTGATGCTCACGCCAACATTATAGCTGTGCGGAAGCTGCGTGCTCAGGAGCGCAACGAATTTGATGCAATCGTTATAGCTGGTGATCTAGGAGGAGACTCTGCCGCAGAGCTATTCAATGTTCTAAATACATTTCGGTGCCCAATAATTTACGTGTATGGAAACCATGACGACTCGCTAAAATATAATAAAAAAATGAAAGGGCAGAATACGCTGTTACACATGAATATAATCAAGTGCAATGAATTTGCGTTTGCCGGCTACAGCGGATGTCAGGCAAATTGGGGTCAAAATCCAATCGCATTGAATATTCTAGGCGGGACGCCGACATCGCTGGAATTTGTAACTGGCAATTTGGAAGCCGAGTTTTTGGCATATCGAAGAAAGAAAGCTGATATTGAACATGCATATGATCGAGCAATTGGCCGCCTGAAGGGGGTTACCAGGAAAAAGCAAAAGCTTAAATTGATCGAGCAACGCGACGCTGAGATTGCCAAAGCTCATAAGCCAATGGAAGTGATATTGGAGGGTAGGAAATATAGAACACTACGATCAGATTTTGAAAAAATTCAGAAACTAAAGCACGAGGTGCTGCGGGCGAATAGGGAGAAGTTGCTCGAGACAATACATCAATCAGGAGTCTCGCCGTCCAACCTGATTGTTGTTACACATGAACGAACGCCTTGGAAATATTTGGGTGGAGCATTTCTGCACTTGTTTGGGCACCGGCACGGGTTTGCTGACCACGTGTATAAGGGCGCGAGATGTATCAATGTCTCCGCTTTAGACGGTCTCATAACAGTTAGGCCTCGGAGATTACGCAGTTGGTCCTATTCGGATTGCCGCAACGTGAATGGCGGTAACTACGTGGTCATAGAAATCTCAAGCTCGCGAGAAATTTCAGTCGTGTGCAGGCGGCTGCGTGAGAGCTACGAAGAATGGATTCCTTTGAAAAAGGAACTTGTATATGGCCTGCCATGCGTTCCACAGGAGGAGATCTACCTAAATTGAGCGAGCGTAGGACCGGACGGGGCGTGGAGCGCCATGTTCACGAAGCGCGTAGCGGCGGACTAGCACAGCTAATCCGCCGCATGGGGCATTCGGCGCAATACGCTTCGCTGTTGCGCTTTTCAGCGATTGTTCCGGCCATCTACGACTTTGGAATGCCCCAAACAAGACGTGGATGCCCGTGACGAGTGCGGGCATGACAGGCTGCAGCAACTCTTCGCTCATTCCCGCGTAAAGCGCAAATCCAGAACTTCCTGCGCTGGGTCCCCGCTTGCGCGGGGACGAGCGGATGGGGATACGCGTACCGATCACCACTGTCGGCTCTGTACCGTTGACGCTGTCCGCACCGAACCAATACCATCGCCGAAGACAGGAAATGAAATGCCGCAATCGGAAAGTCACCGATGAGCCAATCTCCGTTGACACTGCAAATGCCGCCACCGCCGGAGCCGGTTGCGGTCGAGCTCAACGCCGCGACGACGGCATTGCTGATCTTCGACATCGTCGATCCGATTTGCGCGCGTCAACCAAACTGCACCGGGAAAATGGTGCCGGCGATCGCTGCGCTCTTGGCGCGGGCCAGGAAGGCCGGCGTTACCATTGCCTATGGGACCAGAGCGCCAACGATGTCGAAGTGGTTGCCGGACGTTCTTCCCGCGCCCGGCGACATCAAGATCGAAAGCCAGGCGCAAGACAGGTTCTACAAAACCGATCTCGACACGCTACTTAAGGCCAAAGGCATTACGACGCTTATTCTCGCCGGCTGGAAGGTGAGCGGATCGGTGACCTATACATCGGTCGGCGCGACGCTGCGGGGTTACACGGTCGTTGTGCCCGTCGATGCGAGTCTCGACGCGACAGATTACGAAATTGCCATAGGGCGGTACCAAATCCTGCATCAGCACAGTTCGAATGCCGCGAACGAGCCTTTGAAGGCTCAAGCTTCGACGCTGAGCCGCACCGATATGATCGCTTTCAAATAGCGGGGCAAACGGGCTGCAGGAAATCCGCGATCATCATTCCCGCATTTCACTGCCGGCAAGCGGCTACTACCGGCGTCATGGCCGGGCATAGCCGTTCGAAGAACGGCGTCGCTTCGCTCGCCCATGTCCCGGCCATCCACATCTTTGGCGCGGCCATTAGCAAGACGTGGATGCCCGCAACACGTGCGGGCATGACGCAGCGAAGCCCGTGCGCTAAACCCTTGTCACCTTGACCTTCGCCTTCCGCGCCGCCGCGCTGGCCTTCTTTGTCATCGAGTGGCGCGACACGCCACTTCCGGCACATTATGGTTCAACTTCTGAGCATCGAACTGCGAGAGGGACCTCAATGCCTCTCCTTGTTACAAGCGCATCCGGCGTCAATGGCGATGGGTACGGCGCGCTGCTTGCCTTCGATCGCCATGGTGTACCGCTGGGAGTGTTCTGTAATGATGAGCGCATCGCCGATCCGCGAGGCTTGGTCGTCCATCAACATGAGGAACTGCTGTACCTGAACAGCGGCCAAGATCGGATCTTGGCTCTCGACGCGGCGGGCACCGTCGTCCGCGATACAGGCCCGATCGAAGGCCTGAACCCCGGTGGGGGGAATTTCGGTCCGGATGGCCGATATTACGTCGGCCTACGCAGCGCGCGCACAGTCACGGCATTTCCCCGCACCCTTGACGCGCCCAGCGAGCATTTTCTTGCGCCGGGAATCGTGCCGTTTCCGCGCGGATTTGCTTTCGATCGCAACGGCAGACTGTTTCTGGGCTCTGGAATTGGCCCGACGGGCGAGGGCGACAACACTATCGTCGCCTTCGCCCCAAACAATTACATGAAGCCCTCGCGGCTTGTGAGTGACCCAGAACTCAGTCCTCTCGACTTGGCAATCGCGCCCAATGACAACTTCGTCGTATCGAGCGAGTATCCATTTGGAGCGTCCGATGCCGTGACGACGGTCCGTGAATACGACGCCGCGGACGGACATCTTGTGCGCGTCTTTCGTCCCAAAGACTCGGCCGAATTTCGCAGGCCGCGTGGACTTCGCTTCGGTCCCGATGGCAATCTCTATTGCGTCGCCCAGGACGAAGTTATGGCCTTCGATTTTGCGAACGGCGAATGTCTCGGGATGATGGTGCAATTTCCTCGGTTGCACGGCCAGGCTTTGGCGTTTTTCCCGTAGCCGTTTTTCCCCTAGCAATGTACTGCCTTCATTCCACTCGACAATGACTCTCACGAAGCCGTAGGACGGGTAGAGCGGAAGCAGGGTACTTCGTTTCCCGGATGCGATGCAGCGCGTTGGCGGTGCGCCGCTGATCCGGGACCGCCGCAGATTCGGGATTCGTAACGATCCCGGTGTCCGCGGCGCGTCATTCCGCTTCGCTCCATGCCGCGCTGCGCCCGGGAAACATCATGTCTCAGTAACAGAGACGTGAATTGCGATTGGTCACTGTATATGAGACGATGCGGCCTTCTCGCCCGGGAAGGACGCCTGCCGGAGGCATTCCGGCAGGTCGGGGCGAGGACGGTTCCCGCGGGCGGAGTTGCGATCCGCTCCCGGGCGGCTCCGGGCCAAAACGCCCGGCCGGCATGACGACCGGCCCGCGGGGTAAAACCCGCTGCACCGCAGGACGGCCGGGGGTGGGTAACGCCCATCCCTCCCTAGTTCCGTCCCGGGAAGTGCGTGACTGGAGCTGAGCGGTGGCGTTTGGTCGCTGCCGCAAGTGCCGTGG
>DATGGN010000155.1:0-4809 GCA_035308485.1 Rhizomicrobium sp.
AATTGCGGGATCGATCTCACGAAACGGATATGAAACATGATTCGCAGAGCGTCCCTTGACCCGTATGTGCTCGAAATCCTCATGGCCGATCTGGTCGGCCATGATCGGGCGCCGTCTGCCTATCTTGTGTACCTGAAGCTCTGGCACCTGTGCGGCGGCCCGGGCAGAAGGGCCACGCCGCTCAGCCTGCAGACGCTTGCAACGCAGACCGGTGTTTCCAAATCGTCGGTCCAGAGCGCGGTGCGCCGGTTGAAGCGCCGCGGGTTAATTCAGGCGCGTCGCTCCGCGCCGACCGCAGTGCCTCTGTACACCGTGCTCACGCCGTGGATGCGGAAGTAGCGCCGACTCAGGTCTCCCCGGTCGCGAGCCACCGGGCGCAGGCTTCGCCAAGCTTCTCCCTCGCCATCAGCTCGTAGCGGGCAATCTGCTCAGGCGAGAGTACGTCGCGCCAGCGGGCGTTCGTTCCCTTGTTGATGAAGGTCGCCGCGCCGCCCTCCCACAGGCCGCCGCCGAGCGGCGCAACATCTTCGGCGTGCGCTTTCATGTAGTCGAAACCGGAGTGTTCGAGGATTGCAGGCCAGCGATCCTCTTCGACGGGAACGTCGAGATACGCTGCGATGCGGCGTACTTCGCCCGCCAGGTCGCGCTTGAGATGGTTGAAATGCAGGAGCATGACGTTGGGCAGATCGCGCACATTCCACCACGACGACACGTTTTCCCAGAAGGACCAGAAGGGATAGCCGTCCCGGTCCAGCCACTCGTCGAAATACTGGCGGATCGATTCCGGCGGTTTCCCGATCGGCGCCCCAACCAGGCCGGGCGTCTCGTTAACGGCCTCGTACCACTTCGCGTTCGCCCTGGAGTGATGATTGTACAGGCTCCAGACCACATCGCGTCCGTCGCGCGCTACGTAAAGATATCTGGCACGGGGCGAGAACACGAGTGCATCGACCGGCAGATGCGTCTTCAGAAACCGGCGGTGGGTTTGCTGCTCGAGCGCCGGCAGTTTAACGGGCTTCGGCGGAAAGCGCAGGTCCACCCAGGGAGAGAGTTCCGGGACCGGAATGCCTTCGGCGCCGCCAAAGATCAGCTGGGCGATGATCTGCTGCACCCACGTGGTTCCGGATTTTCCGTATGTCGCAACGACGATGTCGTCGTCACGGAACGCGAAATCGTTCCAGATCGTGGAGTCCATGTGATGGTTGTGCAATTCCCGCGTTTTGCGGGGCGCTGCGTGCATTGTTTCGATCCTTACTGGTGTTGTTCAACCTGGGTCCAGGCCCATCCATCATAGATAGCCGCGATGCCATTGTCTCTGCCCCCTGGGTGCCGCGCGTTCGCGGGAGCATGACGATGGAAAGGGATGGGCGCGCTACCGCACGGCGGCTTTCTGCAGCGGGCCCGCCACGGCCGCAACGGCCGTGCGTGGCGCCTACCATCTGCGTGCCGAACAGGTCGGCAAGACAGGCAGGGACCGTCGTAAAGCCGCCGCCGCTGATTCTAAAGGACGGCTTTAACCGATCGCGACAGGAAAATGTACGCCAGTCCGGTCGTCAGCAGATTTATGCCAAGCAGAAGACCGATCACGACGCGCGAGATCTGCGGCCAGCCATCCGCAATGATGATCGCAAGAATCACGCTCGCGATTCCCGAAAGCAGCATGCCGACCCACCCGCGGTTCGGTCGCGTTTCGAACGCGAAGACAATCTCGAATGCCCCCTGAATGATGAACAGGATGCCGACAAGGAGAGTGAGCGTGACCGCCCCTCTCAGAGGATTGAACAGAAGAAACACGCCCGCCGCGATGGACAGCAGGCTCAGGAGCAATTGCCCGAAGAAGGGTCCCGTTCCGTGAATCGAAAATGATCCCACGAACAGGAATATTCCCGAGATCAGGAAAACCCAGCCCACGAACAGCGCGGCAACCAGCGTCGAGAACATCGGGAAAAGAATCGCGGCGATCCCGATGATCACCATCGCAATCCCCAGCCACATGAGCCCGGTGGACGAGGTGCGCAGTCGTCCGTGAAACAGGCTTTCGCTCGAAATGTTGCTCATGATCCTGCCCCTGTTTGCAATACGGCCATGAGCAGCCGTCATAACCGGAGAATAGTCCCAAAAAGGCTCCCGACAAAGCGGGACGAAGGACGTAGGGTTCCCGCAAGCTATTGACCCATCGTCGGCGTTGGGCAACGTTCCACGCTTGGGCCGCCATGTCTCTGGGCGTGAGCGGAGTTTCTGTCGAGGATCTCAACGTGAACTGGAGACTGAATGCGGCGGTTGCGCCGCTCCTGCTGTTTGGCCTTGCGGCATCGGCGGGGGCGCAAACGGCCGACGAACTTGTTGCGAAAAATCTGGCGGCGCGCGGCGGCGCGGCCCAGTTGGCGGCCATCCGTACCATCGTCAGCAAGGGCGAGCTTCGTTTTCCGGGCGATTTCAAACTCGCCTACAAGGAAACGCAGTCGCGGCTCGACGGAAAACCCGGCGATTGCGCCGTACGCATCGACGCTTCGCTCCAGGGCCTGACGGTCGTCCAGGCGTATGACGGCGCGAGCGCCTGGCGGATAAACCCGTTCGAGGGCCGCCGGGACGCCGAACATATGGGCGCGGACGAGACGCGCGAGCTTGCCGATCAGGGTTCCATCGACGGCGCGCTTCTTTCGGCACGCGCGAAGGGTTCCCAGGTCGATTATCTCGGCCGCGAAGACATCGACGGTACCGACGCCTACAAGCTGCGCGTCAGTCAGCCGGACGGCACCGTTTACACCTACTGGCTCGATCCGGATGCGCTGCTCGAAATCCGCATCCTCGAGCACCGTACAATCCGCGGCGCCGAGAAGGAAACCGAGACCGATCTGGGCGATTACGAGCGCGTCGGCGGCGTCTATTTTCCCTTCTCGATCACCAGCGGGCCAAAAGATGCGCCGCTCTCCGAGAAGCAGGTAATCACAATCGCCTCGGCCGAAGCGAACGAGCCGGTGGCACCCGACACCTTCGCGATGCCGGCTGCGCCCGCCGCTCCATCCAAATAGCCCGCGAGACCACGAACATGCCCCACAGAAACGTTCTGTCGCTCGTCTTCATTGCGTCGTTGATGGCCGCGCCCGCCCTGGCCCAGACGGTCGCTGGTTCGACAATATCCGGCCTCGGCGTGCGCAACATCGGATCGGCCGCCATGAGCGGGCGCATCGCCGCCATTGCCGGCCGCCAGGAAAAGGACGGCAAGATCACGTTGTTCGTGGGCGCCGCGTCGGGTGGCGTATGGAAGTCGACGGATGGCGGCACGACGTTCAAGCCGGTGTTCGACCGCGAGCCGGTACAGTCGATCGGCGCGATCGCACTCGATCCGACGAATCCCAAAGTCGTCTGGGTAGGCACCGGCGAAAGCTGGATGCGCAACTCGGTCTCGATCGGCGACGGCATCTACAAATCGACGGACGGGGGCGAGACCTGGACCAATATGGGGCTGCCGAACTCCGAGCACATCACGCGCATCGTGGTGGATCCGAAGGACGGCAACACGGTCTATGCCTGCGTTCCGGGACGGCTGTGGAGCGACAGCGCCGACCGTGGATTGTACAAAACGACCGACGGTGGCCGGACCTGGTCGCTGGCGCTCAGAGGCACCAACCTTTCCACCGGCTGCTCGTCGGTCACGCTCAATCCGTCCAATCCCGACGAACTGCTCGTCGGCATGTGGGACTTCCGCCGCAAGGGCTGGACCTTCCGCTCCGGCGGCGATGGCCCGGACGCGCCGTCCGCCAGCGGACTCTTCCGTTCGACCGACGGCGGCCGCAGCTGGACGCCGATGACGGCGGAGACGAACAAGGGCCTGCCGAAAACGCCCTGGGGCAGGGTGGAGGTCGTCTATGCCCCGTCCAACCCCTCGCGCCTCTACGCCTTCATCGAGAATGTGCGTTCGGCGCTGTACGTTTCTGATGACGGTGGCGCGACCTGGACCGAGCGCGACCGCAGCCGCAACATGGTCTGGCGGCCGTTCTATTTTGCGCGGATCGTCGTCGATCCGACCAATCCGGACCGGCTTTTCAAGATGAACCTGACGCTCATCGCGTCGGAGGACGGCGGCAAGAGCTTTACGGAGGCCGGAGGCGGCTCGCACGGCGACTGGCACGACGTCTGGATCAACCCGTCGAATCCGAAGCAGGTTATCGGCGGCGACGATGGCGGCTTGTGGCTTTCGTACGACGGCGGCGTGAAGTGGTGGAAAGGCGAAAACCTTCCGATCAGCCAGTTCTATCACGTGAGCGTCGACGACAAGGATCCGTACCAGGTTTACGGCGGCCTGCAGGACAATTCCGTGTGGGCCGGCGACAGCGCCTATCCCGGCGGTATCACCAATAACCGCTGGGAAAACCTGTACGGCGGCGACGGTTTTTTCGCCTTTTCCGATCCGTCCGATCCGAATTTCGTGTACGGCGAGTATCAGGGGGGATACATCGCGCGGATCAATCGCAAGACCTTGCAGCCGCGCGACATCCAGCCGAAAGCCAATTACCACGAGAAGCTGCGCTTCAACTGGAATACGCCCATCGCGCTTTCACCGAGCGACAAAAACACCGTGTATATCGGTGCGCAGGTGCTGTTCCGCTCGCGCGATCACGGTCTGAACTGGGACCGCATTTCGCCCGATCTCACCACCAACGATCCCGAGATGCAGAAGCAGGAAGAATCGGGCGGCATTACCGTCGACAATTCCGCTGCCGAAATGCATGCGACGATCTATTCGATTTCCGAGAGCCCGAAGAACAAGAATGAGATATGGGTCGGGACGGATGACGGCAATGTCCA
>DATGGN010000156.1:0-11949 GCA_035308485.1 Rhizomicrobium sp.
CGTGAAGAGCTTGTCGAGGGACTTTGCCCTGCGGTCGTACAGCCAATAATAGGCGGGCTCCGTCACGGGATCGTGCATGACGATCCAGTAGCGGCCGTCGCGGCTCGCGCTTTCGATCGACCACTGGCCCTTCGCGTGAGCGGCAATGAAATCGATGTCGGGCTGAACGGCCGGATCCAGCGCCTTCCATTCCGTCTTCAGATGCTCGACGCTGTAGGCGAGAACCTTGCCGGTCGCGGGATCCGCGAATATGCCGCCGATATCGGCCTCGGGACTCTGCGCAAGGACGGTGGGCGCGGCAGTTTTCTGGTCGAAGGAAACGAGAGCCGCCTTGTCGCGGCCGCGCGAATCGACTCCGTAGAGAGTCGTCCCCGCGACATCGAGGCCGGACACCGAAGTCGTCAGCGCGTCGTCCCCCGGTATGGTCATGAAGGGATGAACCGCACCGTCCGCGCCAAAGCGCTCGACGACGAAACCGCCGTCCGGCTGGTCCTTGGTTGCGTAGCGGAGATGGAGATCGTCGTCGGCGACAAAGCCGCTATAGCCCTCGTTTTTGTACACAAGCGCGGCCTTGCCGGTGTCGACATTGATCCGCCAGATGTCGTGCCATTTGGGATCGCGGTTGTTGAGCCCGATGAGCATATCGGCGGGATGGGTGACGCTCGTGCCGATAATCTCGACGGTTGTGTGCTCGTAGGGGGTCAGGTTGCGCGTCGCGCCGGTCCCGGCGTCGGCGGCGTACAACAGAAAATCTTCCGTACCGCCCTTGTCCTGCACGTAAAGGATGTAGCGGGAATCCTGCGACCAGAGATATTGGCGGATCGGACGGTCCTTCTCGGCCGTGACCGGCTTCGCCTTTGCAATCCCGCCGATCGGCGCGACCCAGACGTTCATGACGCCGTCACGCGGCGCAAGGAAACTGATGCGTGTACCGTCAGGGCTGACCTGCGCGGCCGTACGTTCGGGATTTCCAAACAGCACCTGGCGGGGAATGAGCGCGTCCTGCGCCACGGCCGGCGCGGCGGTTACCAGCGCGCACAGAAGCAGCGCGCCATTCCGCAACAGGTCATGCATGGCATGTTCTCCCTTTTCCGAGACTCAAAGCGCGTCTTGTCGATTCAGGCGCGGGTGCGGGCGAGCAGGTCGCGGATTTCCTCGAGCAATGCTTCCGTCTTGGTCGGCGCCGGCGGGGCCGCAGGCTTGGCCGCTTCCTGACGGCGCAGACTATTGATGCCCTTCACCAGCAGGAAGATCACGAACGCGATGATGAGAAACGCGATAACCGTGTTGATGAAGGCGCCGTACTGAATCGCAACTTCCGCCACTTTGTGCGCCGGATCGCCCGGCTTCAGCACCAGCTTGAGAGCGGAGAAGTCGATACCGCCGGTGACCAGGCCGATCGGCGGCATGATGACGAGATCGACCAGCGACGAGACGATCTTGCCGAAAGCCGCGCCAATGATCACGCCGACCGCGAGGTCGATCACGTTCCCGCGCGAAATGAATTCCTTGAATTCCGATCCCATGGACATGCGATTTCCCCTTCTTCCGGTCTGTGCCAGGCCTGCCCGGCGTTGCTGCCCATCGGTATTGTGTCACTATCCGGTGTGGCGCTCAACGCAAGGCGCGCGGGTTGGCAAAGCCCGAGGCAGAAAGGAAAGAACCGGGTGGCCGAGAACAAGACGAAAAAGCGAAGCGAAAGTGTCGGCGCATTTGTCGAAGCGATCCCCGATGCGGCGAGGCGCAGCGACGCCCGGGCGCTCGTTACGCTTATGCGCGCGGCCAGCGGCGAGGTCCCGAAAATGTGGGGGACTTCGATCGTGGGATTCGGAAGTTACCACTACGTCTATGACAGCGGGCGCGAAGGCGATGCGCCACTGATCGGATTCGCACCGCGTAAAGCGGGGATGGTTCTCTATCTTCACCTCGGTCTCGAAGGAGCCGAAGGAGAGCTTGCAAGGCTCGGCAAGCACACGACCGGGAAAGGCTGTCTCGCGGTCAGGAAACTGGCCGATGTGGACGAAAAGGTTCTCGAGCGAATCATCGTGCGCTCCGTCGCGGCGATGCGAAAAAAGTATGGCGGCAAAAGCGCATAGCGGTCCCATCCATCACGCGGCAAACTGAACGCCTGTTGTGCGGGCGAAGCTTGCGTCTATTATGCCGCTGTCGTCGCGGAGCTTTTCATGTTCTCGGATAATCCGTTTGCGGGCCTTGCAGATTCGGTCGCGCCCGCCGTCATGCAGGCGTTTGTCGTCGTGATGATTGCGCTCGTCGTGCTTGGCACGCTCTACGACCTCGCCCACAAGCGGAGCGCGGCTTACTTCTTCGACAGCCGGCGGAAATCGCGCGAGAAGGCAACGAAACAGCTCGGCGGCGGCGAAATGGCCTCTCTTCTGGTCCAGACCGCGGCCGTGGACGTTCTCACGTCCGGCGAATTCTGCAATCAGCGCCGCCGGATCGCCCACCTTCTCGGCATGTACGGTTTCGCAGCTTACGCCATCACCACGGTCATCATGGTCTTCGGCTATCCGACGGCCGACGGGCCGACGCCTGCCGTCTTGCCCCGGCTGTGGCACATCGGCGCGCTCATGGTGTGCATCGGCGGATACTGGTTCTGGTTCTTCCTCCGGGCCGATGTCTCTGCCGAAGGCAACTCGCCGTTCCGTCTCGTCCGGGCCGACCTGTTCGTTCTTTCGCTCGTTGCGAACACGACGCTGGCGCTCATCTGGTCGTGGCTCCAGGCCGGCGGCAGCGGGTGGGCGACGGTTTTCCTCGCCCTGTACGTCATCTCGACCGTGGTGCTCTTCGGAGGCGTTCCGTGGTCGAAATTTTCGCACATGTTCTACAAACCCGCAGCCGCGTTTCAGAAGCGCGTGGAGGATGCGAACGGGTTTGGCAGCAATCTTCCGCGCCCGGCTGACAAACCGGCGACCTTCGGCAGCGCCCGGCGGCCGGCGCGGCACTACTGATTCCACGATCGAACGTCTTCAGCACCAGGAGTTCCCATGCCCACCTTCGTCTACATGACCCGCTGCGACGGCTGCGGACATTGCGTCGACATCTGTCCGTCTGACATCATGCATATCGACGAAACGTACCGGCGCGCGTTCAACATCGAACCGAACATGTGCTGGGAGTGCTATTCCTGCGTCAAAGCCTGTCCGCAGAACGCCATCGACGTGCGCGGCTATGCGGATTTCGCGCCGCTCGGCCACAGTGTGCGCGTGCTGCGCGAGGACACGAAAGGAACCGTGTCCTGGAAAATCAAATTCCGGGACGGGCGCGAAAAGAATTTCGTATCGCCCATTCGCACGACACCATGGGGCTCGATCAAATCGCCGTCCGCCTATGCAGTGCCGGGCCGCGGCGAATTCAGAAGCCAGCGACTGGCCCATGAACCGGAGGCACTTCACGTCGACAGTCTGCCGGCCCTCCGGCCGGATCAACTGAAACGAGGCGCCGCCTGATGGCTCTGTTCCATCGCCGCAAAACGGTCTTTGTCGATTCGGACATTCTCGTCGTCGGGGGCGGGATGGCCGGTTGCGGCGCAACGTACGAATCCCGTTACTGGGGCCGCGACCTGAAGATCGTCTGCGTGGAGAAGGCGAACATCGAACGCAGCGGCGCGGTGGCGCAAGGACTCTATGCCATCAACTGCTACATGGGCATGCAGTGGAACGAGAACCAGCCCGAAGACCATGTGCGCTATGCGCGCAACGATCTGATGGGTCTGGTGCGCGAGGACCTGGGTTACGACATCGCGCGCCACGTCGATTCGACCGTGCACAAGTTCGAGGAATGGGGTCTGCCGATCATGCGGGACCCCGAAACCGGCCGCTACCAGCGCGAAGGCAAGTGGCAGATCATGATCCACGGCGAGAGCTACAAGCCGATCGTCGCCGAAGCCGCGCGCAAAGCCGCGAGCCAGGTGTACAACCGGATCATGGTCACGCATCTCCTGATGGACGGGACGAAGCTGGGGCGCGTCGCCGGCGCGGTCGGCTTCAACGTGCGCACGGGCGATTTCTACGTCTTCCGTGCCAAAGCCGTGATCGTCTCCGCCGGCGGCGCCTCGCACATGTTCAAGCCGCGCGCGGTCGGCGAGGGCATGGGCCGCACCTGGTATGCGCCGTGGAGCAGCGCCTCGGCCTACGCGCTGCCCATTCTTGCCGGCGCCAAGATGATGCAGATGGAAAACCGTATCGTGCTGACGCGGTTCAAGGACGGTTACGGTCCGGTCGGCGCCTATTTCCTGCACCTCAAAACGTACACGCAGAACGCCTATGGCGAGGATTACGAGCCCAGATGGTTCGCGGTCTTGCGCGAAACCATCGGCGACTATGTCGACAGGCATCCCGTGCCGACCTGCCTGCGCAACCATGCGTTCCTCGAAGAGGTGAAGGCGGGCAGGGGACCGATTCGCATGGTGACGAAAGAGGCGTTCCAGGATCCGCACAAGGAAACTGTGGGCTGGGAGAACTTCCTCGGCATGACCATCGGCCAGGCGGTGGTGTGGGCGTCGCAGAACATCGATCCCAAGCACATCAATCCCGAGCTGACGACGTCAGAGCCATATGTCATGGGCTCGCACGCGACCTGCTCCGGCGCGTGGGCCAGCGGTCCCTCCGACTATGCGCCGGCGGAGTACCAGTGGGGGTACAACCGCATGATGACCATCGAGGGGCTGTTCGGCGCCGGCGACACGATCGGCGGTACAGCGCACAAATTTTCGTCAGGGTCTTTCACCGAAGGACGGATCGCCGGCAAGGCCGCGGTAAACTATGTGATGGACATGGGCACGGACCAGCCGAAGGTGAGCGAGGGGGATTACGAGAGTCTGAAAAAGACGATCTATCAACCGCTCGAGACGTACGCCGTCGGCCGCAACGAGATCGTCGCCGGCACCGTTTCACCGAGCTATCTCCTGCCGCTGCACGGGCTCCAGCGGCTCGAGAAAATCATGGATGAATATGTCGGTGGCATCGGCGCCCATTACACGACCAACGAACCTCTGCTGACGCGCGGTCTCGAACTGTTGCACATGCTGAAGGAAGACCTCGATTATCTCGGCGCCGAAGACCTGCACCAGCTCCAGCGCGCCTGGGAGCTGCAACATCGGGTCCTGACGGCCGAGGCGGTGACGCGCCACACGCTTTTCCGAACCGAAACGCGCTGGCCGGGTTATTACTACCGCGCCGATCATCCGAGGCTGGACGATGCCGACTGGCACTGTTTCACACTGTCGCGCTACGACCGGAATTCCGGGAATTGGGAGCTGGAAAAGGCGCCGGTGTACCACATCGTCGATTGAGACGATGTCGATGCGTGCGACGTAGGCGAATGCTGGATTTTCTGCTGCGTTTCTGTATCGGGGGACTTGCCGTTTCGGGCTTCGCGGTCCTCAGCGACATCTTCCGGCCGAAGAGCTTCGCCGGTCTTTTCGGCGCAGCGCCTTCGATCGCACTGTCGACGCTCGTCATCGCGCTCTACCAGCACGGATCCGGATACATGGCGGTGGAAGGCCGGTCGATGGTGCTGGGCTCGATTGCGCTCTTTTTCTATTGCATCGCTGCGTGCCGGCTGATGCAGCGCCACAACGTACGGGCATTTTGGGCAACCGCGTCGGCGTTGCTCGTCTGGGCCGCCGTCGCGTTCGGCGGCGGATGGGTGCTGCACAGGGGCGTCGCATGACCATCCGCGTGAAATTGTCAGCGCTGCGGCAAACGCGCTGGTACGAGTACGTTCTGCGTTTCGCGCTTGGCGGCGTGGCGACGGCCCTGACCGGCTTGATCGCGAAGGTTTACGGGCCTGAAACGGGCGGCCTGTTCCTCGCCTTTCCGTCGATCTTCGTTGCCAGCGCAACGCTGATCGAAATGCACGAGAAGAAGCGCAAGGAAAAGGCGGGTCTCCCCGGAACCCGCCGCGGTGTACGGGCGGCAGCCCTGGACGCGGCCGGCGCAGTCCTTGGGAGCGTGGCGCTGCTCGTGTTCGCCGCTCTCGTCTGGCTGTTGTCGCGGCGTCTCGCCGGCTCGGTCCTGATCGTAGCGATGGCCGCCTGGTGCGCCGTATCTGTGCTTCTCTGGCGCTTCCGGCATGTGCTGCGCGGTTCGTTTTAGCGCGTTTCCTCCCCCATGCTTCGCACGGGGGAGGAAATGCGGGCGTACAAAGCTGCTATTGTGCCGCGCGCCACATGGGATAGAGCGTGGGGCCATCCGGCATCTTGATCTCGCCGGTTACGGTGAAGCCGAAATTCTCGTACAGCGGTACGTTCGATTCCTTGCTCGCCTCGAGATAGGCGGGGAGGCCCGCAGCGTCGGCGACAGCGAGACGGTGTCGCAGCAAAATGCCGCCAAATCCCTTCCCCTGACAGGGCGGATCGGTGCCGATGGCCTGCAGGTACCAGTGCGGCTCATGCGGGTGGCGTTTCTCGAGGCGGTCCATCGCCTGCAGCGCCCGGAATGCATAAGCGCCGAAGATTCCCAGCAGCTTCGGTCCGTTGGTCAGATATTGGTGGAAGGGAATGTGCCAGGTGTTCGGCGGCCGCCAGATCGCCGCCGCCTCCACGCCTTGCGTCACGTCGACCGCGCCGAGCGGACGGCCGAGCGCGAACAGAAGGCCGAACATATCGGGAAGCTTGCGGATTCGCCGCTCGCGATCCGGCACGAGATAGGAGACGAACGGATCCTCGCGGAAGGCGCGGGCCATGGTCGCGGCAAGCGCAGGCGCATCCGCGTGCGATGCCGACCGCGCCTGCGACGCGCCTCTGACTTCCGGGGCCGGTTCGGCACTCATGCCCTGTTCACCCGCAATGCGCTTTCGACAATGCACCAGCCGGCGGCGGCGTGCAAAACAGGGTCGACAGGGCTGTTCCCGAATTCATGGCTTTGGGCCGGCAGGCCGCCGGTAGGAGATCACGCAGACGAGCCCTTCCGGCAGAAAATCGAGAGTCACCCGACCGTCGGTTTCCCGCGCCGCCACCGTGCGGATCATCCTGTGACCGTAGCCATCCCTTTCGGGTTTTCTCGGAGGCGGGCCGCCAGCTTCTTTCCATTCGAAGGCAACTTGCTCGCCATCGGCCGAAGGCGTGACGTTCCAGCGAAACGTCACGGTGCCTGACGGCACGGAAAGCGCGCCGTATTTGAGAGCATTGGTGGCAAGCTCGTGTACCGCCATGGCGAGGGCGCCGCCAAAGTGTTCGGACAGCCAAAGTTCAGGACCCCCGAAACGCAACCGCTGCGGCGATTCCGAGAGAAACGGCTCCAGCACCGCACCGACGACGGCGTTGGCTTCGAGAACGCCTGGACCGTATTTGAGGACGAGATCGCTGGCGGTGCCGAGCGCCCGCAAGCGTCCGAGAAACCGCTGAAGATAGGCATCGGTGTCGCCAGATCGCGTGGCCGAGAATTTTGCGAGCGCTTCGATCACGGCCAGCAGATTCTTGAGACGGTGACGCGCTTCTCCGAGGATCACCTCGCGCGCGCCCATTTCGTGCTCCTGCAGCTCCGCCTGTTTCCGTAGCGCGCGTTCGCTGCGCCAGGCGTCGCGCAGCAGCGCGCACATGAACCCTGCGAGCAGGACCTCGAGCCAGCCGGCCGTCGCGAAGATGATGACAGGCGCGATCGGCAGCCCGCCCGCCGCCGGCATCCAGCTGGGCATCCGGCCGGCAGCCAAGAGCCAAATCACCGTCGCGCATATCGGGACGGAACAGGCGCCGAATTCCCAGCCCGCAAACACCGTGATGACGAGAATGGCGGGAAAATAGAACGACGCGGCGCCAATGAAGCCCATGTAGTGGGTGGCGGTGATCCAGATGAACGTCGCGATTGCCAGCGCAACGAACGTCACCAGAAAACGGGCGCCGAGGCTCAGCCCGGGCGCGCCCTCGTTGTCCGAGCTACCGAGGAGCGCCGACAGAACACCGTCACGCGCGCGGCGAAAGACCGTGCCGGTGTTCACCCTCGACCCCCCTCTACGTGTAACCATGTCCACTCGTGCAATTGGATGCACATCGCGCCGTGGCACGCAACACGAGCAAGCGCCTGCGAAGCAATTGTGTCGCCGCGAGGAGCCGGTAATAAGGGGACCGCAAAGACGCCAGGAGGGAAGAAAACCACAGAGACGCGGAGAACACGGAGTACGGCGCGCAATTCATTTCTCTGCGTGCTCTCAGCGCCTCCACGGTGAAATTCGGCGCCCTGGCGTCTTTGCGACCTGGCGGTTTGCCTTTCTCCTTGACGGCGCCACGTGAAACTCCTTGACGGGGAGATAGTTTCATTTGAAACTAATTCGCGGTTGGTGAAGGGATGATGGGAGGAACGCGCATGCAACTGTGGGACAATCCGATGGGCACCGACGGATTCGAATTCGTCGAATACACCGCGCCCGATACGAGCGAATTGCACGCGCTGTTCGAGCGGATGGATTTCCGTGCGGTGGCGCGGCACCGCTCCAAGCGCGTCACCCTCTACCGCCAGGGCGGCATCAATTTTGTCGTCAACGCCGAACCCGACAGCCACGGCGCCCGCTTCGCCCGCGAACACGGTCCCTCCGCCTGCGCCATGGCTTTCCGCGTCCGGGATGCGGCACAGGCATACAAACGCGCGATCGAGCTTGGCGCGACACCGTTCCGGAACCAGGTCGGACCGATGGAGCTCAACATTCCGGCCATCGAGGGCATCGGCGGCAGCGTCATCTATCTCGTTGACCGTTACGGCGCGCACTCCATCTACGACGTGGACTTTGTACCGACCGATTCCGCCAAGGGCTGGGACCACGAGGGATCGGGGCTCGCCATGATCGATCACGTCACGCACAACGTGTTCCGCGGCAACCTCGACCGCTGGGCCGGCTTCTACGAGAAGCTCTTCAATTTCCGCGAGATCCGCTACTTCGACATCGAGGGCAAGCTGACGGGGCTCAAGTCGCGCGCGATGACGAGCCCGTGCGGCCA
Source organism: Rhizomicrobium sp. (assembly GCA_035308485.1). GTDB lineage: Bacteria > Pseudomonadota > Alphaproteobacteria > Micropepsales > Micropepsaceae > Rhizomicrobium. Next base: position 8,951 of record DATGGN010000156.1, read on the forward strand.
GATCCGCATTCCCATCAACGAGTCGTCCGACGACAAATCGCAGATCGAGGAATATCTGCATCTGTACCGCGGCGAAGGCATCCAGCACATCGCGCTCTCGACCGAGACGATATTCGACACGGTCGAGAACCTGCGCGCCCATGGCGTTGCCTTCCAGGATACCCCGGACGCGTACTACGAGCGTGTCGACAACCGCGTAAAAGGCCACGGAGAGGATATCGAACGTCTCAAGCGCGACCGCATCCTGCTCGACGGCGCGCCGACGGAGGATCAGGGTCTGCTCCTGCAGATTTTCACGCAGAACGCGATCGGCCCGATCTTCTTCGAGATCATCCAGAGGAAGGGCAACGAGGGATTCGGCGAGGGGAATTTCCAGGCGCTCTTCGAATCGATCGAAGCCGACCAGATCCGCAGAGGAGTGCTGCAGGCATGAGCGCGCGAAACTGGATCGAATTCCCGCGGATTGAAGGACAGGCCACGCGCCAGGCGCATGCCGATCTGCCGGAAGGCACTTTCGAGCGCGAGTTCGGACGCGACGGATTCTTCGGGCCGGCGACGCACATCTACCACCGTCGGCCGCCGACGGGGTGGACATCCATCCAGGGCGAAATGCGCCCGCGTGCTTTCGATGCGGCGAAAGCGGCGATCAGCGCCATTGGCCCGTTCCGCGCGGCGCTGTTGCTCGCTTCGGCGCGCTGTTTCGTGATGACCTGCACCTGTCCTGTACCGACCAACCTTCTGCGCAATTCGGACGGCGATCTTCTCCTCTTCGTCCACGAGGGCGCGGGCGATCTTTTCTGCGACTTTGGGCATCTGACCTATCGCGACGGCGACTACATCATGATTCCGCGCGGCACGATGTGGCGGCTCGAACCGAGCGTGCAGACGGTTCTCCTGATGATCGAGGCGCGCGACGGCGCGTTCAAACTGTCCGAACGCGGCATTTTGGGTCCGCACGCCGTGTTCGACCCGGCCGTGCTCGAGACGCCCAGGATCGACGACGCGTTCCGCGCCCAGCCGGACGAGGAGACCCATCTTTACGTGAAGCGCAGGGACGCGGTCACCACCATCACCTACCCGTACAATCCTCTCGACGCTGTCGGCTGGAAAGGCAATCTCGCCCCGGTGAAGCTCAACTGGCGCGATATCCGGCCGGTGATGAGCCACCGCTATCACGTGCCGCCCTCGGTGCATTCGACCTTCGTCGCCGACCGGTTCGTCGTCTGTACCTTCGTGCCGCGGCCGATCGAGAGCGATCCGGGCGCGCTGAAGGTGCCGTTCTTTCATTCGAACGAGGAATATGACGAGGCGATCTTCTATCACCAGGGCTCGTTCTTCAGCCGCGACAACATCCATCCCGGCATGATGACGATGCATCCCTCGGGTATCACCCATGGACCCCATCCCAAGGCGTTCGCGGCCGGTGCGAAAGCGGCGCGCAAGGAGACCGACGAAGTCGCGGTGATGATCGACTCGCGCGACCCCTTCGAACTCGGAAAAGCCGCGCAGGACAACGAAGACTCCGCCTACGCCAACAGCTGGATGCAGCGTGACTGACTACCCCTCACCCGCTTCGCCGCGTGGCACGCGGCTCAGCTGCCCTCTCCCTCAAGGGGAGAGGGCGATCTCCGAGCGCCGTACCTTGATTACCTCTCCCCTTGCGGGAGAGGTCGAAATTTGCGGAGCAACGCGAGGCAAATTTCGGGTGAGGGGTATCTCATGAAGCTTGCGTCCTTGAAGCATGGCCGCGACGGGATGCTCGTGGTGGTGAGCCGCGATCTCGCGCGCAGCGTTGCCGTGTCGCACATCGCGCCGACGCTGCAGCATGCGCTCGACGAATGGCACATGATCGCGCCGCGGCTGATGCGTGTGTACGAACTCCTGAACGAGGGCGACGCCGAAGGCGCAAAGCCGTTCGAGCCGCGTGACTGCGCCGCGCCCTTGCCACGCGCCTATCAGTGGGCGGACGGCTCGGCCTATGTCACCCATGTCGAGCTTGTGCGCAAAGCGCGCGGCGCCGAGATGCCGCCATCCTTCTGGACGGATCCCCTGATGTACCAGGGCGGTTCCGATGGCTTCATCGGCCCCTGCGAGTCGATTGTCGCGGCGGACGAAGGCTGGGGCATCGATTTCGAGGCGGAGATCGCCGCCATCACCGACGATGTCCCCATGGGCGTTTCCGCGAGTGCAGCGGAAACCCACATCAAGCTGCTGATGCTGGTGAACGACGTGAGCCTGCGCAATCTCATCCCGGCGGAGCTTGCGAAGAATTTCGGCTTCTTCCAGTCGAAGCCGGCGAGCGCATTCTCGCCCGTTGCCGTAACGCCGGACGAACTCGGCGAAGCGTGGTGTGACGGGAAGGTACACCTGCCGCTTGTTGTACACCGGAATGGAACCTGGTTCGGCGCGCCGAATGCTGGCGAGGACATGACTTTTTCCTTTCCGCAGCTCATCGCGCACGCGGCGAAAACCCGGTTCCTGGGTGCGGGATCGATCGTCGGCTCGGGAACCGTCTCGAACAGGGACGCTTCGCGCGGCTCCTGTTGCATCGCCGAGCGGCGCACGCGCGAACAGCTGGACGAGGGCAGTCCGAAGACTCCGTTCCTGAAATTCGGGGACCGCGTGCGCATCGAAATGCTCGACACCCGCGGCCAATCGATTTTCGGAGCCATCGATCATGACGTCGTCCGCTACCAATCCTGAGTTCGTTCTCTACGGCTATTTCCGCTCGTCCGCCGCGTTCCGGGTGCGGATTGCGCTGAACCTGAAGGGAGTTGCCGCCGAGCCGAGGTTCGTCCATCTGTTGCGCGGCGGCGGTCAGCAGCACGACGCGGCGTACAAGTCGCTCAATCCGCAGGAATTGATCCCGACGCTTGTGCACAATGGCCATGCCATTGGGCAGTCGCTTGCCATCATCGAATATCTGGACGAGATCAAACCCGAGCCGCCGCTCCTCCCGCGCGAACCGCTCGCGCGCGCCCGCGTCCGCCAGATCGCCT
>DATGGN010000157.1:0-6998 GCA_035308485.1 Rhizomicrobium sp.
TCAGATCTATCACGCGGGCGAGGTCGTCCCGTCGAAGCAGGCTGCCGACCGCCTCGATGAACTGGAGAAGCTCGGTTTCGGCGATCTCCCGGTCTGCATCGCCAAGACCCAATATTCCAGTTCCGCAAATCCCGATGCGTATGGCGCACCCACGGGTCACGTGCTGCCGGTGCGCGAAGTGCGACTTTGCGCCGGCGCTGAATTCATCGTGGCGATTTGCGGTGACATCATGACCATGCCCGGACTGCCTCGGAAGCCGTCCGCCGAAGCCATCTTCGTGAACGAGGCGGGCAACATCATCGGGCTTTCGTGAACACCGACATCGACACGCGCGAGATTGAGACCGAGCGGCTATCGCTATGCCTGCCGAGACTTGACGATTTCAAGGACAGCGTGGCGATGTTGCGCGACGAGGATGTCGCCCGCCACATCGGCGGCAAACCGTTCACGCAGGAGGAAGCGTGGTTGCGGCTCCTGCGCCATGTCGGGCACTGGCAACTGTTCGGCTATGGATTCTGGATCGTCCGCGAAAAAAATGGAGGGGCGTTTGTCGGGCATGTCGGACTGGGCGATTTTCGCCGCGAGATAGCTCCAGCCTTTGGCGGCGATCCGGAAGTCGGCTGGGTGCTGGCGCGGTCGGCTCATGGCAAGGGATATGCGACCGAGGCGGCGCAAGCCGCCATTCGGTGGATGCTGGACCGACATCGTCCTGCGCGTCTGGTCTGCATCATCGAGCCGGAGAACACCGCCTCGTTGCGCGTAGCGGCCAAATGCAGCTTTCGCGAATTCGCCCGCACGACCTACAAGAACTCGCCGGTCGTGCTCCTGGAACGTATCTGCGAGCAAGACCTTGGACGCTGAAAGAACGCTGAACCAACCGCGCTGCTTCGTGCCCTTTGTGGTGAATAATGGTTTTTGCGCGCGCATGACCCGAAACGGATTGACGGAAGAGTGTACCGCATGACGCACCGCACGGATCGCACGCAGTCCACCCCGGAGGTGCGGTTTGCCAAAGTCCCGGCCGTCACCCTGGGCTTCTGGATCATAAAGATCGCGGCAACGACACTGGGCGAGACGGGCGGCGATACCGTCACGATGACGATGAATCTTGGGTACCTCGTCGGTACCGCGATCTTCTTTTCGATCCTTGTCGTGATGGTCGCGCTCCAGATCGCCGCGAAGAAATTTCAACCTTTTCTTTATTGGGCGACCATCGTTGCTTCCACCACCTGCGGCACGACGCTTGCCGATTTCGCCGATCGCTCGCTGGGCATCGGCTATACCGGCGGTTCGCTTCTGCTCCTAAGCTGTGTGCTGATGAGCCTCACGTTTTGGTATTGGACTGAAGGGACAGTCTCGGTGCAGACGGTCAGCACGCCGCGCGTCGAAGCGTTTTATTGGGTCACGATCACGTTTTCACAGACGCTCGGCACGGCACTCGGCGATTGGGCCGCCGACGCAGGCCTCGGATATGGCGGTGGCGCGCTCGTTTTTCTCGCGGCGCTTGCTGCGGTTGCGGCCCTCTATTTCTGGACCCGGGTCTCTCACGTGCTGCTGTTCTGGGCCGCGTTCATTCTGACGCGACCGCTTGGCGCGACGGTGGGCGATTTCTTCGATAAGCCGGTTGCGCAGGGCGGCCTGAACTTCAGCCGGCCGCTGGCTTCGCTGGTAATCGCCGTCTTTATTATCGGCTGCATTCTCATATTGCCGCAGCGCCCCGGTTCGCATCCCGGAGCTTCCACCAAAGCGGCCTGATCCTGGCCGCGAGGCCACCTGCCGACGCCTTTTTCTAACATGTGTTTATGGCACGTGCGCTCTGCACAAGGCGACTGTGGCCGGTCTGCAATTCAGACGTTCTGAGATTCGGTTCCCTGGAACTTTGATGGTTTCGCCCGCTTACCGCAGAAGGGGGACGAAGAGGACCTTGCGTGGCTGGATTGCTTGCCGTTGCCTACAAGCCAATGCGAAAACATTGGCCCTTTCGTCTGACGCTACCGCGGCTCGGCTTCTGGCCGCGATTGGGGCTGCGTGCGTTTTTCTTCGCAATCCTGGCAGGCGCGGTCGTATGGGTGGCGGGAATCGCCGAACGGGAAATGCGCACCTCTTTTGCGCAGGCGCGTTTTTTCACGGCGCGCGCACGGACGCTAAGATACTGGGTCGCATCCGGACCCAATCCGGCCATAAGGGTGCCGCTGGGCGGACCGTACGACGCGCGGTTCGGCTATTCCAGGCTTCCGCAGTTCATCGGCCGCCTGAAAGCCCAGCACTTCGGGGTCACCCAGCAGGCGCGACAATCGCCCGATCTGCGCGAACAACTGACCGCACAGGGCTATGCGATTTATAACGAAAAGCAGCACGCCGGGCTGCAACTGTTCGACCGCAGAGGCGCGCCGCTCTATGCCGCGAGTTATCCGGAGCGTTCCTACGAGCGCTTCGATTCCATTCCGCCGCTGGTCGTGAACACGCTTCTCTTTATCGAAGACAAGGATCTGCTCGAGAAACAATATCCCGAATACAACCCGGCAATCGAATGGAAGCGCTTCGCCCAGGCCAGCGCCGGCTGGATCGGTGGCTACGTGAATCCGCATTTGAGACATGGCGGTGCAAGCACGCTCGCCACCCAGATCGAGAAATTCCGTCACTCGCCGGGCGGAAGGACAGAAGGAGTCATGCAGAAGCTCCGCCAGATGGAAGGCGCTACGCTGCGCGCCTACCTCGGCGGTGAAGATACGTACGCGGCGCGACAGAACATCGTCACGACGTATCTCGATTCGACGCCGCTCAGTTCGCGGCCGGGCTATGGCGAGGTCATCGGACTCGGCGACGGTCTGCTCGTCTGGTACGGCACCGACATCACTCAAGCGAAACGCGTGCTGGGGGATTCCGACCCGCAGAATCTGCCGCGCAAAGCCCAAGTGTTTAAACAGGTACTGAGCCTCCTGCTGGCGCAGCGCCGTCCAGCCTACTACCTCGTTTCGAATCATCAGGCACTCGAAAAATTGTCCGACAATTACCTGCATCGCCTTGTTGCGGCCCATGTGATCGCGCGGCCGCTGTTCGAGGCGGCGCTAAGCACGCAGCTGCGTTTCCGGCCCCACGCGCCGGCGCCCGCGCCGGTTTCGTTCATCGGGCGCAAGGGCGCGGACGCGATCCGCGCCGAACTGCTGCGCGATCTCGGCGCAAGCAGCCTGTACGATCTCGATCACCTGGACCTCTCTGCGAGGACGACGCTCGATCTCGGCACCGAACGTCGCGTAACGGATTTCCTGGCGCAGCTGCATGACCCGCAACGGGTCGAGGACCTCGGCCTTATCGGAAAGGACCTGCTCGGCGGCGGCAATCCCGGCAAGGTGACCTACAGCGTGGTCATGTACGAGCGGGGCGAGGGGCATAATCTGGTGCGCGTACACGCCGACAGTCTCGACGAACCGTTCGATCTGAATTCGGGCGCGAAACTGCAACTCGGTTCGACCGCGAAGCTACGCACGCTCGTCAACTATCTGCAAATCATTCAGTGGATGCACGATCGCTACGGAAAACTGCCTCGAGAAACCCTTCAGCGCATGGCCGATCAGGCGCGCGATCCGCTTTCGCAATGGTCATTGTCTTACATGGCAGGGACCAGCGATCGCAGCCTGCAGCCGATGCTCGACGCCGCCATGCAGCGGACATATTCCGCGAGCCCAGGTGAAGCGTTCTTCACCGGCGGCGGCATGCACGTGTTCCACAACTTCCAGAAATGGGAGGATCACGGCCACCCTACGGTCCAACTTGCTTTCGCAAATTCCATCAATCTCGCATTTGTACGTATTCTTCGCGATAACGAGCGTTACTATATCGCGCAAAATCATCTGACCGAGGGTGCGTTCGACGGCGATGAAACAGCGCGCATGGCTTTCCTCCACCGCTTCGCGGACCAGGAAGGGCGAGTCTTCATGGGTCATTTCTACAAGGATCTCTCAAATCTGGATTCGAACGGCCGTCTCGCGGCACTGGCTCACAAGGCCGGTCCCTATTACAAGCGTCTGACGGTGATTTTCCGGTCTCTGCGGCCGAACGAAGGCGTTGAAGACCTTCGCAGTTTTCTGACGCACTATGTGGGCAAAAATCTCAAGCTCAAGCAGCCGCTTGAGAAGCTTTACGACGCTTACGGCGTCGACAAGTTCAATCTGATCGACCGCGGCTATCTGAGCCGCGTACATCCGCTCGAACTGTGGCTCGCGACCTATCTCGACAAGCACCCGCATGCCTCACGCAGCGAGGTCATGCAGGCCAGCACGAACTTGCGCCAACAGGTGTACGGCTGGCTCTTCAAGACCCATAATCCGCACCGGCAGGACTTCCGGATCCGCATTCTGGTCGAACAGGATGCCTTCAAGCGCATGACCCGGGACTGGCGTCGCCTCGGGTTTCCGTTTGCGCATCTCGTGCCCTCCCTCGGGACCGCTATCGGCAGCTCCGGCGATCGCCCCGATGCGCTCGCCGATCTCATGGGCATTATCGTCAACAATGGTGTGAGGCAGCCGACGATCGACATTCATGACGTGCATTTCGCGAAAGGGACTCCTTACGACACGGTCCTTGCCGCGGGTCAGGAAAAGCCGGTGCGCGTGCTCTCGCCGGAAATCGCTTCGACCGTTCGAAATGCGCTCACCGACGTCGTCGTGGAGGGTACCGGAAAGCGCTTCGTCGCCGCCTACCACGGACCCAATGGCCAACCGCTCGTTCTCGGCGGAAAGACCGGCACCGGCGATAACCGTTACGACAGCTTCAGCGCCGGCGGCGGCCTGATCGGCTCCCGGGTGGTGGACCGGACGGCGACCTTCGTCTTCTTCCTCGGAAACCGCTTCTTCGGCACGATTACCGCCTATGTACCGGGCCGCGACGCGGCGAGCTTCCACTTCACCAGTGCCCTCGCTGTACAAATCCTGAAGACGCTTTCGCCGCAAATCCAGCCGCTGTTCGAGCAGCCGGCCGAGGCCAAGACCTGAACGGAAAGCATCTCAACCCGAGTCTGTCGAAGGGTCCGTGAGTGCATCCTCGTACGCCTGCGAGGCTTCGAGCCAGAGATGCTCGGCATCAAGGAGCGAACGGGCAAGTTCGGCGCGGCGCTTCGCCATTTCGGCCGCGCCGGATTGATCCTTTGCGAACAGCTCACCGCGCCCCAGCGCCGCGTCTATTTCCGCGATTTCCTTTGTCAAGTGTACGATCTCGTTCTCAAGCGCCGTTGCCCGCTCCTTGAGCGGTTTTAGCTGATTGCGCCGCTCCGCGCGCTCTCGGCGCAGGTCGCGATTGCTGGCGGAGGTACGTTTCTCGCTCGCGTCCGGTGCGGAGGCAAGGAGTTCAGCTCGATAGTCGTCGAGATCGCCATCGTAACGCCTTGCCGTGCCCTCGGCGACGAGCACGAGCCGGTCGACGGTCGACTCGACCAGGCGCCGGTCATGACTGACGAGGACCACCGCGCCTGAAAAGCCGTTCAGCGCCCGCAGGAGCTCTTCGCGCGCATCGATATCGAGATGGTTGGTCGGCTCGTCGAGAATGAGAAGATTGGGCGCGTCGAGCGTCGCGATGGCGAGCATCATTCTCGCGCGCTCGCCACCGGAGAGCTGCGCCACCGGCGTGAGCGCCTTGTCGCCGGAGAGGCCGAATCCGCCGAGTTGCGTGCGCAGGACGCCAGCAGTAAGCCTCGGCCGAAGTCCCGCCAGCGTCTCCAGCGGAGACAGCATTCCATCAAGCTCGTCGAGCTGGTGCTGTGCGAAATAGCCCACCACCAGCTTCGGTGCGCGAGCGACGACACCTGATTGCTCGCGCAATCGTCCTGCGAGAAGTTTTGCGAGCGTCGATTTGCCGTTGCCGTTTTTTCCGAGCAGCGCGATGCGGTCATCGGGATCGAGCCGCAGGGACAGGCGATCAAGCACCGGGCGCTCCGTCTCATATCCGACCGACACGTTTTCAAGTGTGAGCAGCGGCGGGCTGGTCGGCGCAGGATCCGGGATTCGTATCGGGGAAATCTGCTCACCCAGCGGTATTTCCACCGGCTTCAGCCGTGCAAGCATTTTCAACCGACTTTGCGCCTGCCGTGCCTTGCTCTGTTTGTACCGGAAGCGGTCGACGAACGCCTGCATGTGCTTGCGTGCGGCTTCCTGTTTTTTTGCCGTTGCCGCATCGAGCGTGCGTCGCATCTCGCGCGTGTCGACGAAGGTCTCGTAATTGCCGGTATAGAGCGTGGTTTTGCCGTGCTCGAGGTGGAGGATGAACTCCACCGCGGAATCGAGAAGATCACGATCGTGGCTGACGATGATCACTGTGCCGCGATAGCGCTTCAAAAAATCCTCGAGCCAAAGGACGCCTTCGAGGTCGAGAAAATTCGTGGGTTCGTCGAGCAGCAGGAGATCGGGCGCGGCGAAGAGCACGCCCGCGAGGGCCACCCGCATGCGCCAGCCCCCGGAAAATTCCCGACATGGGCGCAGTTGCTCCCCGGCCGAAAATCCCAGCCCCGCAAGAATGGAGGCCGCGCGCGCCGGCGCAGACCACGCATCGATCGTCTCCAGCCGCGCATGAACGTCGGCGATCTCAGCCGCATCCTGTGCCTCGCCGCTCCTGGCGATGAGATGCAGCCGTTCTTCATTCGCGGCGAGCACCGTGTCGAGCAGGCTTTCGTCGCCGCCCGGCGCTTCCTGGGCGACTCCTCCGACGCGCCATCGCGCCGGTTTTGTGATGGCGCCTTCGTCGGGTGTTGCCTCGCCGGAAACGAGTCTCAGCAACGTGGACTTGCCCGCGCCATTGCGACCGACGAGGCCGATGCGCCGTCCGGCCGGCAGGCGCGCGTTCGCACCCTCAAGAATTGCGCGTCCTGCGATTCTGTATGTGACGTTTTCGATGGCAAGCATTTTGTTACGGGTTGCAGGGTGGGGACGCGGCTTCTATAAGGCGCGCGCCCTTGCAAATGAAGCGGAGTTCCAGGATGCCGATCGAACGGACCCTGTCGATCATCAAGC
>DATGGN010000158.1:0-1639 GCA_035308485.1 Rhizomicrobium sp.
GCGGCGCGGCTCCCACGGGACGTTGTGCAGCGCAGCCATCGTCGCGATCCCATTGCGCGCGAGGCGCTTCAGATGCGCGGGCGGCAATTGAGATTCGCCCAGCTTGAACCCCTCAACAAAGCCACCGACGAAGTAGGGACGCCCGAAGAACTCGGGCTCGTCGCCGTACCAGATGATCGGCGGCACCGCGACCGAAGTGTCGGCCAACGACGCCATCACGCGCGCTTGTCGCACGATGTCGGCAGGGCCGGAAATCTTCACACCCGGCGGCGCGATGCGCACGACATACTTCCCGGCCGGCTTCGCGCTGGGATTGCTGCGCTCGAGGATGAAGCTGTAGCTGAAGCCGGCGTGACCCGGCAGCGTCTCCAGCGAATGCGCACGCGCGCCCGCGTCTCCAGTCTTTGCGCGCACCAGTGCCGTCAGTTGCGCGATTACCTGTTCGATATCTCCGGGCATTGCGACGCCATCTCTCGCCGGTCAGACGCCTCTCATCCCGGCTTTCGCCGAATCCGGATGCCGGCTCGATTTGGCGCTCGGGCGCGAATCGACCCGATTGAACCACACGTTTACGTTCTTCAGCGACGGGTCGATCGTCTGCCTGACGCCGGCGCCGAAATCGAGCGCGCAGTACAGAATGATATCCGCGACGGTGAAGCGATCGCCCGCGATGTATTGCTTGCCCTCGAGCAAATTGTCGAGCCACTTGAGCTTGTCCTGCACGATCGCCTTCAACCCCGTAGACGCCTCGGGCAGAACGCGCATGCGGTCTTTGAACATCTGCAAACCTTCGGAGTAGCGGAAGCCGTTATAGAGATGCTCAGTGATTTGCAGCTCGACGCGACGCTGCCACTGGCGCGTCTCGGCGCGTTCCTCGGGCGTGCTGCCGATAAGAGCCGGGGTCGGATGTTTCTCTTCGAGATACTCGAAAATCGCAACGGTCTCGCCGATACATTTACCGTTGTCGAGTTCGAGCGCCGGCACCTGTCCGCCGGGATTGCGATCGGTGTAGGGCGGCTTGCGATTTTCCGCCGCCATCATGTCGATGTTCGTGCTCGGAATCGTGATTCCCTTCTCGGCCAGGAACATTCGCATCGCGCGCGGATTGGGTCCTAAAGCGTCGTAGAGCTTCATGGTCTGTCGCCTCGCAAAAGATAGACTTCGGGCCGGAATATACAACAGGCCGCGTGAAAGCGGGAACCCGAAATCCGAGGCGTGTTGCGCTGGAAGGAAGCGGTAGGTAGGAATTTGTGATGCGATTTTGTCCGCAATGCGGCGCGCCGCTCCTGGCCGGAGCGAAATTCTGCGTGGAATGCGGCCGCGCGCTCGACGTCGCGGCTTCCGGCGCGGGCGAATCCGCCGGCTTCCCTCGAGGCCGCAATTCGATCACCAACACATTTGTGTTCGTGTTCGTCGCGCTCGCGGTGGTCGGCTTGGCCGCTGCTGGGTGGATTTATGTGAAGACGCCCGAAGTAGTGCGCGAACAAATCGCCAGCGCACCCCCTGCCGCACCGCCAGGTGCCGGCGGTCCCCCTTCGAATCCCGGAACCGCCCAATCGGCTGCGGGCGCCGCACCGGATCAAAACGTCAGCGCGAATCCTGCGGCCGGTGGAAGTCAGAACGGCGGTCTGCCGCCGGG
>DATGGN010000159.1:0-3433 GCA_035308485.1 Rhizomicrobium sp.
GGCCAATCGATTTTCGGAGCCATCGATCATGACGTCGTCCGCTACCAATCCTGAGTTCGTTCTCTACGGCTATTTCCGCTCGTCCGCGGCGTTCCGGGTGCGGATTGCGTTGAACCTGAAGGAAATTTCTGCGGAGCCGAAATTCGTGCACCTGCTGCGCGGCGGCGGCGAGCAGCACGGCGACGCGTACAAATCGCTCAATCCGCAGCAGCTCATCCCGACGCTCGTGCACGACGGCCATGCCATCGGGCAATCGCTCGCCATCATCGAATATCTGGACGAGATCAAACCCGAGCCGCCGCTCCTCCCGCACGAACCGCTCGCGCGCGCCCGCGTCCGCCAGATCGCCTATGCGGTCGCCTGCGATATCCATCCGCTGAACAACCTGCGCCTGCTGCTTTATCTGCGCGACAGCTTCGGCGCCGACGAAGCGAAGCGCGCCGAATGGCAACGGCACTGGATGGCGAAAGGATTTGCCGCTCTGGAGACGCTGCTCGCAACGTCATCCGAAACCGGCGCCTGGTGCCACGGCGATTCGCCGACGCTTGCGGATATCTGTCTCATTCCGCAGCTCGCCAATGCGCGCCGCGTCGGCCTCGATCTTTCGCCGTACCCGACGCTCATGCGCATCGAAGCGCACGCGCTGTCCCATCCCGCTTTCGAGGCGGCACTCCCGAAGAACCAGCCCGATGCCGAGTAACGGCCGTCATCTCGATCTCGACCGTTTCGTGCCTTACCGGCTGTCGGTGCTGACGAACCGCGTCAGCAACGCGATTGCACGCACCTATTCGGAGAGGTTCGGACTGTCGGTTCCCGAATGGCGCGTGATGGCGGTATTGGGACAGGCCTCGGGGCTGTCGGCCGGCGAGGTGGCGCGGCGCACCGAAATGGACAAGGTGCAGGTGAGCCGCGCCGTGACAAAACTGGTGCGGAGCCGTCGTGTACAGAAGCAATCCGATTCGGCCGATGGCCGTGTGACCCGCCTTGCGCTCACGGCCAGAGGCCGCGCCATCTACGACGAAATCGTGCCCCATGCGCTGGAGCTGGAAGAAGAACTTCTCGCTGCTCTCGAAGGCGCGGAGCGCGCAACTCTCAACGGCCTGCTTGCGAAACTCTCCAGGCATGCGGCGCAACTCCACGAGAAATAGCACGCGGAGCCGCCGCCTTTGGTTTGCCTCCCCAGCAGAGCAACAGCGGAGCGGGTGCCGCGCAGCGGCGGAGGGGGCGGTTGAATGTCGACAGCAATTGCCCCCTCCGGTGCTTCGCACCTCCTCCCCCGCGCAGTGCATGCGCGGGGGAGGCGCCTCCATACGCGTGTCAATTCACTTTGGTAACGAAGGTACGATCAGCACAATCAGTTCCTTCGGGCCGTGGGCGCCGAGTTCGAGCGTCTGCTCGATGTCGCCGGTGCGCGACGGGCCGGTGACGAGATTGATGGTCGACGGAAGCGCGCCCTCCGCGCGGATTCGTCCGAGCGCGCTTTCCAGGTCGGGTTGAATGCAATCGGCGGCGATCACCGCAATCTCGAGTCCGGCGCGGAAGTGCCACGAAGCCGGTCGTTGTCCGGACGCCGCATAGACCAGCGTTCCTGTTTCGGCGATTGCGAACGGCGCGATGGCGAGAGTCGCGTCGTCGGGCCCGGGCGGCGCCTGCCTCAGAGTCAATCCGGGTGCAGTGCTCCAATTGAAGCCCGCGAGCGTGGGGTCGGACGGCAGATGTACGACGGCGGGGAGGTTGCGCGCGCGCAGGACTTCGGCGACGGCGCCTGCAATCTCTTCCAGACTTGCAACGTGTTTGACCTCCGCAGCCGCGGCACCGGCCCGATCGGCAAAATGCTCGACGAGCGAATTCGCCGGCAGCGGTTGCTGCCAGCGCGGCGGATGCGCCTCGGGTTGAGCGAGCCGCCGCGCGCGAATGGCGGCAAGGATGCCCTCACGCGCGCTCATCGTTTTGCGCGCCAGAGTTCGTGAAAGGTCTTTCCCTCCGGCGCCGGGAGATCGCGAACCGCGAACCACCCGCGCATGATTGGCAGCGCTTGCACAAACCCATTCCTTCGGGCGCGCCGCTTCAGCATGCGCGCGGCGATGCGCGTGCCAATCCGATAGAGCCAGGGGCGCTTCGCTGCGAACGCCCAGAGCGACAGCCCGAACACCACTGATTTCGGAGCGAGCCCTTGCTCATATTCCACCGCGCGCCAGTGACGCATGATCTTCGGCAGGGGAATCTTGACCGGACAGATTTCCGCGCAGCGGCCGCAGAAGGTGCTGGCGTTCGGATGGTGATGCGCCGCGCCGACGCCCATGAGGCCCGGATTGAGCGCGGCGCCGATCGGTCCGGAATAGGTGGCGCCGTAAGCGTGCCCGCCGACCGCGCCGTAAATCGGGCAATGGTTGAGGCAGGCGCCGCAGCGAATGCAGCGGAGCACGTCCTCCGCTTCCGTTCCGAGAAGCGCTGTACGGCCATTGTCGAGCAGCACGACATGGAAATTCACCGGCCCGTCGCTTTCGCCTGGGGCGCGCGGCCCGGCCATGATGCTGACGTAGCTCGAAATGTCCTGCCCCGTCGCCGAACGCGTCAGCAGGCGCAGGAGAACCGCGACGCCATCGAGATCACGTACGATCTTTTCGATTCCGGTCAGCACGATGTGGGTCTTCGGCAGGAGCCGCGTCAGGTCGCCATTGCCTTCGTTGGTGACGAGCACGGCCGCGCCCTCCGCCGCGGAAAGAAAATTCGCGCCGGTGATGCCGGCGTCGGCTGCTTCGAACTGCTCTCGCAATACCCGCCGCGCCTCCGCGACGAGCGTGGAGCGTTCGGCAAGCGAGCGCTCCGGTTCGAGCTGCGTGTGCTTTTCCCGAAACGTCTCCGCCACCTGTTCCTTGTCGAGGTGGAATGCCGGAGCGATGATGTGGCTCGGGGGCTCGTCGCGCAGCTGCACGATGTACTCGCCCAGATCGGTTTCGACCGGCCGGATACCGTTCGCCTCGAGGAACGGATTGAGCGCAATCTCTTCGCTCACCATGGATTTGCCCTTGGTGACGGAGGTCGCGCCGTGTGCGCGCAGAATTTCCAGGATGACGTTGCGCGCCTCGGCTGCGTCGCGCGCCCAATGAACCCCTCCGCCGCGCGTCTGTACGTTTCGTTCGAATGTTTCGAGCAGTTCGTCGAGGCGGGACAGCGCGTAATCGCGGATGGCGCGACCCTGTTCCCGCAGGCCTTCGAAATCACCGAACCGCGCCACGGCATGGGCGCGCCCACGGGCGAAATGCGTCTTCAGCCTTGCAAGCGCCGGCCGGAGCCGCGGGTCGTGGAGCGCCTCATGAGCCGCTTCGACGAACCGCCGCGGATCCTGCGCCTCTGTCACTCGGTGCTCTTTCCGGTTGCCTCCCCCGCGGAGCAAAGCGGAGCGGGGGAGGTCCTGCGTAGCAGGGGAGGG
>DATGGN010000160.1:0-1950 GCA_035308485.1 Rhizomicrobium sp.
GCGAAAATACGATACCTGCCTTTGAAGATTTTCGCGCCAAAAGTGTCGGCGGCCGATCTATTCGGAAGCGTCTGGCAAGGTCGTCCTCGATCGCATCCGCACCCATCATTGCCTCCATAACAGTTGCTAAAGCGGCAATTAATTCTCATGAGCGACAAACATCCTCGCACTCTCGACGCGAGCGTCCATCGTCCCGGGCGGGCAACAGGATACAACGGCTAAGGCTCGAAAAAACAGTGAAAAATCGCCCGTGGTATTGTCTATCGCAGCGATTTTTCCGGTGAATCTTACAAAGCGGGCAAATTCGTACAATTTTGCGCGCGCTTCGAACGATACCGTGTGCGCAAAGCCGGGCGCTCCGGCGATAGAGCGGTTCATTGAGTCTGTTATCTGGAGAGATGTCATGAAGAATCTTTACGTTGTTGCGATGCTCGCCGCTGCGCTGGCGGGTGGGACTCTGGAATCTGCCTCGGCGCAATCCGCACCGAAGACCGGTATCAAGAACGTGGTTTTGGTGCATGGCGCATTCGCCGATGGCTCTGGCTGGGAAGCTGTCGCCAAGATCCTGGAGAAGGACGGCTACACGGTGTCGGTGGCGCAGCCCCCCGAGACCTCCTACGCCGAGGACGTCAAGTACGCGAGGGCGGCCATCCGCGCCATGGACGGGCCGGTGGTTCTGGTAGGCCACAGTTATGGCGGGTCCATCATCACCGAGGCCGGCAACGATCCGAAGGTTTCGGCGCTGGTCTACATCGCTGCCTTTGCGCTCGATGACGGCGAGAGCTGTGCGTCGATCGAACAGGCCGTGCCGCAGGCCTCCAAGGCGTTCAAGGCGGACAGCGAAGGCAACTGGTGGATAGAACAGGCGCATTTCGCGGCCGACTTCGCCGCGGACGTTCCGCCGGCCGTGTCCCACTTCATGGCCATATCGCAGGTGCCGATCTCCACCGACTCGTTCACCCATAAGGTCACGACGCCCGCCTGGAAGAGCAAGCCTACCTGGTACATGGTGGCCACCGCAGACCGATCGATCAACCCGGAACAGGAGCGCATGATGGCAAAGCGCGCCCGTGCCAAGACGGTCGAAGTGAATTCCAGCCACGTGGCCTACATGTCTCATCCGAAGGAAACGGCCAAGCTGATCGAGGAAGCTGCCACCTCCGCGCCGGCCAGTCAGTGAGGCGACGCTTCGCCACTGCCCATCCTTCTTGAAATTATGCAGCAGTGGACCCGCGCTCGCGCGCATGCGTTCCTACGAAGAAAAGAACATCACTTCGCCGTCCCGCTCTGTCGAGGTCTAGGGGGTGAACCATGGCTAAAGCCGATCTAGCGGCGCCGGTGCGTGTCATCGAGGAAACGCCTGCGTACTGGAAGGTCGTGTTCGACTATCCGCCTTTCAACATCCTGGACGCGGCGATCTTTGACAGCCTGCAGAATCTGCTTGTTCGGATGGACGCCAGTCGGAGTCTCCGCGTCGTCGTGTTCGAGAGCGCGATTCTCGACTTCTATCTCGCCCACTTTGATTTGACCGGTAAGACGGGGAACATCACCACGGCCGTCGGGCCTTCCGGCCTGCCGATTCTGACGGATACGTTCGTGCGTATCACCAAGTCTCCGGTCGTCAGCATCGCAAAGATCCGAGGCTGCGTCCGCGGCGGCAGCAGCGAATTCGTCCTCGCTTGTGACATGCGTTTTGCGTCGCGCGAAAATACGCGGCTCGGCCAACCCGAAGTCGGAGTCGGAGTCCATCCTGGCGGCGGCGGCACCGAACGCCTCCCACATCTGGTCGGCCGCGGCCGCGCGCTCGAAATCATTCTCGGCGCCAACGACTTCGACGGCGACACGGCGGAACGGTACGGATACGTCAACCGGGCGCTTCCAGACTCCGAGTTGGACGACTTTGTCGATGCGCTCGCGCGCCGGATCGCCTCCTTCGACCGGCGTGCCATC
>DATGGN010000161.1:0-17424 GCA_035308485.1 Rhizomicrobium sp.
GCGACGGCACGGTCTTCAGATATGATGTTGCCAAGGGCAAACTCACCGTTCTTCATACATTCGCCGGCAGCGACGGCCAGTATCCGGAACACGGCGTCGTGCGCGACAAGGCCGGCAATCTCTACGGCGTTACGGCGTTCGGCGGGGCGGACGACGAAGGCGCGGTGTACGAAATCGCCAAGGACGGGACCTTCTCCACGCTTCACAGTTTCAGCGGGGGTACCGACGGCGGTTTCCTCTATGGCGGCCTCGCCATCGACAAGGAGGGGAACCTTATCGGCAGCACGGTGAGCGGCGGCGCCAACGGCCAGGGCACGGTTTTTGTTCTGGAGCCGGACGGAACATTGTTGACGGTGTACAACTTCACCGGCGGCACCGATGGCGGCGGGCCCGAAGGCGACATGCTGCTGAAGGGGGCGAGCCTCTACAGCACGGTCACCTCCGGCGGCGATGAGGCCTGCAATTGCGGCGGTGTCTATGAGGTCACGTCCAAAGCCAGGGAGAAGATGCTCCATCCCTTCACCGCAGCGACCGGCGACAACTACTCCGCCGGGCTGACCGCAAAGGGCGGCACTTTCTACGGTACCACCCAGAGCGGCGGCAGCGCCGGGCTGGGCGTCGTGTTCAGCCTGACGAAGAAATAGACCGGCGTACGTTTACTTGTCTCCCCCGCGCAATGTATGCGCGGGGGAGGCAAACTGTACGCCCGCGCCTGCTCGCTCAGTGCATCCGGTCGGTGGAGCTTTTCGGTCCGCGGGTGACGTGCGCGCCCGCACCGGCCACGGTGTAGGTGCCGGTGTATCGCCCCTGGATCGTCTTGCCGTCGGTCGTATAGAACTCGCTCCAGGTCGAACCGGTGACGAGCGGGTAGGAGACGATAAAAATGTACTGATAGGCGCCGCCGCCTTTGGGGGTCAGGTCGATGCCGAAGGTGATGGCGTTTCCGCGCCCCTTGATCTTTCCAATGGTTCCGGCGCCGAAATGCGCGCCCTCATCGCAGCCGTTTCCGGTCTCGAGCGCGGTGCGGTCGGTCGTGTTCACGATGATGTCGAGACCGTCGCAGAAGCCGTCGAACGAGATCGACGTGGTTTTCGCCGCCGCCGCGCCGCCTGCGCAGATCGCCAGGGCCGCCACGCTCGCCAGAAGAGCAGTTTTCATCGCCGTGATCCTTTCGTATTGCGCCGGCGCAAAGCGTACACGGGCAAGCCCGGTGCCGTAAAGAAGAGTTTCACGCGGAGACGCGGAGGCGCGGAAAAAGACTCACAATGAGGCATTGAGACAGTGAGGGACGGTGAGGAGAAATCGCGCGCGCAACGGCTATCTCACTGCCTCACCGTCTCATTGTTAATGGGCGGTCGAACTCGCCGGCCTCCCGACAAGAGTTTAATGTTCTCCGCGCCTCTGTGCGCCCATTCTTTCAATGGCGCCAACGGAGATGGTGCCTGCCGATTCTGTGGCGCGTCGCCCTGCGCCGGGACACGACGAGGCAATGTACAGCAGAAGACCCGCCGGGGAACCGGCGGGTCTCTGTTCTGTACGCGCTATTGATTCAATCAGCCCGGAGGCGGCGGAGGCGGCTCTGCTCCCGGAGGAGGCGGCCCTTCTCCAGGCGGCGGTCCCATCGGCTCCGGCGCCACATAGTGCAGCGTGATTTCGCCGATGCCTGCCGCGACGTTCAGGCCCGTATTGCCCTCGATGCTGACCGGCTGGAGCGTGATCGAGCGGTTGAAACCGCCGACCAGGACATTGGCGCCGGCGCCGACGCCCACGGTGGCGCTCGCCGTCGCCCCCGCATACGCGCCGGCCAAGGCGCCGCGGCGGACGCCGGTTTCGGGTGCGAACACATCCCAGACGAGGACGCCGCCCGAGGTGTAGCCGACATCGACGCCGAATTTCGACACCGAGCCGACATAGCGCTCGCCGAAGCCGCGGCCGCTCGGCGAGAAATTGCAGTGGAGATCCTTCGAGGAGCCGAAAATGAATCCCCACCCGCTGCTGACATGGCAGCTAAGCACGCCGATCTTTACGCCGGAGGCCCCGGCCGGGCTGGCGAGGGCCAAAACAGCGGCTACGGCTGCTGCTCCGCCCGCCGCCATGAGTTTCCTGGACATTCAACACTCCTTCATTGTGATTCTGCGGCGACGTTTCCGGACATGCCGACCGGGCCGCGCGGTTTCTCAAGGGCGGGTTTTTCCGCACCGCGAAAGGAACGTCCCTCGGGCAGCGCGGGTTCCCGCTCCGATTGCTTTTTGATGTCTTTGCACTTGTCGCGGCTTGGGTCTAGACCCGGGAAAACAGGGAGTTTTGCGCATGGCCACCGGCATCCGCGACAAAGTCGCCATCCTCGGAATGGGCTGCTCCAAATTCGGCGAGCGCTGGGACTCGGGTTCCGAAGAACTGATGGTCGAAGCCTACACCGAAGCCCTGGCGGACGCGGGCGTCGGCACGAGCGAAATCCAGGCGGCGTGGTTCTCGACCGCTTTCGACGATGTCAATGTGGGCAAGGGCGGCACGCCGCTCTCGGTGGCGCTCCGTCTCCCCAACATTCCCGTCACCAAGGTCGAGAACTTCTGCGCCAGCGGCTCGGAGGCATTTCGCGGCGCGGTCTATGCGGTCGCGGCCGGCGCCTGCGACATCGCGCTCGCGCTTGGAGCCGAGAAGCTCAAGGACACGGGCTATGGCGGCCTGCCGGCGCGCGAACAGGGAACGCTCAATCCGCTCTGGAACGCGAACGGTTCGGCGCCGGGTAATTTTGCCCAGCTCGCCTCCGCCTACCGCGCCAAGCACAACGTCTCGAAGGACGATCTGAAGCGCGCCATCGCGCATGTCTCGGTCAAGAGCCATGCCAACGGCGCGAAGAATCCGAAAGCGCATCTGCAGAAGCCGATCACCGAAGAAATGTGCCTGAAGGCGCCGATCATCGCCGAGCCGCTCGGGCTCTTCGATTGCTGCGGCGTTTCCGACGGCGCCGCCTGCGCCATCGTCACTACGCCCGAAATCGCGAAGGGCCTCGGCAAGACGGACATCGTGACCGTCAAAGCGTTGCAGCTCGCGCTGTCCAACGGTCTCGAAAGCCAGCACAACGCCTGGGACGGAAGTTACTTCCACACCGCGCGGATCGCCGCGAAACGTGCCTATGACGAAGCCGGCATCGGCGATCCGCGCGCGCAGGTTTCGATGATGGAGGTGCATGACTGCTTCTCGATCACCGAGCTCGTCACCATGGAGGATCTGCACATCAGCCGCGAAGGCGAGGGCTGGCGCGACGTCATGAACGGCTTCTACGACGCCGACGGCCAGGTGCCCTGCCAGATCGACGGCGGCCTCAAATGCTTCGGCCATCCCATCGGCGCGAGCGGGTTGCGGATGTTGTACGAAATGTACCTGCAGCTCCTCGGCCGCGCCGGGCCGCGGCAGCTCGCCTCGCCGTCCATCGGCCTCACCCACAATCTCGGCGGCGCGCCGGCGATGAATGTCTGTTCCGTCGCCATCATCGGCGCCATGGGCGCGTAAGGTCGGTTTGTCCAAGCCTGGCGAAGGACTCCTTCTCCCCATCCTGAGCTTGCGCCTCATCCTCAGCTTGCGCCCCCTCCCGAGCTTGCGCCTCATCCTGAGCTTGTCGAAGGATGAGGCCGATCACCTCGCCACAGGCCATGTTGTCGGACGGCAACAGACCGTCGCGAATCTGATTTCGTACAGGCGTCCGCTCCCATAACAGCGAATTTAACAGCGAATATCAGCAAATTGCGGCGAATGCGCGCAGGGCGCTCTGGACGTCAAATTCACTCCCGCGTACACCGAACGTTTCGCTACCGTCTGCGGAACGTACATGCACCGCGACGTTCAAGCGTTACAATTCGTAAGGGCCGTCAGGAGAAAATTATGCGATGTTCGGGACTCGAAGGAGTAACCTTTGCGTCGGCCGCGAGTTGCAGAGTTCGTCGAGCTTCGCCGCCATCACTGCGATGTGCCAGTTATCGTGGAATCGCGTGCGCGGATTGAACTCGGCGAAGCTGCAGGAACGACAGCTTGCTTGCCCACTGGAAAGAACACAAGCGACTTGAACGTCATGGAAAACCCCTTCCCGTAAGAAGGGCACCACAATATTCTTTGCCGTCCTGCCGCCTGTCACAGGCCCGCGTGATGCGGTTGGGGCGTGGCAGAGGGGAGGGCGAAACGATGTCGAAGCCTCTACATAAGGTCGCAATTGCAATGTGGCTCGCAGGCGCAGCCATTCTGCTGCTGTGGGCGTGGGCCCTGGTTGACTTCATGTACACCTTTTCCGTCCGAGAGGGAAGCTTTGGCGGGTTGGTAATGGGAGGCGCCGCCGGCGCCGTTCTGGTCGCTCTTGGAACCATCATCGAACTGGTGGATCAGATCAGGTGGAACACGCGGCCGCCGGCGCATCAAAACGGCCTTCGGGAATAAGTCGGGCTGCAAAACGTCTCCGGCAAGAGGCAGATTGCGCGCCGACGTCCGCGAGGAGGGTTCCCATGTCGTTTTTTCAATCGCGTCTTGCCGGCATCGCCGCGCACGGGCCGCTCGCGGCCTCACTGGCCCTGGGGCTCTTCTGCGGCGCAACGGCCGTTTCGGCCGGCGCGGCCCCGCCGCATAAGGTCGGGCTCGGCAAGGTGCTGACCACGAAAGACGGCGGCCAGATCTACGGCTTCGACATCGATCAGAACGGCGGCGACGGCGTGCTCGCGAGCGCCGGCTATCAGGGGAACGATTTCGTGGTCTCGGTCGAGATCTTCGACCAGGATACCGGCAAGATCAAGAAATCCTTCGCCACGAAAAACAGCGCGCGCAATTCGTACAGCGTGGACGGAATCTTCGCGGGCGATGTCGGCCTCGTCACGCATTACATCGTTCCGAAAGGGTCGATCTACGCCAAACGCGAATACGACGTGTTGAATCCGGTGACGGCGAACAGATTCACCCGCATGTGGACGTCGCCGATCAACGACATCGACATCAAGCTCGCGGCGGAAAACCAGGCCACCTCCACCGCCGTCGTCTACGCGATCGAGCTGAAGAAGCAGGACAATCCCGTCCTCGTCGTCTCCGATATCGGCGCGAACACGGTCAGCAAGGTGATCCGGCTCGACCCCAATTCCTTCGGCCTCGCCTATGGGCCGCAGCTCGGCGAATACAGCCAGGCGAACCAGGCGGTGATGGCGGAGTCGCCCGACGGGGGCGCCGTCGGCGGCGACGCGCCGCTGATGTGGCTGTTCGACATGACGACGGGCAAGAATTCGAATTTTGCCGGCTACAACAACGGTCCCTACCACGCCGGCGACGTGAACGGCCTCGCCACCGATCCCGCTACCGGCGTAACCGCAACCGATACGGAATTGAACGCGGAGGTCGAGTTCTACGACATGGCGCACCAGACCGGGATCACCGCTGTACAGCTACCCTGTACGAACGACACCGACCAGACGTTCAGCGGCTCGGTGATCGCGGTCGATCCGGTCAACCAGCTTTTTCTCGTGACCGAGCCCGAGAACGCCTGCGACGACGGCGCGGACGGCGCCATCATCGTCTACGACGAGAGCGGAAACTACGTCGAGACCATTTCCGGCTTCCGGTTCGCGTCCGACGTTGTGCAGTTTCCGCCGCCTGCGCTCAACCCGTCGAAGCGCATGGGCTGGGCCTTCGCCGGCAGCGGCGTTTCCCAGCTGCAGCAGTTCTTCTATTAGGGTCAGGCAGCAGGAAGGAAACCGCCAAGGCGCCAAGGCGCCAGGAAGGTAATCACCACGGTGGGTGCTGAAAGCTTTTTTGGTGGCTCTACGCTTTTTCCTTGGCGTCTTTGCGCCTTGGCGGTTCGTTTTTCTTCCGCGTCTTCGCGTGAACCTTTCGTCGGGTCCGTCACGACTTCTCGACGATCCGGACTGCGGCGTCGAGCGCGGCTGCGATCTTCTCCGATGCAGCGTCATTCATGGGGCCCTGCTTCAGCCGGAGTCGCATGGCGGTTTTGAAATTCTCCACCGCACGCACAACGGCCGAAGGCACGCCGGCCGCTCTTCCGCTTTCGTTCGTGGCGAGACGCGCGAGCAATTCCCCGGCACTCGCGCGGTTTGCATCGAGGAACGATCTGCCTTCCCGGGTGATGCTGTAGCGCTTGCGGCCGCTGTCTTCGGTTTCGATCCGCGCGTAGCCCATGTCTTCGAGCCAGGCGAGCGTGGGATAGATGACGCCCGGGCTCGGGCCGTAGCTGCCGCCGGAGCGCTCCTCGATCAGCTTGATGAGCTCGTAGCCGTGACGCGGTTCCTCCGCGATCAGCGCCATGAGCACGAGGCGCAGTTCGCCGTAATCGAACAGCCTGCCGTGACTCCCGCGATGGTGAGCGTGGCCGCGATGATGGTGATCGTCACGTTGATGGTGGTCGTCACGCTGACGGTCGCCGCCGCGATGATGGTCACCGTGGTCTTCGCCGGAAGGGTGGTGATGGTGGCGGTCCGAACGCCCGTCGGGACCGCTATGGCGGCCATGGCCGCCGGTGCGTGTGTGTCTCATGCCGCGTGACATATATCTAGATATATCTGAAGTCAAGATATATCGAAATTGCTCATGGCGCAGCGCCCGGCCCGGGGCAGTGCCGGTCGACGGGAATCGGGATACCATGACGCGCAAAGGCGCGGTCGAGGGACAATCCGTCATGCCGAAAACGGCTCCACTCTGGCTGCGTCCGTCTCTCCTCCTCGCGCTCGCGAGTCTTGCGCTCCACGCCGCGGCAAACGGGCATTACGGATTCTTCCGCGACGAACTCTATTTCATCGTCTGCGGCCAGCATCCCGCCTGGGGCTATGTCGATCAGCCGCCCGTCGTGCCGCTGCTCGCCGCGTGGGTACACGCCGTCTTCGGCGATTCCGTCTGGGGCTTCCGTCTCATTCCCGCATTGGTGATGAGCGCGACCGTCGCCTTGACGGCGGAGTTCGCGCGTGCCGTCGGCGGCACCCGCTTCGCCCAATGGCTCGCGGGCCTGTGTACGTTGTTCGCGCCGTTTCTGCTGCTCGAGGGCGTGCTGTTCTTCACCGACCTGTTCCAGCCGCTGAGCTGGCTCGCGCTCGTCTGGATCGTGGTGCGCCTGGAACAGAGCGGGGATGAGCGCTGGTGGCTCGCCTTCGGCGCCGTCGCCGGCGCGAGCCTCGAGACGAAGTACACGATCGCCTTCTTTCTCGTGGCGCTGGCGCCGGGCCTCCTTGCGACTCCGCTGCGCCGCTCCCTGCTGCGCCCGTGGGTCTATTGCGGGATGCTCATCGCCGCCGTCCTCGTGCTTCCCAATGTGTTGTGGCAGCAGGCGCATGGCTGGCCTTTCCTCGAACTGGGCGCGGCGGGGGCGAACGGCAAGAACCTTCCGATGTCGCCGCTTATGTACTTCGGCCAGCAGTTCCTCCAGGTCGGACCGCTCGCCATGCTCGTGGCCCTGTGCGGGTTATGGGCCGGCGCCGTACGCCCGACGTACATGGCGGCGCGCGCGGTCGCGATCGCCTGGGCGATCCTGTTCGTCGTGTTCGTTCTTCTGCATGGAAAGCCATATTACCTCATGTCGATCTATCCGGCGCTGTTCGGATTTGGCGCGCCGCGCATCGAGCGCTGGCTTGCGAACGCCATCGCGCGGGGCGCGGCGCTGGCCGGCGTTGCGATTGCGGGCGCGGTGATCGCGCCGCTCACCTTGCCCATCCTCCCGGTCGACCTCTTCATGCGCTACGAACATGCGCTCGGGTTCACGCCGTCGGTCGGCGAGCGCGGGGAAACCGGCGCGCTGCCGCAATATTACGCCGACATGTTCGGCTGGCGGGACATGGCGAAGGCGGTCGCCCGCGTGTACTGGTCGCTGCCGCCCGATGCCCGCGCCCGCGCGGTGTTCTACGGCAACAATTACGGCGAGGCCGCAGCGATCGACGTGTTCGGCCGCCGCCTCGGCCTGCCGCCCGCGATCAGCGGCCACAACAACTACTGGCTCTGGGGGCCGCGCGGCCACGACGGCAGCGTCCTCATCATCATCGGCGGCAGCACGAAGCATTACGCCGATCTCTTCCGCGGCTGGCGCGTCGCGGGCCGCATCGACACGCCTTACGCGATGCCCTACGAGACCCACAAGCCGATCTACGTGCTGACCGCCATGAAGACGCCGCTCGCGAAATTCTGGCCGCAGGCGAAGCATTACGAGTAAGGAGAAGAAACGTCAGTGCAAGACGGCGCACGAGGGGCGGTACATCGATTTGAATGGTTGCAGATGCTGTACCCGCTTTGGCGCATTGTTGTCCGGGGAATCTGATCGGCGAAATGCCGTGGCAAAGCATCGCCCTGATGCTTGCCTCCCCCGCGGAGCAACAGCGGAGCGGGGGAGGTCCTGCGAAGCAGGGGAGGGGGCGGCTAAGTGTCACCACCAGGTGCCCCCTCCGGTGCTACGCACCACCTCCCCCGCGCGATGCACCCGCTCGCGCCGGCGCTTGCGCGGCGAGAGAGAATTTTCCTCCGCGTCTCCGCGCGCGAACTGCCGAAGACGCGCACGAGCTTCAGTACATCGCTTTGAATGGTTGCAGGCGCTAGTGGACCGAATCAGACACTTGGTACCGCCGCTACAAATCTGATTGCGAAACGTACAGACGCCCCACCTTTGCCTCCCGCGAAAGCACCGCGGCGTTTCCTCCCCCGTCCCTGCGGAAGCAGGGATGGGGAAGGGGGACCGCGAGGCCGAGCGTCAGCGACGGCCGAAGCGGTGGAAGGGGAAAGCCACGCCTTCGAGCCCCGAAGCGGCAGTTCGTTCATCCCCGCACGCAAGCAGCGATGCGGTATGATGAGGCCGTTGTTGAAGGGGACGCGCATGAGTTTCGAGCTGACGATGCTGACGGCCGCGAGCGTGTGGGGCTTCGTTCAGCTGGTCGCCGCCGCGCAGGCTGCAAATGCGCAGTACGGCCTCAAATGGGCCGCGAGCCCGCGCGACGCCGAGATGCCGCCGCTCAAGCCCCTCGCCGGCCGCATCAACCGCAACTTCCGCAATTACATGGAGACGTTTCCGTTCTTTGCCGCGGCGGTTCTCATCGCCGAGGCGGCCGGCGTCCACGATGCGCTGACCCGGTGGGGATCGGTTGCGTATATCGCGGGGCGCGTCGTGTACACCGCGCTCTACATCTCGGGAGTCCCGCTGATCCGCTCGCTGTTCTGGAACGTCGCCGCTTTCGGCATGCTCGCAGTCTTCGCGGCGCCTTTCGTGCCGCGCTGACAGGTGCGGATGCCCTTGCCTTGCCTCCCCCGCGAACCCCGGCCTTGCGCCGGGGGAAGCGGGGGGTGGAGGGTGTCCTGCTCGCCGTCCTGATCGCGCACCGGCTTTTCGCCCCCGACGGGATACTGATCGGTGGCGTGGTGCTGGGCGTGCTCGGCGCGGCCAACCGCTCCTATCGGGCTCTAAACAAACCCTACTGTCATAGTTCGATGACTCTGCTATTGAGTCGTCATGGCCAAGCCGCGCAGCCCGTTTGTCTATTTCACTAGCCTGACACTCACTAATGTCAAATCGTTCGGTCTAACGCAGTATCTTTCTCTGAGTGATAAGAGTGGCCGTCCAGCCCGTTGGACGCTGCTTGTTGGTGATAACGGCGTGGGCAAGACGACTTTGCTGCAGTGTTTGGCTCTATTGCGCCCCCAACTCTCTACCGAGCCGGGAGCGCCCGACGACAAAAGCCCCGACTTTGTCAAACCGGCGCTCGCCGCGTCCGAGAATGACGCCATTTTGGCTCTGGCACGCATGGGCGCGCAGAATGTTTCTCTGGTCGCTGAATTAGTCCGAGGACGCCGCCTTTCCGGTGCTGGCGGCTCACCAAAGCGCTTTCAGACATACGCAAGAATTCAGATGAAACCGGGACAAAGAGACTTCAGCAGTTTCGAGGTGTCTGAGGAACGCCTTCCGGGGTTCAGAATCCCGCTAGTGGTTGGTTACAGTGCCGCACGTCATATGCACTACCGCAGCGGCGACATCCCCCGTTCGTCGGAAAATCCGACAGAATCCCTGTTTGATCCTTCCATCGAGCTCGTAGATGCCGAAGAGATATTGCAATGGCTGGACTACGCGGGTCTCAAGGGTTCAGCCTCTGCTAAGAGGTTGTTGCGTCGCCTAAAAGAAGCGTTAGCAAGGATCCTTCCCGATCTCTCTTCGGCGGATGACGTTGTGCTTGGCACTCCAGCAACTCCAGGGAAAGCAAATGTATCCTCTGGAGTGCGGGTAAAAACACCGTACGGACTAGTTCCTGTCGGCGCCTTGAGCTTAGGATACCAAACTGTCACCGCATGGACTGTAGATTTGGCATGGAAGCTATTTGAAGCCTATCCGCGCTCAAAAGACCCGCTGCAAGAACCCGCCATAGTACTGATTGATGAGATCGACCTTCACCTTCATCCCGTGTGGCAACGTTCTATCAAAGAAATCGTCACCGATTTCTTTCCGCAAATTCAATTCGTGGCAACAGCACACAGTCCATTGATGGCGCAAAGTTTTCTCGACGAAAACATCGTTGTGCTGAAGCGGAAACATGACCACGTCGAAATTGAAAGTGACCCAGCTGTCGTCGAAGCGTGGCGGGTGGACGAAATCCTGACAAGCGATCTGTTTGGCCTAACCTCCGCATACCCGCCGAAAATCGATAAGTTGTTGAAGGAACGAAAATATCTATCAATGCTGCCGCACAGATCGCACGCTCAGAACGCGCGACTTCAAGAATTGCAAAAAGAAATCCAAGCTCTCCCGACAGAAAACAGCCAAGCCGACCAAGCCGCTCTCGATCGGCTCAGAAAGGCTGCTAGGGCGGTCAGCTAGCGCATGATTTTGGTCGGCCGTCCGTGTGTGGTTCCTGCAGTGCTCACACGCGGCATTCTGCTGAGACAGGAGTTGGAGCAGCTTTGGGACGCCCACGCACTCGAATACGGCACTGGGGTGCGCAAATTCCAATTCAGTAAGGCAGTCTATGGTCATAGGAACGTCAAGGCTGCACTCGCGAAAGCTCAGTTTGAAAAATGCTGCTTTTGTGAAGGTGAATTTCGCGCGCATGTCGCGGGTGACGTCGAACACTATCGGCCCAAAGGTGCGGTGACTACGAGCGCGGGAAAAATCTATCCAGGGTATTATTGGTTAGCATATGCGTTCGAGAACCTTTATTTCGCGTGCCCCGATTGCAATGCTTACCGCAAGGGCAGTCAGTTTCCGCTTGTGGTAGAAGGTCATCGCGCGCGAAACCATCATGATTCACTGACACGTGAGCGTCCCCTGCTTCTTAGTCCAGGCGGACCACGAGATCCTCGTCAACACATTCGCTTCTACGGCGACATGCCGATAGGGCTGACGGACGCAGGTCGCGAAACAATCAGTGTGCTCCGCCTGGATCGCGAATCACTCAATAAGCGTCGGCGGAAACTGATTCGGCGACTGGAAGGTGATCAGAACATCATCAAAACGTTAGGCACGGATACACATCCGGCAAGGCGGCGTTTGGTAACTGACGCGAGGAACTCCCTCAAAATGGCCATTCGACCTGAAGCAGAGTTTAGTGCTGCGGCTCAAGATTTCATAGCAGGATGGAGGCCGTAACTCCGGCATTTTTGTGGATAACCTCAAAATAATTCTAAATTATATGATCGATTACATGAGCTGCTATGCGCTAATAACGTGAGCGCTCAAGTTTGTCTTGTTTCTTGCAGTGAATATTCCAACTAATCCTCCGGAAAAAAAGGCAGCAATCCCCAAAAAAGGTGCTAGAATGCATTATCGCCGAATCGGAGCAGGGACCAGCATGCGCAACGAAGCCTCTCAGGAACGAAGCCCGGAACCAGTGGACCATGAGTCCAGTGACGTTCCAATCGATAGCGTTTCGATTCGTCGTTTGATCGAAGAAGTACGTGGCGAGGCACTAACTACTTCGCGAAGTTACAATCGGACCTACAACCGCCACAATCGCTAGCGTCTATCGAATTGTGTACATTGACACCGTCCTGTTAAAGGTCGCCAGCCGCTGTAATCTGGATTGCAGCTACTGTTACGTCTACCACATGGGAGACGAGAGCTGGCGGGCACTACCAAAGCGCATGAGTCGCGACACTAGGCGGCGCGTGGCTCATGAGCTAGGTTCGCTGCTGCGGGCCCAAGGACGCCCTTTTTCGATTGTTCTTCATGGCGGAGAACCCCTCCTTTTGGGCGGGTTGCAGCTTGATGATTTTTTTTCGGTTCTGCGGGCTGAAGTTGGTACTGCGTGCGGGCTCAGTGTTCAAACCAACGGTGTTCTAATCGAGAAAGCAATCCTTGATGTTTGTGCCAAACACGATGTCACCCTGTCGGTTAGTCTCGATGGGCCGGCCGAGATTCATGATCGATTTCGCGTGGATTTGAGACGGCAACCAACGCACAGCAAGGTTATCCGCGGTATTAACCGCCTTAAGGCCCACCCTCGAGCAGATCGATTGTTTTCTGGCATACTCGCAGTAATCGACCCGACATTCGATCCCGAGATCGTGTACGCCTACTTCAAGGAATTAGGTGTACCTAGTGTTGATTTCCTGTACAGAGATGGAAACCACAGCGCGTTGCCTGCGGGCAAGGCGTCGGTTGAATCGAGTGAGTACGGGATGTGGATGATGAAGATAGCCGATATGTATATCAGTGATCCAGAGCCCTTCCGCTGTCGAATATTGGATGATTTGATGCGGCTTCTTCTGGGCGGCGCTGGCAGCAAGGAAGGCGTCGGTCTGACCGACTATGGCATCCTCGTGATCGATACTGATGGAACAATTAAAAAGAATGATACCCTGAAAAGTACGCCTCTCGGTGATGCATTTGGCGGTGATTGGAATATCAGCTCCGTTTCGTTGGTCTCGATCGCGACTAGTGCCGAGTTTGATACCTACCATCGCTCTCAAAAGCCTAGCTCCGCAATTTGCCAAGCGTGTACACTACTCAATATATGCGGCGGCGGTATGGTAACGCATCGCTTCAAAAACGGAAACGGCTACGACAATCCTACAGTTTTTTGTGCCGATCAAAAGATTCTTATTGCACACGTGCGGGACCGCCTTGCGCCTTACATTGCGAGCCGTGCTGCATGACTATACCCAACATCCAGGGAGAATGGCGTGGGGATCCGTATCCTCACGTCACTCACATCGGCCCCTTACCACCAATGCTCAGTTTGGCGCTCCTGCAGTGGATGGAAACGCAAGCTCCGTGGAACCCCCGAATTGCCAGCTTCTATGAGCAGTGGGAAGTACACATTGATAGGACCTTGCTTCCGCCGCAGTTAACCGCCGTGATTGATCCGGATTTCGTAGCGGATCTCGAATCAATCATGTTTACGCCACTGACATGCGAAAAGTTGGCACTTACCGAGCTAACCGCCCACAAGCTGGTGGCTGGGCAGACGATCCGCATCCACAACGATTACCTGGAAAGTGGTGAAAGCCACCGGCTCGTGATCCAGTTCAACCGTGGGTGGGAGGACAATCAAGGGGGTATGCTCATGCTGTTCGCAAGCGCCTCTGCGGACGACGTTCGACGGGTGCTTCGTCCTTTCCATGGATCCGCGTTCGCGTTTCCCATTTCCCCCCAATCGTTCCATGCCGTCTCAACCATTTGGTCGGGTGAGCGTTACAGTCTGGTTTATTCATTTAGGTCAGGTAGCCGATAGTAGCGGCAGCGATTGTGCACTCTCCCTGGCATCTTCCAAACGAGCTTGTGCATTGTAGGCCGACCCCAGCGGAAGCGAATTGGCTCGCCCTGCGCGTGAAGGAAGCGCCAGCTGTTGTCTGGGATCATGTTGCTTCGAATGGCATTAAGCCCGCTCGGGCGACCGCTGATAGCAGACTTTTGTCGAGGGCGGCGAGGGACATCGATTTGGTTCCTGATCTGGCAGCTATTGTTCGTGATCGGACGAGTTGTATCCATTTGCTGGATGCGCCACTTGGTTTTGATATTAGCCATAGCGAGCCTCGCTGGCAAAAGCGCATTTTTGTATCTGTACCTGACAGAACTGATGGAGTAGGTGCACTCCGCTTTGCCGAAAGTGTTACTCACGAGGCTATGCACCTTCATCTCACACGCTACGAAATGCAAACGTCTTTGGTGAATGATATCAATGGCATGACGTACTCGCCTTGGCGAGGGACGAACCGATCGTATCAGGGCGTTCTCCACGGGCTGTTTGTGTTCAGGTGCCTGAATTCTTTCTTTACGGAGTTGAATAAATGGACTTTCTTTGATTGCAGTGAGAGAACGCACATAGAAAATCGCATCCAACAAATAAACGCCGAGTTGTCACAACTTGATCTGAATACTCTGAGTACTGGCCTTACAGATGCTGGTCGCAGCCTCTGCCGTTTTTTGGCCGGAGTGTGATTTGTGGTGTTGCGCGCGCAGCACACTCCATGAAGCACCGGCGCTCCGTATCCTTGGTCTCTCACTGCCGCCTCATGGTTTGATTCTCTGCGTCCACGGCGCGCGTCGTCGCGCGCAGCGGCGACGAGATCGGCGTGGACGGCGAGATCGGCGAGGCGGAAGAGCGGCATGCCGCTCTGCAATGTACCGAGCAGCTCGCCCGCGCCACGCAGGCGCAAATCCTCTTCCGCGATCACGAACCCGTCACTGGTTTGGCGAATGGCCGAAAGCGGCGCCTTCGTGAGTTCGCTCAAGGATGGCTGGTACATCAATATACGGGTTGCGTTTCCCGCGCCGCGGCCAACCCGTCCGCGCAACTGGTGCAACTGGGCGATGCCGAACCGTTCGGCATGCTCGATCACCATGATGGTCGCGTTGGTCGAGGTGACGACGCGAAGCGGTCGTCGCCCATTATTCCCACCCTCATTTCGCCTTCGGCTGCCAGAGCTCGATCTTTGTACCGTCCGGATCGAGGATCCAGGCGAACTTGCCGCTCGGGTCGGAATCGTCCCGCTTCAGGATGGCGACGCCTTTCGCCTTCAGCCGCACGACGAAGGCGTCCATGTCGTCGACGGCGAAGTCGAGCATGAACTCGCGTTTGGAGGGCGCGAGATAGCCCGATCCCGTGCGGAGCGCATTCCAGGCGACGGTTGGCGGGTGCCCCGGCGCATCATAGCGCAGCGTGGCGCCGCCCCAGGGCTCGAGCGGAATGCCGAGCACGTCGCGATACCACGCCGCGAGCGCCTTGGGATCGCTGCTGGTGACGAACACCCCGCCCACGCCGGTGATCCGGCCTGCGGGCTCGGCCTGAGCGGCGCGTGACAGACCGTGGATCGCAGCGCAGGCGAGCAACGCCGTTCCCAGAAATGACCGCCGCATCGTCGCCTCGCTCCCCGAAGGAATCAGTCCGGCGGGCATTCTGCGCATTTCCTCCCCCGTCGAGCAACGCGAGACGGGGGAGGAAACGCGATGCACCGCGTCACCCGGCCCTGAGGTAACGCACCGCCTCGTCGCGTTCGAAGAGATAGAGGAGCACGCGCAGGGCCTCTCCGCGCGCGCTCGCGAGTTCGGGATCCTTTTCGACGATCAGGCGCGCGTCGTCGCGCGCGGCGGCGAGGAGATCGGCGTGGACGGCGAGATCGGCGAGGCGGAAGAGCGGCATGCCGCTCTGCAATGTACCGAGCAGCTCGCCCGCGCCGCGCAGGCGCAAATCCTCTTCCGCGATCACGAAGCCGTCACTGGTTTCGCGAATGGTCGAGAGCCGCGCCTTCGCGAGTTCGCTCAAGGGCGGCTGGTACATCAATATACAGGTCGCGTTTCCCGCGCCGCGGCCAACCCGTCCCCGCAACTGGTGCAGTTGGGCGAGGCCGAACCGCTCGGCATGTTCGATCACCATGATGGTCGCCTCCGGTACATCGACGCCGACCTCGATGACAGTGGTGGCGACCAGGAGCCGCGTTTCGCCGCTGCGGAACCGTTCCATCGCGCGGTCGCGCTCGGCCGGCTTCATCCGCCCGTGCGCGAGCCCCACCTCGATGCCCAACGCCTCGCCAAGCGTCCGCGCCCGGTCATCCGCGGCGGAAAGATCGACTTTTTCCGACTCTTCCACCAGGGGACACACCCAGAAGGCGCGCTGCCCGCGCGCGATCGCACGGCGCAGGCGCGCGACGACTTCGTCAAGCCGGTTGGAGGAGATCAGCCGCGTATCGACGGGCTTGCGTCCCGGCGGAAGGCCCATGATGCGCGACACATCCATGTCGCCATACGCGGTCAGTGCGAGCGTGCGCGGGATCGGCGTCGCCGTCATCACGAGCACATCGGCCGGCTCGTCGCCCTTGCCCTGCAGGCTGAGGCGCTGGTGCACGCCGAAACGGTGCTGCTCGTCGACCACCGCAAGGCCGAGATCGCGGAAAGCGACGTCTTCCGAGAACAGCGCATGGGTCCCGACGATGATGTCGAGCCGGCCTTCCACGAGGTCGGAAAGGATCTGCTCGCGTACACTTCCGCGCTCGCGGCCTGTGAGTATCTGCATCCGTACACCGGCGGCCTCGGCGAGCGGCGAGAGCGCGGCGAAGTGCTGCCGCGCCAGGATCTCCGTCGGCGCCATCAGCGCTCCTTGCGTGCCTGCTTCCACCGCCGTCAGCATCGCGAGCATGGCGACGACGGTTTTTCCCGCGCCGACATCGCCCTGAAGAAGGCGGAGCATGCGGTCGGGCGCGGCCATGTCTTGCAGAATTTCGGCAAGCGCCCGCTCCTGTTCCGCGGTCAGCGCGAACGGCAGCGCCCGGCGCGCGCGTACTATGCGATCGCCTTCGCCGCGAAGCGCGCGGCCTTTCCGGCTGCGCTGCCGCTTGCGGATCAGCGCCAGCGCGAGCTGGTTGGCGAGGAGTTCGTCACAGGCAAGGCGCGTGCGCGCCGGCGATGTCGCTTCGAGGTCCTCCAGCCGCTTCGGCGCATGCGCGCCGGCCATCGCCTCCCGGAAGGAAGGCCAGCGCCGCGCCGCGACGAGGCCCGCATCCTGCCACTCCGGGAATTCGGGGAGGCGCGCAAGCGCGCCCTGCACCGCGTTGAACAGCGTTTTTGCCGGAAGGCCTTCCGTCAGCCTGTACACCGGCTCGAACGGCGGCAGGCGATCGGCCTGTTCGGGCGGCAACATGTAGTCCGGATGTACCATCTGCAGCCGGCTGCCGAAGCGGTCGATGCGGCCGCTCACCAGCCGCTTCGTGCCCGGCGGCAGCGTGCGCGCGAGGTATTCGAGGCGGCCGTGAAAGAAGACGAGCTCGATCGTCGAGGTATCGTCTGAGCAGCGCACGCGCCAGGGGTGTCTGGAATCGCGCCGCGGTACGTGATCGAGCACGTTGAGCAGAACCGTCGCGATGCATCCCTCCTTCGCGTCGATCAGCCTCGGTCTGTACGAACGGTCGATCAGCCCGGCGGGCAGATGAAAGAGCAGGTCGACGAGGCGCGGGCCCGCGGCCTTGCCGATCAGCTGCGCAAGCTTCGGC
>DATGGN010000162.1:0-9114 GCA_035308485.1 Rhizomicrobium sp.
CGGCATCGAGATCGCACGCCACAAACCGAAGAGTTTCGAGGATCTGGAAGACAGCGCGTTCGATCTCATCGTGACGCTCTCGCCCGAGGCGCACCACAAGGCGATGGAGCTGACGCGCACCATGGCGGTGGAGGTGGAGTACTGGCCGACGCTCGATGCGACGGCAGTGGAAGGCACGCGGTCGCAGCGGCTCGATGCCTATCGCGCCGTGCGCGACGAACTGATGCGCCATATCGAGCAGCGTTTCGCCGCCCGCTAGCAGAAAGGGTTCGCGCGGAGACGCGGAGCGGAGAGCTCGCAACGTGTTTCCCGTCAATAAAATCTTGTCATTCCTGCGTAAGCGGGAACCCAGCTCCTGCAATTGGTTGAATGGAGGCTCAGGCGCCTGTGCCCGCCCTTCAACAACGGCGGGCGCTGGGTCCCCGCTTTCGCGGGGATGACAGTTTTGTTGGAGGAAGTTTGTTCGCTCCGCGACGGCTTGCCTTGCTTTTCCTCAAGTTCGGTGCATTCTCCCGCCGCCGCGATCCCCGCTTCCCGCCTTCGCCAAGGCTTCGGCGGGCGAGAGCAAAAGTCCTGTGAAGCTGTGGAGCAGCGAAGCAGGATTGCGGGGATGACAAACCTGAGGACGGATGGCAAAGGAAGAGCTTCTCGAATTTCCGGGCACGGTCAGCGAGCTTCTGCCCAACGCAACGTTTCGCGTAAAGCTTGAGAACGGTCACGAAATCATCGCCCACACCGCCGGCAAGATGCGCAAGAACCGCATCCGCGTGCTGACGGGCGACAAGGTGCTCGTGGAAATGACGCCCTATGATCTCACGAAAGGGCGGATCACCTATCGTTTCAAATAGTCCGCGGCTGCTGCTTGTTCTCGCGAGCGAAAGCCCGCGCCGCAAGGACCTGCTGGCACAGGCGGGCATTATCCCCGACGCCATTGTTCCCGCGCATATCGACGAAACGGCGCAACATGCGGAACTGCCCCGCGACCACGCCCTGCGTCTTGCCGCCGCCAAGGCGCGGATCGTTGCGCAGGCGTGGGACGGAGCGACGGCGCTCGTTCTTGCCGCCGACACGGTGGTGGCTTGCGGCCGGCGCATTCTCCCCAAGGCACTGACCGGCGACGCGGTTCGCGCCTGTCTGGACGTTCTGTCGGGTCGCCGCCATCAGGTCATCACCGCGGTCGCGCTGGCAAAAAGCAGCGAGCCCGAACGCGTGCGCTCCCGCACGGTGCTGACGCGCGTATCGTTCCGGCGGCTGTCGCGCGCCGACATCGATTCCTATGTCGCGTCCGGGGAAGGTGAAGGAAAAGCAGGGGGTTACGCGGTTCAGGGGCGCGCCGAAACCTTTGTGCGGCAACTGAACGGGTCCTATTCCAACGTCGTCGGCTTGCCGCTCCTCGAGACGCTCAACCTTCTCGCCGGCTGCGGCTACTCCCCATGATCTCGTTACGCTTCGAGGCCCATTTTACAATGAGCCAGTGAGGCCGTGAGAGACCTGACTTGTGGAGAGGATTTTCGCACTTCCGGTGACGGTATGATTGCGCGCCTTCGGCGCGCGCAGCGCGCCAATAGAAGCCGGCCGAAACGTTGTTGCGCCGCTTCCGCCCGCACACACTCTCACTGCCTCACCGCCTCATTGCAAAATGGGCGGCCACGCTGACACCGGCCTCGGGGGTGCGTGTCGCGGCAAATTCGTGATACTGTCATCGCGCCGACGCCATTCGTTGTTTGGAGCATGAAGAAGGAAATCCTGATCAATGCAGGAGCCGGGGAGATTCGTACGGCTGTCGTCGAAGAGGGGCTGCTGCAGGAACTCTTCATCGACCGCACGCTCGGGGTGGGGAGCGGCGGCGCGCGCCGGCGCGGCGGGCTTTCGGGCCAGAGCCTGATCGGCAACATCCTGCTCGGCCGCGTGCAACGCGTGCTCCCCGGCATGCAGGCCGCCTTTGTCGACATCGGCCTCGATCGCGCGGGCTTCCTGGGCGCGCGGGAAGCGCGCTGTCTCGCCGACATTCCGGGCTTCGAGTGGTCGAACGGACTGCGCGCATCGGCCGTCCGCGCCGCCGATCCGGTTGTACAGGTGCGCACGCCCGCCGCGAACGGCAACGACGAGCGCAGCCCCCGCATCGGCGACTGCGTGCGCGAGGGCGACGAGGTAATTGTACAGGTAGTGAAGGACCCGATCGGCGACAAGGGGGCGCGCCTTTCCGCCAACGTGACCGTGCCGGGACGCCTGCTCGTGCTCGTGCCCAACCAGCAGGGCGTGGCTTTGTCGCGGCGCATCGACGACGAGAGCGAACGCGAAAGGCTGCTTTCCGTCTGCGAACAGATGCTTGCGGAAGACCGCGGCCGGCTTGCGGGCGGGGCGGGGTACATCGTGCGGAGCGCCGCGATCGGCGCGCGCGCCGCCGATCTGCGCGAGGACGCCCAACGCCTCGCCGATATCTGGGCGCCGGTTGCGGAAAAGCGCGCCCGCGCCCGCGCGCCCGCGCTCCTGCATCGCGATCTCGATCCCATCGAGCGGATCATGCGCGACGAAGTGGATGCGGAAACGTCGCGCGTGATCGTGGACGACGCCGAAGCCCTGGCCGAGGCGCGCGCCTATTGCCGCCGCGCGATGCCAGAGGCGGAAGAGCGGCTCGAACGCTTCGAAGGGCCGGGGCTGCTGTTCGATTCGCGCGGGCTGGAAGACGAAATCGAGCGGCTCACGCATGCGCGCGTGCCGCTGGCCTCCGGCGGCTGGATCACCATCGAAGGCACCGAGGCGCTGACCGCGATCGACGTGAACTCCGGCAGCTTCACGGAATCGACCGGCCTCGAGGAAACCAGCCTGCGCGTCAATCTCGAGGCGGCGGAGGAGATTGGCCGCCAGCTGCGCCTGAGGGGCATCGGCGGGTTGATCGTCGTCGATTTCATTCACGTGCGCGAAGCGGCCAATGTCGAGCGCATCGTCGATGCGCTGGCGCGAAGCCTCGCGCGCGACCGTACACCCACGCAGATTTCGCCGATGTCGGAATTCGGGCTCGTCGAGATCACGCGCAAGCGCATCCGCGATCCGCTCGGGCGTACAATGACCGAGACCTGCCGCACCTGCCGCGGCCGCGGCCGTACCCGCTCGGTCGAAACGATCGGGATGGAAATCCTGCGCGCCGCCGAGCGCGAGGCGCTGAACGTTCCCGGCCGCCCCGTCCACATTCGTGCCGCGCCCGAAGTGATCGCCTGGCTCGACGCGCAGGGGCCGGAACTGCACACCGCACTCGCCCGCCGGCACGTGCCGCGCGTGGTGTTCGAACCGCGGAGCGAATTCGCCCGCGACGGTTTCGATGTCTCCGCCGCGCCGTAACGACGCCGGTGCCGGGAAAGGCGCCAAGGTCAGTGCAGGCCGCTGCCCGGTCTGCCGGCGGCCGCGGGATGAGGAGTACAAGCCATTCTGTTCGAAACGCTGCGCGGACATCGATCTCGCCCGCTGGCTCGACGGCCGGTACGCGATTCCAGGAAAAGACGACGAAGACGAGTCGGCCCCGCCCCCCGGGCCACAGGATGATGAGTAAGGTGATTGCCTCCCCCGCTCCGCCGTTGCTGCGCGGGGGAGGCCAATGTGCGGCGCATCGGCACTTTTTCCGGAATTCCCTCAGAAATTCCCTGAGACCGGGCGGCTTCTGTACATCGGTCGACGCTGGCCGCCACGGACGAACGTTCGGAATTTGTCTTGTGCATCCGGTACTTGCTCGCTTCCTCCGGGTCCCTGGATCTCCTGGCGATCGATTCTTCACACCCGACTTTTTCGAAAATTCCCTCAGAAATTCCCTGACTGAGGGAATCTCGCGGGGAATCTGCCTGTACATTTGTAATCTTGGGACTCCGTTTGTCCTCCCCCCGCTGCGCTTTTGCTGCGCGGGGGCGGCAAATTCAAAAAGCGATTTCCGCGCCTGCTGCGGCGCGTGTATACCGATGTGGACCTATTGTCAACCGTAATGGAATGTTCTGGTCGCGACCACTTTGGCCGCTTCAATCGGCCCGTCAGGCCGCTGCTGGCGCGGGCGACCGGCGCATCGCATGCATCGCGAGCACCACGCCGAGGAACAGCGCCACGCCAATCACGCCCAGCGCCGCATCAGTATAGAGGAGGCCGCCCGCTCCCCAGCGGTCATGGCCCAGGCCGTCGAAGATTCCCGCATAGATCAGCGGCACGTTCGATATTCCGCTGAGCAGGTTCGACTTTGTGCCGGCCGCACCCCTGCCGATCGTCTCGAACACCACGGCCGCGAAGGCGGCGTAACAGAAGCCCATGAGAAGGGCGTACAGCAGCAGGAAAGCGACGAACATCGCCGGTGTCCGCGGCGCCAGCGCCATCGCGACCGCTGCGGCGGCGCCGGCGAGACCGAACAGGCAGTAGGCCGTCTTGCGGTCAAGGAGATCGCAGATCCAGCCCCCGATCAGGCACCCGACGATCGAGGCCACGCCGCTCAGCACGCCATTGGCCAGCGCCACGGAATCGGCGCTCGCGTGCCAGTCGCCCGCGACGGCCGACCACAGATTGGTCGCGGCACCCTGGCCGATGGGCAGCAGCATCAGGAAGAGAACCAGCGCCCCGCGCGATGTCCGCAGCAGCTCCCAGACTTCGCGGCCGACATTGCCAAGGCTACCGAAAAACGTCTGCGTGCGATGCTCCGCCGAGGGCTCGCTGAGGATGAAAACCGCCATCGCCGTCGCGAGGCAGAAGGCGCCGAGCGCCATGCCGGATATCCAGACCGGTGCGTGCTGCGCGAGCCAGAGGCCGAACCCGCCGCCAATGCCGCTTCCGCCGAGATTGCCCGCCTGGCTCCATCCGCCGGCGCGCCCCTTCTCGTCTTCCGATGTGCCGTGCGCCAGCAGGCTCGAAGCGGAAATGGTGGTCAGCGTGGCCGCCAGCGAGAAGCCGAAGGTGAGGAGCTCGATCCAGCCGAAATTGCCGCGGCTGATGGGCACAAACCCCGTGGCCGCCACCAGGAGCCCGCTCGCCGAGGCGGAGATGAGATACCAGCCGCGGACGGAGAGGGTCGTGTCCACCAGCGGCGCCCAGATCGCACGCCACGTGGACGGCAGAAGGCTCAGTCCCGCGAAGCCCGCGATCAGCCCGACGCTCACGCCGGCCTGCGACAGCAGATAGGCGAGCGCGACGACCGCGTAGCCGTTGGTGATGCCCATGGGCATGAACACCATCGCGTAGCAGACCGGCCGCAGCTTTGCGGCCGGCAGGACGTGTGCAGTCATGGGAAAGCCCCGAAGCGAGGATGCGGCTATAGCGGATAATCGCACGCGGCGCTGGCGATTCGTCCGTTCTGCCGGGGCTGCCTGACACTAAAGGTTGCCCGGATTCGGATCGGACGAAGGGGTCGGTGCAGCCGGGTTCAAATGAAAATTAAGATCGAACGCAGTCCATGCTGCGATCACTTTGCCGTTCAGCAATGCGGGTTTGAATCGCCATTTCTTGGCACAAGTAACGGCGGAATCGTCCAAGGCATCATTGCCGCTAGAATTCACGACATTGACCTTCGCGACGGTGCCCTCCGTCGTCACGAGCACTCGAATTCTGACCGTTCCTTCAACCCGTTCTTTCGCTGCTTCTACCGAGTAGGGACAAACACCTCGGTGCACCGCCGGCGGTGGATTCCCATGTGACTGTGCGCTGGGCACGCTCGCGACCGTCGAAGCGGCCAGCCAAAGCATGGAGAGAGGCCAGATCATTTCCCGCTGCGTTCAGTAGGTTTGGTTTTGCCATACGCGTTTGGGGCGCCACAGGGAACCGGGCATCTTCGGGTGCTGGACAGGGCACACCCCCTCTTTTAAAAAGCCCGGCCTTCCGGCCCCTCCCCGGATGCCCAGGTAGCTCAGTCGGTAGAGCAGCGGACTGAAAATCCGCGTGTCGGTGGTTCAATTCCGCCCCTGGGCACCAGTCATTTAAGCCAATAAAATCAGGCGTTTCTGAGAAAACGAAAGCGGACTTGGCGCGCATTTTTTCGTCCCGAACCGTGACAACCCGTGCCAAGCAAAATCAAGGACTTACGGGGTGGTCCAGAATCTCCTGCGGGATGATTGCGGGACGATATTTCGCCGATTGTTCGCGATGTGAGCATCGCCAACGACGGGAAATGCGAGGCAGAATTGGCCCGAGGTGGGGGCGAAGAGAAATCAGTGGATTCGGTCCGGTTTGGAGGCGATTACTAGGCGGAGCGGTCCGAATCGGCGATCACCCAAGCGACCAATGTCTACGCCTCTGACGTTTCTTGCGCCTGCCATTGACCTGATCGCCCGCAACGCGAGCGTGCTCCCGGCGGTCGGCGGCGCGTTCGAGGATCTCGTCCGTCCCGATATTGAGGAAGCTGACGACCGGTTTTTCGGGTCCCAATCGGACAGCGAGAATGGTTACGAGACGTTCGCGGAGACACCCACTCCCCCGTGGAATGAACTGTACCGTCCCACGCCGCCCCTCTACCGTGAGACTGACCACGTTTTTCGATATTTCATTGATGGCTCGATTAAGACGTATTTTCTTGGGACGATAATTGAGAATGACCGATCGTATCCTTTGGAGTTGACACAAATCGGCTCGGCAATCGTACATCGCAGGGAGAATGGGTCTTTAGAGGTGGCAAAATCTGAGCGCCAGATTTTACTGCTCGTTCCGCATCGAAATGGACGCGGCGTCTCGGACGCACTCTTTCAGCAATTAAACGCACTTCCGAAACCGCCTCAATTCAAGATAGTTGATGTCGATGTGCCCGATCCGTTGAGCGAACGCAGACAGGATGCTCGAGATAAGTCGGGAGCCAAGGCGCGCTTTATGATGCATCAGCTTGAAAAGAGCCTTATTGAGCAATTCGCTCCCAACAGGCGAGAGGGGGAGTGGATAGTGCTCGACGGGGGCGTGCGCAAGGGCTCGTTCATCGAACTCAAGCACACGATAGGCGTAGCAAAATCCTTTGACAGAATGCCGGAATTTCGCATTCGCAGAGGTAACAAGGGCACAATCAAGAAGGACATTAGCAGCCTCTTATCCGAATTGAAGTTTGCGCATCGGACGGCAGCGTTCGGGGCGCACGGAGGGCAGGTAGCATTCTGGTATGTTCGCATACGGGATCAGGGCGAAGTGGACTACCCGCTAATGGGCGTCGTAAAGGTCGAAATACCAACACCTGACAGAAGTCCTGTCGAGGCTGCGGTCGCTGATCGGATTAGCTCGGCGTTGGTTGGTGAGCGAAATGTCACGCCGCATGGTCTGGACAAGCGATGGCATTGTCACATCTACCCGATCTTTTGCGCCGAGCGGGCAATCAAGGCTAACTTTTTCAGCGAGGCAGTGCTGCTTGCGTCAATACGCTGGCCCAAGAACAAGGCAGTTTAGCTATGGCCCACAACGAAGCCTTCGGCGATGTTCCCGTGTCGGTAATCGGAAAGACATCTGCAACGGAACGCGATGCCAACTCCAGCGACCGTTTTAATTTCTGGCTGGCTCCAGACCAAATCGTCAATCCGTTTGACATCGTACAGGTGGAACACCTTGGTCAGGCGCTTGATGGCGATGGGAAACCTACGAACGCGCGCTCCCGCTCTTACGGACTTGTGACAACTATCGAGCACAGGACTGATTCTCCCAATCATCTCGCCAACTATATCTCCTCTAATTTCGGAGACGTAACAGAAAACAACATCAACACACCTCGCGTCGGGTCCAACGTCGCGAAAGTGAACGTGCTCTCCAACAATGGAGAGGTCTACATGCCGGTACAGAATGATCGGCCGGTTACATTTGCATCGCCCGAAGGAATCCAAGAGGCACTCGGCATCGACACGATGACCGATGCAAACCGCATTCCGGCGGGCCTGATCAAGATGAGCAATGGCGCGTCTACGGTTGCATATTTGGATCAAGAGTTCATCGTCGGTCCCGAGGGTGCGCATATAAATATTTCCGGCATCAGCGGATTGGCGACCAAAACCTCGTTCGCGATGTTCATGCTTCAATCGATCCTGCAGAAAGCTGAAAAGACGAAGGACGATACTGGTGCATCTCTAAGTGAAAAACTCGCAGTCATCATCCTGAACGTTAAACAGGGTGACCTGCTGCAAATTGATCAGCGTGCCGAAAAGAACCCGTCCGTCGAGCAGATGGAAATGTGGGAAGCCATGGGGATGGAGCCGCGCCCGTTCAAAAACGTGCGATACCTTCTGCCCCGCAGTAACACCCCAGGCGCGCCAAACAGCTTTCTTGAGCCGGCATCCGGCTATCAGATGTACGCTTATGCCCTTCACGACGCAGCAGACAAGCTCGATCTCCTGCTTTCAGACATATCTGACCAATCTGGAGCCATGGACGCGCTTGTAGGGGATCTCATGCAAGGGCTCGTCAACCAAGATGCTGCATTTCGGAACTGCAACAGCTGGGAAAATCTTCTAAATGCCGAACCGCTGGTGAAGAACGGCAAAACCGAAAAATGGGGGGACCACTACGCATCAACCGTAGGAAAATTCCGGCGGCACATGCGGCGAATCGTGAGGACGCGGAGTACGGGAGTATTTACGAACGCGCGAGCCAGGAACGAACTCAAATTGACGGAGCAAATTCGGGACATTGAAGGGGGCACCACGTATGTTGTTGATATTGCGCGACTCAACGACGAAGAGCAGAAGCTTGTTTTTGGCGACGTTCTTCGGACGGTTTATGAGCTGAAGGCTGAAGACCCCGAACAGCGGGCAAGCAAGAAGCCGATTCCCGAAAAAATCGTTTTCTTTGTAGATGAACTAAATAAGTACGCGCCTACAGGGTCGCGAGGCTCCGCAATTTTGGAGCAGGTGCTGGACATTGCGGAACGCGGTCGCTCACTGGGCGTAGTGCTGTTTTCTGCACAGCAGTTCCTGTCGGCAGTGCATTCCCGTGTTTCCGGTAATTGTGCCACGAAAATTCTTGGTCGCACCGGGGCGAGTGAGATTGGCACACCCGACTATCGTTTCCTCGACGACGACCTGAAGACCAATCTCACGCGGCTTGGAAAGGGCGAGCTGATAGTGACTCACGCCGTTTACCGCCAGCCAGTGAAAATCATATTCCCCCGTCCGGCCTATCGCCAGCGTCAACCCG
>DATGGN010000163.1:0-16871 GCA_035308485.1 Rhizomicrobium sp.
GAGCAACGCGAAGCCTTGATTCTCGTCGGCGCGGGCGGCTTTTCCTATGAGGACGCGGCGGCAATTTGCCACTGTGCGGTGGGCACGGTGAAAAGCCGCGTTGCGAGGGCGCGAAAATCACTGCTGTCTCTGCTCGAAGGCGACGAGGCGTTGCCGCCAACAGCGCAATCCGGGGATGCGAGCGATGCGGCGGAAGAAATTCTTGCGCAGCTGGATCGCCTGGCACCCGATGCCCCCAACGCTCCCCACTACAAGCGCAACGGAAACACCGACTAGAACGAAGAATGCGTGATAGCATTCCAGCGCTCGATCGAGGCTGGAATGCGGGAGCCCAGTTATGTCCGCGGCGAAGATGTGCCGCCGTTGCTAGAGCTCACGATCGGGGCGGCGATGGAGGAGGCTGCCCGGCAGTGGCCTGACCGACCGGCGCTGGTTTCGCCTCGGCAGAATGTACGGTGGCGTTGGGATGAACTCAATGCGCGCGCGGACGCGTTGGCGGCGGGGTTTCTTCAATACGGATTAGGGCGCGGCGACCGAATCGGAATCTGGGCGCCGAATTGCGCCGAATGGGCGCTGACGCAATTCGCTGCCGCAAAGATCGGGCTCATCCTCGTCACGATCAACACGGCCTACCGTCAGGCGGAGCTTGAATTCGCGCTCAATCGCGTCGGCTGCAAGGCGCTCGTCATGGCCACAGGCCATCGCGGAATCGATTACCTCGGCATGCTCCGCGCGATTGCCCCTGAGCTTGCTTCATCCGCGGAAGGGGGCCTGGCCGCGACGCACGTTCCCGCACTCAAGCTCGTCGTCACCATGGGTGATGACTCGGAGCCGGGTTGTCTGCCCTTCTCCGTGCTGGCATCGACGGAAACGGATACGGTCAGAGTGCACGAGATCGCAGCGGCGCTGGCACCGGAAGATCCAATCAATATCCAGTTCACAA
Source organism: Rhizomicrobium sp. (assembly GCA_035308485.1). Taxonomy (GTDB): domain Bacteria; phylum Pseudomonadota; class Alphaproteobacteria; order Micropepsales; family Micropepsaceae; genus Rhizomicrobium. The sequence goes on from DATGGN010000163.1 coordinate 944, forward strand.
GCGGCACGACGGGGTTCCCGAAAGGCGCGACGCTCTCCCATCGCAACATTCTCAACAACGGTTTTTTCGTCGGCGCGCGCATCGGACTCACGGTGGACGACCGGCTCTGCATCCCGGTGCCCCTCTATCACTGCTTCGGGATGGTGATGGGCAATCTGGCCTGCGTCGCACATGGCGCGGCCATGGTCTATCCATGCGAGGGCTTCGAGGCGCGCGCGGTACTGGAAACGGTGGAAGCCGAGCGGTGTACGGTGCTCTACGGCGTGCCGACAATGTTCATCGCTGAACAAAACGAGCCGGATTTCGCGCGTTTCGACCTCTCTTCGCTTCGCACCGGCATCATGGCCGGCTCGCCCTGTCCCATCGAAGTCATGCGCCGCGTGGTCAGTGACATGCATATGCCCGAAGTGACGATTGCCTACGGCATGACGGAAACGAGCCCGGTCAGCTTCCAGAGCGCGCGCAACGACTCCGTAGAGCAGCGCGTGACGACCGTCGGTCGCGTGCACCCGCACGTCGAGGTAAAAGTTGTCGACGAACAGGGTCTGACGGTGCCGCGGGGCACGCCTGGCGAATTCTGTACGCGCGGCTACTCGGTGATGCTTGGCTACTGGAACGATCTGGAACGGACGGCGGAAGTCATCGATGCGGAAGGCTGGATGCACACGGGTGATCTCGGAACGATCGACGATGAAGGCTACGGCAACGTCGTCGGCCGCATAAAGGACATGGTGATCCGCGGCGGCGAGAACATCTATCCGCGCGAAGTCGAAGAGTTTCTCTTCCGGCATCCGAAAATCCGGGACGTGCAGGTCGTGGGCGTGCCGGATGAAAAGTACGGTGAAGAACTGTGCGCCTGGATCATACTGCGCGAAAACGAGGACACCAGTGCAGAAGAAATACGTGCGTTCTGCCGCGAACACATCTCGCACCACAAGATCCCGCGCCACATCCGCTTTGTCGATGCGTTTCCGATGACCGTCACCGGAAAGGTACAGAAATATCTTATCCGCGAAGCGATGGTCGCCGAACTCGGCGTCAAGGTGGCGGCTACGGCATGAGGGTTTCTTCGGACGCAAAACGGCTGACCGGCTTTTCGGTCTCCGGTGCGGGAGTTTTCTGAAAGAGGCGCAGCGAACTCACGGCTGCCGCCGAAACGGCAAAGCCCGCCGCGATGAACAGCGCATAAATGGTCGCGTGCTCGCCGAATTGTCCGAAAAGGAGCGCAACCAGAGCCGCTCCCAAGGTCTGGCCGAGGAGGCGTGCGGTGCCGAGCATGCCGCTGGCGCCTCCGCTTCTGTGGCGCGGTGCGGAGGCAATCATGGCGCGGTTGTTGGGCGCCTGGAAAAACCCGAAACCGAGGCCGCAGATCACCATGCGCCAGGCGACTTCCTGGAAGTCCGGCCGCTGCGGCAGAAAGGCGAGCGCTACGAGGCCGGTGGCAAAGACCACCAGGCCGATGCCGCCGAGCAGTCCTGCGGGATATCGGTCCGCAAGGCGGCCCGCGATGGGCGCTGCGACCGCGATCGCGAGCGGCCACGGCGTGATGATAAGCCCCGTTTGTACAGCGGTGTAACCGAATTGTTTCTGCAGATGGAAAGGCAGCGCTACAAGCGCCAGCATCTGCGCCGCGAAAGAACAGACGGACGTTCCTACCGAAAGTCCGAACATCGGAATCCTCAGGAGATCGACCGGGAAAAGCGGCGCGGACCGCGTGAGTTCGCGCCGCACCAGGAGGAATCCAAACACGATCGCAAGTGACAATTCGATCGCTACGTATCGGCCGGCTTCGCCATGCCCGCCCGCATCGATGCCGCCGATCAGGAAGCCAAAGGCGCAGGCGCTCAGTGCGGCCCCCGCCACGTCGAAGCCGTGGCTGCCGCGCAGCGTTTTCGGCAGCGCCTTGCACCCAATCGCAAGCGTCACAACGCCGATCGGAACATTGACTGCAAACAGCCAGGGCCAGTGCGCAACGGACAGAATGCCGCTCGCGATGGTGGGGCCGGCCGCGGCAGCAATCGCGACGACGACCGCATTGATGCCGATGCCGCGACCGAGCAGGCGGTGGGGATAGATGAAGCGGATGAGCGCCGTGTTGACGCTCATGATGCCGGCGGCGCCGAAGCCCTGCAGCACGCGCGCGAGCGCAAGCTGCGTCAGCGTGTGTGACAGCGAGCATGCGAGCGACGCGACGGTGAAGAGCACCATGCCCGAAAGATAGATCCGGCGATAGCCGACGATGTCGCCCAGCGAGGCGAGCGGCAGAAGCGAGATCGTGATCGCGAGCTGGTATCCGTTCACCACCCAGATCGAAAAGGCCGCGTCGGTATGAAGATCGCGCGCAATCGTCGGCAGCGCCACATTGGCGATCGCGCTGTCGAGCACTGCCATGATGATGCCGAGCGCGATCGTAAGAATCGCCCAGTAGCGTCGCGGTAGCGGCTGACCGTCGGATATTTGTGTTGGCATGATTCAAACTGCCCGCCCCTGAGGGAGCGTGCTTCCACGTCAGATGTGTAACGCGTGGCCGAGCGTGCGGAGCGCTGTTTCGTGGAAGGCTTCGCCGAGTGTGGGATGCACATGGATCGTGCCGGCGATGTCCTCGAGGCGCGCCCCCATCTCGAGCGCGAGCGCGAATTCGCCGGCGAGTTCCGACACATGCGCGCCCACGGCCTGGATGCCGAGGATGCGGTGATCGTCCTTTCGTGCCAGCACGCGCACGAATCCACCGTCGTCGCCTGCATCCATGCTGAGAGCACGCCCGTTCGCGGCGAAAGGAAAGTTCGCGCTCATGATCTCCGTGTTCGCAGTTTCGGGATCGCCGGGCCCAACGCCGGCAGAAACGATTTCCGGTTCGGTGAAACAGACCGCCGCGATCGCCACGGGATGGAATCGTCGTTTATGCCCGGCGATGATCTCGGCCACCATTTCGCCCTGTGCCATGCCCTTGTGCGCCAGCAACGGCTCACCGACCAGGTCGCCGATCGCCCAGACGTTCTTCATCGACGTTCGGCACTGATCGTCGACGCGCACGAAACGGCCATTCATGTCGACGCCCATGTTTTCGAGGCCCCAGCCTTCGGTCAGCGGCCGGCGTCCGACGGTCACGAGAATTTTGTCGGCGGGGAGATGTTCCGTTCGGCCGCCTGTGGTTTCGATGGCGAGCGCGTGACCGTCTTTTTCGGTGACGAGCCCCTTTGCGGTCGTGCCAAGATGTACGGTTACACCGTTGCGGTCCAGCCACCTCTTCACGGGCGCGGAAAGTTCGGCATCGAAAAGCGGCAGGACGCGGTCTAGCGCCTCGACGACGGTAACCTCCGACCCCATCTTCCTGAGGGCGATGCCCAGCTCGAGACCGATGTACCCTCCACCGATAACCACGAGTTTCCCCGGAAGCCCGTCGAGCGACAGCGCCTCGCTCGACGAAATCACCGGCCCACCGAACGGCAGGAATGGAAGTTCGGTGGAAACGGACCCGTTCGCGAGAATGACGTGTTCGGCGGTGATCGTCGCGTTGTCCTTGCCCTCTACCGTACAGGTCTTGGCGTCCGAAAAAGCTGCCCATCCCGAAAGCACCCGCACTTTCGCGCGCTTGCAGAGCGCGGCCACGCCGTTGCTCAGTTTGTTGACGATGCCTTCCTTCCACCGCACCAGCTCGGGCATGTCGAGCGAGGGCGGAGCGCCGAGCGAAATGCCGTGTCGGGGCTTCTTCGCGGCGCGGTGCATCGTCTCGAATTCTCCGGCGACGTGAATCATCGCCTTGGAGGGAATGCAGCCGCGGATCAGGCATGTACCCCCGAGTCGATCCGCTTCGACAAGTGTTGTGTCGAGGCCGAGCTGTCCCGCGCGGATCGCCGCGACATAGCCCCCTGGTCCGCCGCCGATGACGAGGACCCTGGTCTTGATCGTTTCGGTCATGCTTCAGTCCATGAACAATGTGGCTGGATGTTCAAGCAGCGACTTCAGGCGCTGGATGAATTCGGCGGCATCATAACCGTCGACCACGCGATGATCGAACGAAGAGGAGAGATTCATCATTCTGCGCACGACGATCTGTCCGTCGCGCACGACCGGGCGCTCAACAATGGCGTTCGGTCCGATGATGGCGACTTCGGGATGGTTGATCACCGGCGTCGTTACAATCCCGCCGAGCGCGCCGAGGCTCGTAATGGTGATCGTCGAGCCGGAAAGATCATCCCGACCGGCTTTGCCTTCCCGCGTAAGACGCGCGAGGCGCGCGACTTCGCTCGCCGCCTCCCAGATGTCGAGCGCCTCGGCGTGCCGGACCACGGGAACGATCAATCCGTTCGAAGTCTGGGTTGCGATTCCGATATGTACGGCCGCGTGGCGGTGCACAATGCCGGCATCGTCGTCAAAGCGCGCGTTGATCTGCGGATAATCCGGCAAAAGGCGCACAAGGCCGCGCATCAGGAAGGGCAGCACGGACAATTTCGGGCGATCTCCACGCGTCGCATTCAGATGCGCGCGCAAACTCTCCAGCTCCGTCATGTCGATCTCTTCGACATAGGCGAAGTGCGGAATGCGGCGCTTTGATTCCTGCATTTTTTCGGCGATCTTGCGCCTCAGCCCGATCACCTTGATCTCTTCGATTCCGTCGCGTTTTGCGTGGCCATGCTGCGGGACGCCGGCCTTTCCCCCCGAAGCCACATAGGCGTCGAGATCGCCGTGCTCGATCCGTCCGGCAGGTCCGCTCCCGGGAACGAATTGCAGCTGCACGCCCAGTTCCTCGGCGCGCCGGCGCACAGCAGGCGAGGCGAGCGGTTTTGTTCCCGGTGTACGGGTGGCGAACGCCGGAGCCGCCGCGGATTTGCGCTTTTGCGCTCCATTGCCCTGGCCCGGCGTCGGTGCGAGAGAGATCACTTCCGCGCTCGGTTTTTGCTCGTCGGCTTTCTGCTTCTCGGTCTTTGGCGCCAGTTTGGCGACCTCAGCCTTCGGTTTGGCAGGCGGCGCTGCCGATGTGTCGGCATTGCCCGCGCCTTCGACATCGAGCTCGACGAGCGGCGCGCCAACCGTGGCCATTTCGCCGGGCTGACCATGCAGCGAAACGACAACCCCCGTAACAGGCGAGGTCATTTCGACTGTTGCCTTGTCGGTCATGACGTCGACGAGGTTTTGGTCCTCCTCGATTCTGTCACCGACCTTGATGTGCCAGGCGACGATTTCCGCTTCCGCCGTTCCTTCGCCGACGTCGGGCAGTTTGAAGACGTAACGCCCCATGGCTTCAGCCTTTCATTGCGCGGCGCATCGCTTCGATTACCCGCGCGGGTCCCGGAAAGTAATGCCATTCGAAAGCATGCGGGTAGGGCGTGTCCCAGCCGGTCACGCGTTCGATCGGCGCTTCGAGATGGTAGAAACAGTTCTCCTGCACGATTGCCGCGAGTTCCCCGCCGAAGCCTGCAGTACGCGTCGCCTCATGTACGATCACACAACGGCCGGTCTTCATTACCGATTGAATGATCGTGTCGGCATCGAGCGGCACCAGCGTGCGGATGTCGATCACTTCCGCATCGATACCACTCTCTTCCGCTGCAGCACGGCCAACATGCACCATCGTCCCATAGGCAAGCAGTGTCAGGTCGTTGCCTTCGCGCACGACCGCAGCTTTGCCGAGCGGCACGCTGTAGTAGTTCTCCGGTACTTCGCTCGCGGGGTGCTGCGACCACGGTGAAACCGGCCGGTCGTGATGCCCGTCGAACGGTCCGTTGTAGATGCGCTTGGGCTCGAGGAAGATCACCGGGTCGTCATCTTCGATTGCGCTGATCAGAAGCCCCTTGGCATCGTAAGGCGTCGACGGAATCACCGTCTTCAATCCCGCGACATGGGCGAACAGCGCTTCAGGACTCTGGCTGTGCGTCTGGCCCCCGAAAATTCCGCCGCCATAGGGCGTGCGGATGGTGATCGGCGCAGCGAAATCGCCGGCAGAGCGGTAACGCAGGCGCGCCGCTTCCGAGACGATCTGATCGAAGCCGGGGTAGATGTAGTCGGCGAACTGTATTTCCACGCAGGGGCGCAACCCGTGGGCACCCATGCCGATGGCGACGGCAATGATTCCACCCTCGGCGATCGGCGCATCGAAACAGCGCGTCATGCCGTATTTTTTCTGCAGGCCGTCGGTCGCGCGGAAGACGCCGCCGAAATAGCCGACGTCCTCGCCGAAGACGAGGACGTCGGGATCCTTGCCCAGCATCACGTCCATGGCGGAGTTGAGCGCCTGGATCATGTTCATGCGTGCCATACGTCAGACTCCCATCTGCTGACGCTGGCGCCTGAGATGCGGCGGCATTTCCCTGTACACATCATCAAACATGGTACTGGCGCTGGCGGTTTTTCCCTCGCCGAGCGTGCCACATTTTGCCGCTTCACTGTTCGCGGCGCGAACCTGTTCGGCAGCCTCTTTCTCGGCCTTCGCCTGCTCGTCGTCGCTCCAGGCGCCCATGCCGACCAGATGCGACCTGAGCCGCGCGACCGGATCGCCGAGCGGCCAGCACTTGCCTTCGTCGGCGGGGCGATAACGGGACGGGTCGTCGCTCGTCGAGTGGCCTTCCGCCCGATAGGTGTACAGTTCGATGAGGGTGGCCCCGAGGTTGGCGCGGGCGCGCTCCGCGGCCCACTGGGTCGCCGCAAATACCGCCAGGAAGTCATTGCCGTCCACGCGCAGGCCGGGAAGACCGTAACCGACGGCGCGGGCGGCGAAGGTCGTCTGTTCGCCTCCGGCAATTCCCTGAAAGCTCGAAATGGCCCATTGGTTGTTGGAGATATTGAGAATCACGGGCACGCGGTAGATGGCGGCAAAGGTAAGCGCCTGGTGGAAATCGCCTTCGGCGGTTGCGCCTTCGCCGATCCATGCAGCGGCGATCCTGTCGTCGCCTTTGTACGCAGAGGCCATCGCCCAGCCCACTGCCTGTGGAAACTGGGTCGCCAGATTGCCGGAGATCGAAAAGAACCCGTATTCCCGGCTGGAATACATGATCGGCAGCTGCCGCCCTTTCAGCGGGTCGCGCTCGTTCGAGTACACCTGGCACATCATGTCGACGAGCGGGTAGCCGCGCGCGATCAGCAGTCCCTGCTGGCGATAGCTCGGAAAGCACATGTCGTTGCGATCGAGGGCCATCGCCTGTGCCACTGCGATCGCTTCCTCGCCGGTGGACTTCATGTAGAACGAGGTCTTGCCCTGACGCTGCGCACGAAACATGCGGTCGTCGAACGCGCGTGTCAGGATCATGAACTTGAGCCCCTTGCGCAACGTCTCCGCGTCGAGCTTGGGGTTCCAGGGGCCGACAGCGCGGGCTTCCGAATCCAGAACACGTATGAGGGAGTAGGCGAGATCGCTGATCTCGCCCGCAGCGATGCCCGAATCGGGGCGTCGGGCAGCTCCCGCCTCGGCGAGTTTTGCCCGGCTGAAATCAGGCCGCCCGCCCGGCCGTGCCGGGGGCTCCGGGATGTGAAGAGAGAGCTTCTGGCGGTTGGTCATTGAGGCCTCGAAGAGCGCCGGGGGGAACGATGACGGTCGCGGCGCGGGAGATATCCTCGCGCCCCGCCGCGCCGTCAAGCAAGGTTCGGTGGTTCAGCAAGCGAAGGGCGTCGCGAGCCGCAGATCGGCCACGAAGGCCAGGTACTCGCGTTCCTTGTCCTCCTCATCGACCCGGAGGAGATAGGACGGATGGACCGTAATGAGGCCTTTGGTGCCGCGGTCCAGTTCCAGGAGGCGTCCCCGGTTATGTCCGATGGTCAGGGTCTTTCCGAACACGCCGCGAACGGCAGTCGCCCCCAGGGCGATGACGAGTCGCGGCCCGACGATGGCGCGTTCGCGCGCCAGCCACGGATTGCACGCTTTGATTTCGCTCGTGTCCGGCTTCTGGTGCAGGCGGATTTTGCCGCGCCGCGCGAATTTGAAATGCTTGACCGCGTTGGTGACGTACGTCTTGTCGCGGGCGATGCCGGCGTCCGCGAGCGCGCGGTCGAGGATGCGCCCGGCCGGTCCAACAAAGGGTTTGCCCGCGATGTCTTCCCTGTCGCCCGGCTGTTCACCGACAAGCATCAGGGGCGCCTGCACCGGGCCTTCGCCGAACACGGTCTGCGTCGCCGCCCGCCAGAGATCGCAGGCACGGCAAGACCGCGCGTCCTCGCGGATGGCTGTCCATTCGACGAGTGCGTCGTGCCGGGGTCTTGCGGCCGCCGTGCGCATCGGAATGCAAATGGCCGCGCGGAATTCCGGTTCCGGTACGACCTAGCCGGAACGCGGCCTCTCGATAGCATAGGTGATGTGCGGCCGCGCCTTGTTGCCGATCGGCACATCCGGATGCTCGAAATCGAGATCCTGCAACCGGCGCATGCCGAGACGTTCCATCAATCCCCAGCTTCGCCGGTTCTCCGCAGCCGTGATGGCCACGATGCGACGGCACGAAAGATTTCGCCACGCCCATTCAAGCGTCGCTTCGGCGGCTTCGCGCGCGTAACCCTGTCCCCATGCGTCCTCCCGCAAGCGCCAGCCGATCTCAATCTCGCCTTCGATCGGCGGCGTATTGCCAATTTTCAGCCCACAAAATCCCAGAAGGGCGCCGTCGCTGCGGCGTTCGACGATCCAGAAACAGAACCCGTTTTTCTCCTGCGATGCCGTTACCCGGTCAAATGAACCCTGAAACTCTTCCGGGTCTCTGACGCCGCCAAGGAATTCCATCACCGCCGGCGTGTTGGTGACGCGCGCAAATTCCGCCACATCCTCCGCGCGCCACGGCCGCAGGATCAGGCGTTCGGCCTGGATCATGGATTCTTCATGGAGCGCAACAACGCAGAAACTGCACTTTGCAGTACAGGAATATCGCGCTGAATGGTTTCCCAGATGATGCCATCATTCAGGATGTCGTAGCCGTGTCGCAGCCAGTTTCCAATGTCCGCAATGTTGCGCCAGGGAATTTCCGGCTCTAACGCACGCAGTTCCTCAGGAAGAAATCGACTGGCTTCCGACAAGATTTCGAGATTGCGAACGACGGCATCGTGCAACATTGAGTCTGACGTGAAGGAGGCGAAGTCTTTTCCGGCCAGAAATTGCTGTATCTTTGTGATGGCTTCGTCGATATCAATCAGGCGCCCGCGTGCGGTACGGCGTTGGACCATTAAAATACCCGAACGGCATCGTTTTCGATCGCAGAACGATAGGCTGGCCGTAAGCCGCCGCGCAGAGCAACATCAACCCGCCGGCCGAGGAGATCGCTGGCCAGGAATTTGATTTTGGAAAGGTCGATCACGCTGTAGCGACGCCCTTCCTCAAGTTCGAGGAGGAGATCAATATCGCTGTCGTAGCGCGCGTCACCGCGCGCCGTTGAACCGAATATCGATAGTGAACGTACGCCATGCTCCCGCAGGGCAGCCTGGCCGCGCCTCAGTATAGTAATGGCTTCGTCACATTGCATCGGCAAAGGATACCTGGGAAACTGTCGTATTGCCACTGCTAAAACGCGCCGCAGGCATCGTACGACAAGACGCCGACGGAAGTCTGCCGGTACATGCGGCCGTAGGCATCGCGAACGCGGGAAACCCGCGACGCCAGATCGGGGGATCTTGCGCCGGCAACGATCAGGATTTTCGTACGCTCGCGGATAAGCGCCTGCGTTGCCGGGTCGCGCCATTCGCCATCGGCGTCTGTTACCGTAAAGCCTTGCGGAAGCTCCTTCGAGATGACCGAGGCGGCGAAGTCCGACCACTCGCGGTCCGTCAGTGGTTCGCGGCCGGGAATGTCGCGTCCGAAAAAGAGTTCGACCACCGTCATCCGCGCCTGTGAATCAAGGAGACAGGTCCCGCGCTCCGGCGCGCAGCCCGAAAGCGCAACGAGGAACAACGCGCCCGCGAATCGTGTCATATTTCACCCGGCTTGAGCGCCCGCTGACCCGCCATTATGAGGAACTTGGGCGATTCTTCGGAGGGGAAAATGGCACACGATCCTGCGCTCGACGCGCACGAACATACCGAACATGCCGAGCATGCGGCGCACGAACGCGATCCCTTCATTTCCAGGGTCACGATAACGGTTGCGGTGCTTGCGGTTCTGGCGGCCGTGGCGGGAAGCCTGGAGACTGTGGAGGGCGGGAAGGCGCTCGGCGCCGCAAGCGACGCGGTCCTGCACCAGGACCAGGCGACCGATGCTTGGGATGAATTCCAGGCGGACGGGCTCAAGAAATACATGTATATGATAGCGGCGGACTCCGTTCCCGCGCGTGCCGCCGATTACAAGGCAGCCGCGAAAAGGCGAACCGAAAAGCAGGCCGAAGATCGCCAAAAGGCGGCGGAACATGAAGCCGAGCGTGACAAGCTCCTAAAGGAGAGCCAGGCGCACGAAGGCCGCCATCACTGGCTGACCGGCGCCGCAACGCTTTTCGAGATCGGAATCGCGATGTCGACCGTCGCGATCATCACGCGGCGGCACTGGCTCTGGTTTATTTCCAACGCCTTCGGTCTTGGTGGCATCGTTCTGCTGGCGAGGGGGTATTTGTTCTAAGAGCAGGTTTAACGCGGAGGTGCCGACGGTACGCAGAGGAAGCCGGGGGCAAATTCTTGGCCACAGCCGCGGAGATAAATCACGTGCTCTGCATTGGTCCTTTTAGTTTGAAATCTGCGGTGGTTCGGCGGGGCTGAGGTCGACCGCCTCGATGTTGCCGGCGCGGCGGACGATTTTTTCCGTCGAAATCACGATATCCTTCAGATCGCCTTCGCTCTGTGCGAAATGCCGCTGCAGCGCGAGCACGCGATCGCCAAGCCGTTTTGTGTCCTGCATGAGGAGCCCGACTTCCTTCTGGATCAGGCTTGCCTGTTCCCGCATGCGCGCATCCTTCATGATCGTCTGGACCGTCATGACCGCGAGCATCAGGATGCTCGGGGAAACGATCACCACCTGCTCGCGCAGCGCCCGCTGGAAAACGTCGGGGCAGAATTCGTGAAGATCCGCGTAGATGGATTCCGACGGCACGAACATGATGGCGGGCGACTGCGTCTCGCCGACGATGAGATATTTGGAAGCGATGTCCTTTACGTGCCTGAGCACGTCCGTTTTTACCGACGCGATCGCAGGTTTGCGCCCGGTTTCGTCGGCAGCGCGCAACGCCGCAAAGCTCTCGAGGGGAAACTTTGAATCGATGACGATCGCCGCGCTTGCGTTCGGGAGGCGGATAAGACAGTCCGGCCGGCTGCCGTTGGAAAGCGAAGCCTGAAAACTGTACAGTCTCGGCGGCAGCACGTCGGCCACGATGGCTTCCATCTGCTGTTGGCCGAAGGCGCCCCGCGCCTGCTTGTTCGCAAGAATTTCCTGCAGGTTCACCACCTGTCCGGAGAGCGCAGTGATGTTCTTTTGCGCTTCGTCGATGACGCTGAGGCGCGTCTGGATTCCGCCGAGCGTTTCGGCGGTGCGGCTCGCGGTTTCGGTCAGACTTTCGCCAAGGCGGCGGTCGAGCGCTTCGAGCCGCCCCGCGAGCAGGTTCTGCAATTCCGTCTGACCCGCCAACGCTTGTGCAAAGCGGCCCGAAATCTCGTTTTGCGCGGCCGCGACGGCCTCGAGCCGGGCTGACAGGAGTCGGGTTTCTTCGCCATTGCCGCGGCGCGCATTGGTGTAAGTCAGGATCAAAAGTGCGCCTGCGATGAGAAGCAGCGCCGCGCTCAGCGCAATCATCAAAGCCGTCATGGCGAGCCCCAAACCGTTGCCTTGACCCGGAAAAGGGGCTCGCCTATCTCCGACTCATGGCTGTCCGCCCCATTCTAATTGCGCCCGATCCGCGGCTCAAAGCCGTGTCGGAGGAAATCCCGACGGTGGACGCAGATATCCGCCGGCTCGCAGACGACATGCTGGAGAGCATGTATGCGGCGGAAGGGATAGGGCTCGCCGCGATCCAGATCGGCGTCCCCAAGCGCGTCCTGGTGATGGACCTGGCGCGCAAGGACGGCAAGCAGGAACCGCGCGTATTCGTCAATCCGAAGATCATCTGGACATCGGACGAGACTGCGATTTGCCAGGAAGGCTGTCTCTCGGTTCCGGATATCTGGGAAGAGGTCGAACGCCCGGCACAGATCAGGGCCGAATATCTCGATCGCGAGGGGCGGCTGCAGTTGCTCGAGGCGGAGGGACTCCTCGCCACCTGCCTGCAGCACGAAATCGATCACCTCGAAGGCGTGCTGTTCGTCGATCATCTTTCGCGCCTCAAGCGCTCGATGGCGCTCAAGAAGCTCGCAAAGGCCCAGCGTCTGAAACAGGCGAGCTGAAGCAAGCGTGAGCCTCCGCCTTGTCTTCATGGGCACGTCCGATTTTGCGGTGCCCACGCTTGTCGAACTCATCGGTCACGGACATCGAATCGCGGCCGTTTACACGCAGCCGCCGCGGCCCAAAGGCCGCGGGCTTGTGGAGGAAACGACGCCGGTCGCGAAAATTGCCGCCCTGCATGGTTTTGAAGTCCGCACGCCGGGCTCGCTCAAAGCGGCAGCGGAGCAGCACCACTTTGCGCTCCTCCGAGCGGATGCTGCTGTTGTGATCGCGTACGGCCTCCTGTTGCCCAAAGCGATTCTGGATGCGCCGAGGCTCGGCTGTTTCAATCTGCACGCGTCGCTGTTGCCGCGCTGGCGCGGGGCCGCGCCCATCCAGCGCGCCATCATGGCGGGCGACGCGCAAACCGGCGTAATGGCCATGCGCATGGAGGAAGGGCTCGATACGGGCCCGATCTTGATGGCAGAGCGCGTCGCGATCGGTCACAAGACCTACGGCGAATTGCACGACGAGCTCGCCCGGCTGGGCGCCGATCTCATGGTGCGTGCGTTGGCCGCGCTCGAACGCGACTCTGTCAGCGAGCGGCCGCAGTCTTCTGACGGCGCGACCTATGCAAGGAAAATCGCGAAAGAGGAAACACGGATCGACTGGAGCCGGCCCGCGCGCGAAATCGATTGTCTGATCCGGGGACTTTCGCCCCAACCCGGTGCCTGGAGCGAAACGCGCGGCGAAAGGCTGAAAATCCTCTATGCTGTGCCGGCCGAAGGAAACGGAATTCCGGGGGAAGTACTGGATGGTCACTTTACTATTGCGTGCGGCGAAGGCGCGGTCCGCATCAGGCGCGTGCAACGCGCAGGTCGTGGCGCACAGGAAGCGCAGGAATTCCTGCGCGGCTTTGCGCTCCATGAGGGAGACCGCCTGTGAGCACAGACCTTAAGCCATCCTGGTGGCGCCGGGTGAGAAACTCCTGGCAGCGCCGTCGCCAGAAGCCGGGCACGATCGATCTCCTGACCGACGGGTTCCTCGTCGCGCGCGGCCGCCGCAAGACGGATGTTCGCTGGGACGATGTCATACAAATCGACGGTGGCGTACAGGACACGCTTTCGCTCGACGTGCTTTTTGCGGTTTTCCATACATCTGCAGCTGCGATCACGATCGACGAGCTCGACGACGGCTTTCGCACCTTCGAAGGTGCTGTTTTCGAGCGCTGGCCGACGATCCGCGACCGCTGGGTGGAACTCCAGTGCGGCCCGCTGCACCGGCCGAAATTCGAAACGCTCTGGCAGCGGTGACAAGCCGCAGCGACCGATGCGCTACCGCGTTACACTGGAGTATGACGGCTCTCCGTTTGCGGGATGGCAGCGCCAGGAGAACGGGCCGTCGGTACAGGGCGCACTGGAGGAGGCCATCCGCAAGCTCTCCGGCGAGACCGTCACCGTCACCGGTGCTGGTCGGACCGACGCGGGCGTTCATGCGCTCGCGCAAGTCGCGCATTTCGATCTCGAAAAACTCTTTGCGCCGGCAAAGCTGCGCGATGCGCTGAACTATCACCTTCGACCCGATCCCGTCTGTATCCTGAACGCCGGGATCGCGGCGCCGGATTTTCACGCGCGATTTTCCGCAACCACGCGGCACTATCTGTATCGAATTCTGAACAGGCGTTCGCCGCCGGTGCTGGAGCGCGGGCGCGTCTGGCATGTGGCGAGAGAACTCGATTCGAACGCGATGCATGCCGGTGCCCAGCACCTTGTCGGGCAGCATGATTTCACCACCTTCCGCGCCGCCGAGTGCCAGGCGCTGTCGCCGGTGAAAACTCTCGATTTGCTTGGCGTGCGCTGCGCGGGTGAAGAGATTCACATCGAGGCAAGGGCGCGGTCGTTCCTGCACAGCCAGGTGCGCTCGATGGTCGGTTCGCTGAAACTCGTCGGCGAAGGCAAATGGCGCGCGCGCGATGTCGCGGCGGCCCTCGAAGCACGCGCGCGCGCGCGCTGCGGTCCGGTAGCGCCGCCGGATGGGCTTTATCTCGTGCGCGTGGATTATGCTGCCGCAGGGGGCGCGGCGAAATAAGTCTCAAGGATCGCCGTGTAGATGGCGGTAAGGCTCTCGATCTCCGCAACCGGTACGCATTCATCGACCTTGTGCATCGTCATGCCGGCGAGCCCCACTTCGGCGACGGGACAGGCATTCTTGATGAACCGCGCGTCGGATGTTCCGCCGCTTGTTGACAATTCCGGTGTTCGGCCCGTCGCGCTTTCGATGGCGCGCACAAGCAGATCGGTGAACGGTCCGGGTTCGGTGATGAACGGAAGCGCGCCGGCGTCGATCCCGATGTCCGCCGCGCCGCCCATTTCACGCGTAACCGCTTGTGCAATTTCCACCAGCCGCAGCCGGAGCGATTCCGGCGTATGGAGATCGTTGAAACGGATGTTGGCGACGGCGCGTGCCGTAGCAGGAGAAACGTTTGAGGCAGGATTGCCGACGTCGAAGGTGGTGAATGCCAACGTTGAGGGCTGAAAATGCGGCGTTCCGTCGTCCAGCCTTTCGCGCGCGATGCGAGACACAATCGTGGCAAGGATCGGAATCGGATTGACCGCACGTTGCGGGTAGGCGGTGTGGCCCTGTACACCGCGGACGGCGAAATCGACGCGCATGCTGCCGCGACGGCCGATCTTGATCGTGTCGCCGGCGTGGGCGGCGGCCGTCGGTTCGCCGACGATGCAATGATCGATGTGCTCGCCTTTTTCCGCCATCCACTGCAGCACCTTTGCGGTGCCGTTCACGGCAGGCCCCTCTTCGTCGCCGGTAATGAGCAGGCTGATCGAGCCGAGCAATGGTTTTTGCAGATGGCGCGATGCCGCGGCGGCAAAGGCAGCGACCGCCGATTTCATGTCGGCGGCGCCGCGTCCGTAAAGCATGCCGTCACGGATTTCCGCGGCGAAGGGATCGGCATGCCAGAGAGACGCATCACCGGGCGGGACAACGTCGCTGTGTCCGGCAAAGCAGAAATTCGGCCGGGACGTACCGATCCGCGCGTACAGGTTTTCGATCGGGGCGGTGCCCGACGATTCGAAACGCAGCCGCGTGCAGGAGAAACCGATTCCACGGAGCGCCTGCTCAACGACGCCGAGGGCGCCGGCGTCTTCCGGCGTGACCGAAGGACACCGGATCAGTGCCCGCGCAAGGGCTATCGGATCAATCATGTTCTAACAGAATCCAAGTTTCAGCATTGGTGCTTACGCCCCGAAAGACTGAGCAGCCGCGGCCTCTGCGCCAAGCCTTTTCATCAGTCACGCAACAGTTCATTGATCGAGGTTTTCGCGCGCGTGCGCGCATCGACCCGTTTCACAATCACCGCACAGGCGAGCCCGGGTCGGTCCGCTGCATGCGGCAACATCCCCGGAACGACAACCGAATAGGGCGGCACCCGGCCATAAGAGATCTCGCCGGTTTCGCGGTCCACGATTTTTGTCGATTGCCCGATGAACACGCCCATCGAGATCACCGATCCTTCGCCGACGATCACGCCTTCGGCGACTTCCGAGCGCGCGCCGATGAAACAATTGTCTTCAATGATGACGGGGCCGGCCTGCAGGGGCTCGAGCACGCCGCCGATGCCGGTGCCGCCGGAGATGTGGCAGTTGCGCCCGATCTGCGCGCAGGAGCCGA
>DATGGN010000164.1:0-6658 GCA_035308485.1 Rhizomicrobium sp.
AGCCGCATCGTCGAGTGTGCCGCGTGCGCGTATTTCAGAGCTGATCGGTCCGGCCGGCTTGAAAACCTCTGTCCAATCCACGTTCAGCTTCGCGGCACCGACGGTTACCGGACCCGTTGCGCGCAGCTGACGATTGTCCACGTCGAGATTTACCGTCCCGTCGGAAACGTGCGTGTGAGACCCCAGCGAGAGAGCGAGCCCGTTCACCTGCCCTATCACGGAAACCCCGATCGCATCGACGCTTTCGTCTTTGATCGTGGGCACAGTGAAGTGCAGATCGAAGGCGGCGTCTCCTGCCGCGGAAGCGGTATTGATGTGGAACCGGGACGGATATTGCAGCGGCTTCATGTCGATGAGCGAAAGATATTGCGGCAGCTGTCCGGTGGTATGCGCCGCGACGATCACCGGCGTTCCGTGTACGTGCAGATTGGGGATGGTGACGTTGGCCCGGGAAATGGAAAGCAGACCGACGTTCGCCGAAGCAATCGTCGCCTTGAACGTATCACCCGTCAGAACAGCACTCCCTGCGAGGTTGGTCACCGGCGTCAGCCCATGCAGATATGTGATCGTACCACCCGTGAGAGCAAAATTTACCTGTACCGCTTTGTCGGGAATGAATGGACTTTCCAACGCGCCGGCAGGCAACCTTGTGTGGACCAGCACCGGTCCGACGCGCCCCGATAATACGTTCGCGGCAATCCAGGCACGAGCCCCCGGAACCAACCGATAAGGCCAATACGGCAGGAGATCGCGCACCCCAACCGCATCAATCTTTCCGTCAAGATTGATTTCGGGAGTTTGGTCTGCGGCAAGGACGACGCGGCCGGCGAGAGAGGCCGAAAGCGGTCCGCCGGAGAGCTGCAATTCGTCCAGCACAACAGTATTGTCGGATCGGGTGTACGCTCCTCTGATGAGGGCATGGCCGCGCGAAACCGCGTGCTCCATCGTGCCGGGCAGGTCGACACCAATCCTGTCCACAGCGAGCGAAAAAACCGATCCGCGCAACGTGCCATCGGAATCGACATTCAGATTGGCGTCGCCGCTAAGATGCGCGCTCGCCTGTTCACCGGCGAGCGCTGCGTCATCGACGAGCAGCCTACCCGTGGCGCCATCGTACCGCCCGACGAAGCGAAGGGACTTTACATGCAGCGGCGCGCCGAAGCCGTTTATGTACCCCGTCGCACCGATGCCGAAATCCAGCAAGCGCAGGCTGGTGCCGTTCTCGATCGTCCACGAACCCGTGACGTCGGCGACGAGGGCGAACGGTTTGAAGAACGAAAACGCGTTTCCATCGCGCGCCAGCGCCGCCAGATCGAGCCCTGTCACGCTGATGTCGCCCTTGACGACTTTGCCCCGCGTGGGAAACACGAACTCCGCAAAGACGCGTGCGGGCCTCCCGGCGATCTCGATGTGCGCATCGAGGCTCGCGGTCGTGGATGCACTCCGGGACAGAGCGTCTTTGTCCGCGCTGATCTGCAGATTTGCGTTCGGTGCAACGATGAATGTCCCGCTCGCTTCGTCGCGGAACGCCAGCCTCGCCTGACGCACGGCGAAGCTCCTGAGCGGCGATGCGCCACCGCTGCCGCTGTGCTGGATGGCGTCGCGAATGCGTTTGAGCACGTCCTCGCCGCCGGCGCCCGATTGGAGACCAAGTCTCAGCGCGCCCGCGTTCGAACGAACGAGCGTAAGCTGCACACCGACAAGTGCAATGCGATTGACGACGATGTTTCCCTTGAGAAGCGGGCCCGTCGCAAGACCGATTTCCGCCTGCGGCGCCTGGGCGACGATGCGGCCGTCACGGTCGTACACGCGCGTACCAAGGATTACGAGATTGATCCGGCCCTCGCTGCGCGTCCAGGCGAGCGCGGCATCGTCGAAGCGCACATCCAGTCCAGGCACTTCGGTCGCGAGGGCAGAATGAATTTGTCCGCTGAACGGTCCGAGCGAAACCGGTCCCATGAGAACGCGGACGAGAATGCCAAGAGCAAAGAAACCGGCAAGCGCGATCAGCCCACCGAAAAACCAGCCCGTGTACCGCAGCACACGCGGGGCATAGCCGTTGAAAAATCGCAATTCCGTCAAGGCCACTTGCTGGACCTTTTTTTCAGGCGATCCTCCCCTCCAGACCAAACTTGCGCCGATCGAATTCCGAGCTTATCGCCTATGCGACAGTTTTGGTAAACCGCGTGGGCGGCAAAGCGGGAGGCAGTTGTGACAAAAGAGCTTGGGACGGGCGAGCGCGCTCCGCAATTCCGGCTAAAGACCGATGACGGCGGAGAGGTTTCAAACACCAAGCTTAAAGGCAAGCCTTTCATCCTCTATTTTTATCCGAAGGACGACACCTCGGGATGCACGAAGGAAGCGATTGCTTTTTCCGAGGACAAGAAGAAGTTCGATGCCGCTGGCGCTACCGTAATCGGGGTCTCCAAAGATAATGTTTCGTCGCACCAGAAATTCCGCGAGAAACACAGGCTGGGCATTGTGCTCGCCTCGGACCCGGAGCTCAAAGCCGCACAGGCTTTCGGCACCTGGGTGGAAAAAAGCATGTACGGCCGCCGCTACATGGGGATGGAGCGGGCTACCTTTCTTGTGGATGAAAAAGGAATCATCCGACACGTCTGGCGAAAGGTGAAGGTGCCAGGGCACTCGGCCGCGGTTCTCCAGGCTTTGCGGGGCTTGGGGCCTGCACGCAAGAGTTGAAAGCGGCTCCGATTCGAATTATTGTGAAATGTCAAGAGGTTGACCCTCGGAACGAATAAGGTGAAATAGCGGCGCGACAAGGGCTGGCGGTGCTCCGCCATAGGCTGGCTAGACAGGGAAGCAGGGCATGGCGGAAACGCTCATCGAACGCGCATGGACAAAGCTGCATGCAACGTTCCCCGAGCGACAAATCTATATCCGCAGCACGGGCCGGGTCCAATTTTTCACCTTCGGCTCGACGCTTCAGGCTACGTGCGCCGGTCTCACTCTCATCTTTCTGGGCTGGGTGGCATTCGCTTCCGTCAACGTGATCTTCAAGGATCATATTATCGCGGCCAAGGATCATCGCTTCCTGCAGATGCAGGGCACGTACGAGAATCGCGTGGCCGATCTGCAGCTGTCCTATGACGAACTGAACAATGCGCTCGTTTCGGCAGAGGATCGCTTCAAATCGACGGCTGACGAACTCGAGGCCAAGCAGCAGAGCGTCGCAAAACTGCTGAACCAGAAGCAGATTGTAGATACGGCACTCGCGGCGTCCGGCAAGGGCGAAGCGTCGCTTCGCACGGTTTCGGAACGCGTCCGCACAGGCGCTGAAACAGCAAGCGACAGTGTCGGAAGCGACGCTTCCATGCCTTCTGCAGCGGCCGGAGCAATTCCCGCGACGACACCATCCAGCAAGGGATTTTCCGGCAGCGGCGCTTCGCAGCTGACGGTCATGCCGGAGCCGGTAGACCCCCAACCGACCTCACCGCGACCCGCCAAGGCAAGCATGCTGGGCGGCGGCCTGTTACAATATGCGCTGTCGCTGTTCGACGAGGAGCGGCCGCAACACATTGCGCAACCAGTCAGCAATCCCGCGGTTCAACGACTCGACCTGCTGACGAAGCGTCTTGCCGGTCTCAGCAGTTCGGAGAACCTGTTGCTCGCCGGCCTTGATCGATCTGTGTCGGTCAGAATTGCCGAAGTGAAGAGCGTGCTGGGGCGCGTTGGACTCAATCCCGCGCAGGCGGAAAAATCTGAAGCCGACATGGGTGGACCCTTGGTGCCCATGCAGGCCGTGGAGATCGACGGCGTGTCGGACACCGGATTCACGCAGGCCTACCAAGGGACTCTTGCCCACACTGCCGAGCTCGAAACCCTGTTCACCGCGCTTCGGCACGTGCCGCTTACGACACCGGTCCATGGCGGCCAATTTGAGGTCACAAGCGGATTCGGTCCCCGCGTGGATCCCTTTACCGGACACATTGCGTTTCATCCCGGCGTCGATTTCGCGGGGCCGTGGGGCTCTACCGTTTCTGCGACGGCGCCGGGTACGGTCGTGTTCGCGGGCCCACATGCGGGCTACGGCAATTTGGTAGAAATTGATCACGGCTACGGATTTCACACCCGCTATGGCCATCTCGCCTCGGTCCTTGTCCGCACGGGCGAGCGCATCGAAAAGGGCACGCCTGTCGGCCGCCTCGGTTCCACCGGTCGCAGCACCGGCCCGCATGTGCATTATGAAGTCTGGCTTGCCGCAAAGCTGCGCGATCCGGCGAAATACATCGAGACCGGCCGCCAGGTCCGGCAATGAGAGATTATTCTATATCGGCAACGGGTTCGGCGGGTTTGCCGCCGATCGCCTGGGCAAGCGCGGCCGCCATGAAGGGATCCAGATCGCCGTCCAGCACGGCCTGCGGTGTACGGCTCTCGATACCCGTGCGCAGATCCTTGACGAGCTGATAGGGCTGCAGCACATAGGATCGAATCTGGTGACCCCAGCCGATGTCGGTCTTCTGGCCGATCAGCGCGGCCGTTTCGGCCTGCTTCTTCTCAAGTTCAATTTCGTACAGCCTTGAGCGCAGCATGTTCCAGCACACGGCACGGTTCTGGTGCTGCGAGCGTTCGGTCTGGCAACTCACGACGATTCCCGTCGGCAAGTGCGTGATGCGCACGGCGGATTCGGTTTTGTTGACATGCTGACCGCCCGCGCCCGACGAACGATAGGTATCGATGCGCACCTCCTTCTCGGAGACGTCGATCTCGATCGTCTGATCGACTACGGGGAAGACTGTGACGCTCGCGAAGCTGGTGTGCCGACGCGCGTTTGCATCGAAGGGAGAGATGCGTACGAGCCTGTGCACGCCCGCTTCGGTTTTCAGCCAGCCATAGGCATTTTCCCCCTTCACAAGCAGCGTCGCCGACTTGATACCGGCGCCCTCGCCCGCACTCTCTTCCAGATACTGAACCTTGTAACCCTTGCGTTCGGCCCAGCGCGTGTACATGCGCTCGAGCATCTCCGCCCAATCCTGGCTTTCGGTGCCACCGGCCCCGGCGTGAATCTCAAGATAGGTGTCGTTTGGGTCAGCCTCGCCCGACAGCATCGACTGCAGCCGAAGGTCATCCGCGCGGCGACGCAACTCCTCGATGGTGCGCTCGGAATCCGCAACCATCCCCCGATCATCATCCGCTTCAGCGAGTTCGATCAGACCGCGCGCATCCGCGAGTTCGCTATCAAGCGCGCGAATGGCCGAAACGGAGCCCTCCAGCCGCTGACGCTCACGCATCAGGGACTGCGCATCCTGCGGGTTGTTCCAGATGGCCGGATCTTCGGCCTTGTGATTCAGCTCGTCCAGCCGGACAACGGCGCGATCCCAGTCAAAGATGCCTCCTCAGCAGCGCAAGCGCCTGCTCGATCTCGGCAATGTTGCGTTCGGTTTCTGGGCGCATTCGTGCTCACCTCGCGGGCCTCTCGATATGGTCCGCGATCTCGCGATTGTAAAGGTCGGCGCCCCTCTTCAGCCGGGCGGCGAGGCCGGTTGCGTGGCCGCCTGTGGCAGTTGATAGACAACCTTCACAACCGTCCAGTCCGAAACAGGATCACCGTCCCGCATCGCCGGAACGAACCGCCAGTTGAGGACACTTTCCAGCGCCGCGTTGTCGAGATCGCCGAAGCCGCTCGATTGAGCGACGTTGTATTTGGCGACCTTGCCGCTCGGGCTCACGTACACCTGCACGAGCACCGTGCCCTGTTCTCCGCTCGACTGCGCGGACACCGGGTACACCTGGTCATGCGGCTGAGTCATGTCGACATGCGGTGCTGTGTTGGCTGCGAATGCCGCGACAGGGGCGCCCATAACGGCGAACGATGCAGCCACGCCGGTCAGTGCGGCGCCGATTCCTGTTTGAAAGGAGCCCTTCATTGCGATCCCCAAGTTGAACCCGAACACATTATACCGCGCCGCCCGGGGCGCGGACAATCGGTGATTCCGTTCAAATCTCCGGGATTCAGACGGGCGGACTTTGGCCGACACTGAACAGCTCGCGCTCGCCCAATTCGGCGCTCCGCCGACGTTCCAGTTCCTGGGTGTACCGGCGAAGTGCATACGCCTCTGTCAGATAACCGATGATTCGCGGGTCGGCTTTGGCCGACAGCACGGGCAGCGCTTCGGTCTGCGCCTCGTCGAAGCGCGCAAGCGCGGTGCGCACATTCTCGTTTGGCAGCAAAAAGCCCTCCCTGTCGCGCACCAGATCGGCGACGACGCCGGTGTCGACGGCCTCATCCAGTTGCGGATCGTTGACAAGCGCCATGTCCACCCAACCCGCATAATGACCGTCCGGCGCCACCGCGTACACGCGCTTTGCCGTTCCCGGTGGATACTTCGCGCGCAGGTCCTTGAGGCCCATGCCCGACGCAACAACCTGGGGATCGGAACGCATCATGCGCGCTACGGTGAGATCCGTGATCCAGCCGATATCGTGAGCGCCGCGCAGTCCAAGTCCGCGCACATGAAATCGCCAGGTCGAGAACGAATAACCGAATGTGAGCCGAACGATGGTCGCGGATGCAATCACGCTCACGAGCACACCGGCGGTAATCGGGAAATCGCCCGTGGACTCCAGTACAAGGAGCACCATGGTCAGCGGTGCCCCGATGATGGCGGCAGCAACGGCTCCCATGCCGACCAGAAGAAAC
>DATGGN010000165.1:0-4460 GCA_035308485.1 Rhizomicrobium sp.
GTGATGACGAGCCAGGCAATCGTCTGGGCACCAAGCGCCGCAACGGACAGCCCGAGCGGCTGAGCCGTGACCGGCACGAGCGCCCCTTTTGCCGGATCGATCTTCATGATGCCGCTTTCGTGTGCAATGAGTGCTGCCGTCATCGCCTGCCGCGTCCAGTAGGCGCCAATGATGAGCTGCGCCAATTTCAGCGCGTACCATGAAAGGCTCGACATCATGCCGCTGCCGAAAATGAGTTGCGGCGCGAGCGCAAGCGGTACTACCACCGCAGCCTGGTCGCGGCTGTTGGCGACGCTCGAAATGATGAGCCCGATCGCGACGCCGTTCACCGCGGCGAGCGAAGCAAGCAGAAACTGTTCCCAGTATCTGCCCGGGATCGTCTGCACCAAGGCACTGGAAACCAGCATGAGAACGGCAATCTGGCAGACCGCGAAGCACGCGGTGACCAGAAACTTTGAAAGCACAAAGGCGGGGGTCGAGAGATTGATGTCGCGCTCGCGCATGTAGATCGGCAGTTCGCCCACAATCGCCTTGGCCGCGCCCGCGCAGCCGATCCAGATGCAGGTTATCCCGAGCACGACAAGAAAGGACACTTTCGAACTTCCGACCTCGAAGCCTTTGCCGAAGTCGCCGAAGGCAAAGCCCAGCAGCGCGCCGACGACCACCGCCTGTATCGCGGCCATGACCAGCGTACGTACGTCGCCAACAAGGAGGGCGATGTTCCGCTCCGTCAGAATCCCGAACTGGCGGAGAGCATCGGTAAGATTTGCGATTAACGAACCGTGCCCGGAATGTCGCGGCGCCGCGGCCACTCTGTGCGCGCGCGCCCGCGCAATCGCCTTCAGGCCGGATACCGTCTCGAAGCGCCGATGCCATGCTTCCGGGCCGGCCCTGTCGATGGTTTCGAAAACCTCGCCGAGTTGCCGGATCGAAAAGAACTCGCGAAGCTGCGCCGGAGTACCACTGAACGTCACCAGCCCGCCTTTGCCCATTACGACGATCTCGTCTGCCACGTCTTCGACATTGGCGAGCGTATGCGTGACGCAGATGATCGTCATGCCGCGCAATACGAGGCGTTTCAGCAGCCACATGATTTCACGATCGGTACTCTCGTCGAGACCCGACGTAACCTCATCCAGGAACAGGAGGTCGGGACGATCGAGAATTTCGGTCGCCAGGCTCGCCCGCTTCCGTTCTCCGCCGCTCAGTGCCGCAATCTTCAGATCGAGCCGCTGCTCCAGGCCGACGCTTGCGGCGGCATCCCGAACGATGTGATCGCGCGTTTCGGCTGTTACGTCGCTCGGCAGGCGCAGTCTCGCCGAATACGTCAGCGCCTGCCGCAGCGTGAGGTATTCGTGCAAGGGATCGCGCTGCGGCACATAGGCAATGTCCTGCTTGAGCATGTCGAAATATTCGTGAAGATCGAGGCGTCCGAGCCGGACTTTCCCGCTCGTCGGCCGCTTGCGGCCCGAAATGATGTTCATCAGCGTTGTTTTTCCGGAGCCGCTGGCGCCGATTACACAGACCAGTTGCCCGGGAGCCAACTCGAAGGTGACGTCGCGAAGAAGGAAGAGCGGCCGAGCCTCACCCCTGATCTCCTTGCTGACCGCGTACGCACCAAGCACTCCTGCCGCCGAGTGACTTCGGACTTCGATGCCCGCACCGTCGAAGCGAAGAATGAAAGCACCGACGGAGATGTGATCGCCGGAGTTGAGTTCAGCCCGCGCCGAAATCTTTTCGTTGTTGACCCATGTACCGTTGCTGCTTCCGAGATCCTCAATGTATATCTTGCCCTGCTCCACGATGAAGCGCGCATGGCGATGTGAGACACTGGGGTGATCGAGCAGAAGCGCCGGCTCGGACGTCTGTTCCGGGGTGGTCTCGTCGCGACGCATGATGACGAGGTCGTGTGTGACCGGAACGCGGTGCCCCCGCTCGCCGCGGTGGGAATCCAGAGCGGCCGCGGCGTCACGGCGCTTCCTGTCCTCTTCGAATTCCCTGACGGCCACTTCGTCTGGTCCTCTGTGTTGCCCCGTCTGAAAAGCGCATGGCGCTTCTCGTTTCCCTGAATATTTAACGCATCAGGAGCCCGCAAAAGTTTCCGCGCTCCCCGCCGATAACCGGTGCCGTTCTGTTCCCGGCACGGCGTCGACGCCACTATTTCTCCGTTTCCTGATCCGCTAGTATGCCGAGGGCTTGCAACGTCGACGGTGCTCCATGCGATCTGTTCTTCGGCACGCGCCGCAGCTTGCCGCGCTTCTTCTCGTGGCGACTGTGGGGTCTCGAGCCGTCGCGGCTCCGCCTTCGCCTGCGGAATGCGCAACCCGCGTCAATGATACACCGGCGAAGGCCGCCGAATGCATCCAGCAAAAATCGCTGTGGTATCATCTCAGGCAATTTCAGATCATCGCCGACAAGAACCCCGGTCCTGATGGACACCCCAATCGCAACATCGGAACTTCGGGGTACAAAGCCTCCGTTGACTATGTCGCGCGGCTCATGCGCAAGGCTGGATACAATGTGACGGTGCAGCGCTACCGGTGGCGGTACTCAGACGTACAGGGCGTGCCGCTCCTCAATCTGGCCGGACGTGCATACCGGCCCGGCAGGGACTGGCAGGTCGGACGCCTTTCCGGCAGCGGACGGGTTACGGCGATCGTCCAACCGGCGGGAACCGGCTGCGCGGCGAGCGACTTCTCCGGGTTCGTGCGCGGGCGCGTTGCGCTCGTAACATACGCCCCCTGCCCTATGGACACGCAGGTCGCGAATGCCGAAGCGGCCGGCGCCACCGCCCTGCTCCTGTACAGAGAAAAAACGCCCTCCGGAGATCCGGTTGTCTCGCAACGCAGCGCGATCGAAAACGAAGCGCAGAACCCGGAACGCATTCCCGTGCTGCAGCTGGTCTCGTCGCCGACCGGTGATGGTCTCGCCCGCGACTACGGGCAAGGCCGCGCGGATGTCGCGCATATCGATGTGCAAACCCGAACGAAATCGGATTTCGACTACAATGTCATTGCCGATTCACCCTTCGGCAATCCCGACAGGATCGTCGTTGTCGATGCGCACCTCGACTCAATCTACGGGGCGGGCATGCTCGACAATGCCTCGGGCTCGACGACCATTCTCGAAACGGCGCGCGTGCTGGCGCGCACGAGGACTGTCAACCGTCTGCGCTATATCTGGTTCGGCGGCGAGGAAATCGGGCTGCTCGGTTCGAAATTCTATACACGCCATCTCGATGGCAGGGAACTCAGGAAAATCGCCTTCGATATCGACGTCGATGTAACGGCCACTCCCAATTTCGCCGTGCTGATCGCCGACCCGGCGCACGCCCACCAGGTCGACAAATTTCCGCCGAACGTCGTGCCGCAATCGCGGGTCGGCAACAGGGCTTTCGCCGGTTATTTCCGCTCCGCCGGAATTGAATCGCGCGATGGCAACAACGACGGAACGGACTCGCTTTCCTTCAGCCTCGTGGGCGTGCCCAATAGCGGGATCTACACCCAGCAGGATTGCTGCAAGCATCAGTGGGAAGTCGACATCTGGGGCGGTTATCTGGGCAACTATGAGGGCAAGGTGCCCGGCCACAATGGCGGTTGCGTGGATTACCCGCATCGCTGGTGCGACAACCTCTCCAACAACGATCCCTTCGTGCTCGAATTCGCCTCCAAAGCGGTGGCCTACGTGACGCTTGACCTAGCGAACGACAAATCGCTGAAGCACTGACCGTTCGCGTGCCACGAGAAGTGTACGCGCGGAGACGCGGAACGACCCCTCACCCGAAATTTGCGTCGCGTTGTTCCGCAAATTTCGACTCTCCCTCGAGGGAAGAGCCATTCCTGACGCGCGTCAATCACCCTTTCCCCTTGAGGGAGGGCAGCTGAGCCGCGTGCACGCCGCGAAGCGGTGTGGGGTACATTTCATCGCGTGAACGTGTTCGCGACAGATCCACTCATTCTTTCCAGATGCGGCCCAAAGCGTCGGTGAAATTGCGGCCGAGAACCTTTTCCGCGATGCGTGCACCGTAACCCCGTTTCAACAGCGCATCGGCGATGACTTCGCAGCGGCGCGGCGTGTTCAGACCGATGACGTAGGGTGGCCGATCCAGATATTGCTGTCCGGATTTGCGCTGCTCCTCTTGTCCCTTTTTGAAAGCGGCAAGCTCCTCGGGCGACGGGTCCCAGGGTGCAAGCGTGTTGTCGCTGCCGATCCCGACATGATCTTCCCCACACACCGAAAGCGCATGCACGATATGCGTCACGTAATCGTCGAGCGTGGGCTGCTTCGGGCCCGAGGTCAGATACGGCAGGGCGTAGATTCCGACCACCCCGCCTTTACCGGCAACCGCGCGCAACAGCGCGTCGCTCTTGTTGCGGGGATGGGCGTACACCGCGGCGCAGCCGGCATGGGTAATGATCGCGGGCCGGTTGGAACACTGCAAAATATTGAAAGACGTGCTC
>DATGGN010000166.1:0-11127 GCA_035308485.1 Rhizomicrobium sp.
GATTGCGCGCATCGAAAGCCACAATCCGCTACTGAACGCTGTTACGTACAAGGCTTTCGACGAGGCGCGCGCCGCCTGCGATGGGGCGCTTTCCGGCGGGCCGTTCAAAGGCGTGCCGTTCCTGGTCAAGGACATGGACACGCCCGTCGCCGGCTGGCCGATGACCAACGGCTCCGCCTTTCTGCAGCATAATCGGGCCGACAGGGATTGCGAACTGGTGCGCCGCTACCGCACTGCCGGCCTTGTACTGCTGGGAAGGACGAACGCGCCGGAATTCGGCATTCCCGGAACGACCGAAGGCCGGCATCTCGGCATCTGCCGCAATCCGTGGAATCCGGATCACAGCGCCGGCGGCTCGTCGGGCGGCGCAGGCGCCGCCGTTGCGTCCGGCATGGTGCCGATGGCGCATGGCAGCGACGGTCTCGGCAGCATCCGCATTCCGTCGGCGCTCTGCGGCGTCGTCGGCCTCAAGCCGACGCAGTACAGAAATCCCGGGGGACCGGACGATCGGGTCCGCGCTCACGGAATGGTGGTCGATCACGTGCTGACGCGGACGGTGCGCGACTGCGCGGTCATGCTCGACTGGACCGGCTGGCCGGAAGACGATGCCCCTTATGCCGCGCCGGCAAAGATGCGGCCGTACGCGGAAGAGATACGAACCCCGCCGGGCCGGTTGAAGATTGCCTTCCATGCCGCGACGACTCACGGCGGCTCTGTACATGAGGAAGTGCTGCGGGTCTTCGACGCCACGGTCGCTCTGCTCGGGACCCTCGGCCATACGCTGATCGAAAAGCCGTCGCTTGGAATCGACTGGAAGGGCTTTTATCGCGCGCAGATGGCGGTTACCGGCGCGGTTTTTGCGGCAGAGATCGACGGCTGGTCGGAACGGCTCGGCCGCGCGCCGCGGGACGATGAACTCGAGCCGCTCGCCTGGGCGGCGTATAGCGCGGCAAAATCGTTGACGGGCGCCGATGTGGGCGCGGGCCTCGGCACGCTGCGCGTGACGGCACGTCAAATTCTCGCGCTGTGGCGGGACTTCGATGTGCTGCTGACGCCGGTGACGATCACGCCCGCCCCGCCCATCGGCCATCTCGATCCGGTCCATGTCGAGCCGCGCGAATTCCATCGCCGCCAGGGCCGCGCGTTCAACTTCACGCCGCCGTACAACGTCACCGGCCAGCCCTCGCTCTCGCTTCCGTTGGGCAAGTCGCGCGACGGCCTGCCGATCGGCATGATGTTCACGGCGCGCCTCGCCGACGAAGCGGCGCTGTTTCGTCTCGCGGCACAATTGGAACAGGCGCAGTCCTGGGCCGACCTTCGTCCGCCAATCTTCGGAATGGCATGAGCGACCACGAATCTTCGAAAGCGTCGCGGCGCGGCTTTCTGAAACGCGCGGGCCTGATTGCGGCGGCGGCCGGAAGCGGAATGGCAGCGCCGGCGGACGCTCTGTCGCCGCCCGAAGGCGCTG
Source organism: Rhizomicrobium sp. (assembly GCA_035308485.1). Classification (GTDB taxonomy): domain Bacteria; phylum Pseudomonadota; class Alphaproteobacteria; order Micropepsales; family Micropepsaceae; genus Rhizomicrobium. The sequence goes on from DATGGN010000166.1 coordinate 1,469, forward strand.
CGGAACCCGCCATCGAGCCGTTCTACGGCCACCGCCAGACGGGAATACTCGCGCGGCAGCAGCGCCACACCTGGTTCGCGACGTTCGACCTCGACACCCAAAGCCGCGACGATCTCATCCGGCTGCTGCGCAACTGGACCGACGCCGCCGCCGAAATCACGCAAGGCAGGCCGGCGCCCGTACATCCGAACGACGCGAATGCTCCGGCCGAAAGCGAGGAGACTCTGGGACTTGCCCCGGCGCGGCTGACGCTGACATTCGGTTTCGGCGCCAGCCTGTTCGCAAGCAACGGCAAAGACCGCTATGGACTCGCGTCGCAGATGCCGCAGGCGCTCATCGAGCTGCCGCCGTTTCCGGGCGACCAGCTGATCGAGGCCCGAACCGGCGGGGACCTTTCCGTACAGTCATCGGCCGACGACCCGCAGGTGGCATTTCACGCGGTTCGCCACCTTTCGCAACTCGCCTACGGGGCCGCACGGATCCGCTGGGGGCAGGCCGGATTTCTTCCTGACGCAAAGCCCAACGAAACGCCGCGCAATCTTCTGGGCTTCAAGGACGGCACCAACAATCCGCCGGTAACCGACGAAGCGGCGACGGCGAAATACATCTTTGTCGGGGAGGACGGGCCGTCCTGGATGCGCGGCGGCAGTTATGTCGTTGCGCGGCGTATCCTCCTCGCCCTCGAACACTGGGATCGCATGAGCCGGGACCTGCAGGAACACACGATCGGCCGGCATCGCGCGACGGGCGCCCCACTCGGCAAATCGGACGAGTTCGATGCACTCGACGTCAATGCCGTCGACCGGAACGGCAACCCCGTTACGCCGCTCCATTCGCATGTGCGACTTGCGAATGCGGCGAACAACGGCGGCGCGCGCATTCTGCGGCGGCCGTACTCGTTCAACGACGGAATCAACTACAGCGGGACGCGTTGGCCGCCGTGGCGGCAGGGCATGGCGTACGATGCAGGGTTGTTCTTCGTCTGCTATCAGCGCGATCCGCGCGAAGGCTTCATCCGGATATTTTCGAAGCTCGCGGAATTCGATTTGCTCAACCAGTTCGCGACCCACACGGGCGGCGGGCTCTTCGCCTGCCCCGGCGGCGCAGCGCCGGGCGAATTCATCGGCGAGCGCCTGTTCGCGTAAGCAGCGTCGGAGCGCGAAAACGATTGCGAATCACGAAGACCAAAAAACCTGGCAAAAAAAGCCCGCAAAGGGACACAGCGTCACGGAGGTCTGGCTCTGCGTCTCCGCGTGAGCCAAAAAACACGCGGTTCAGGATGATTGCGCGGGCGGGACCTTGCCTTCGGGGGTGAGAGCGTCCACGGCATGTGGGAGAACCTGGGCGAGGCGGACGGCCAACTCCTCCGTGGACATCCCTGCCCTGGCGGCGATTTCGCTCATGGTCTGATCGCCGAAAGCGCGATGCACGTCCTGCGGCGCAACCGGTGTATTCGGCCCTTCATTGATCCACGCGTGTACAGATGGTCCGAGGCCGTTCGTGCGCATCTGGTCGACCATCCCCTGAACGCCACCATGCCGCTCGATCAGGCCGTTGACCACCGTCGCCATTTCCGCGCCCACGATGCCGCCGAGCATTCCGTCGAACAGGCCCATTGTGCTTTCTCCCTTTGGGACAGGATATCGTGCCCCACCTCGCCATCAGGAGGTCGACATTCCATATTTCGGGACACGATATCCTGTCCCGGGCGCGCCATTCTACTGCCGCGCACTGTAGTGCTTCCAGATTTCCTCGTCCTGCGCAACCATGGCGCGGATCCGGTCGAACGTCGCTTCCGTTGCGCCCAGCGCCGCCAGGGCCTTCATGCGCCCCGCGGGATCGCTGGCGCCCCGATTGATGTGAAGGACGGCGAGATTTGGCCGCTCGCCGCGAAATCCGGTCGCAAAGCGGAGGTCGCGTTCGAGACAATCGAGCCGGTCGATGGTGTACACCCCATCCAGCAACGCAAGGTTGTCGAACGCCATCTGCAGGATGCGCTCTGTCGTGAACGATTTGTCGGCAGCCTGGCGCGCCAAAAGACGCTGGCGCGCGTCGTAGGTGCGGCCGGCGAAAAAATACATGTAGAAATTGTCGTAGTGATTGTCGAGAAACGTGCGGATGTGCGGCTTGCCGCCGGTAAAATACTCATCGCACGAAAGGTGAAGGACGGCGTGCTTGCCCTGGTTTTCGGGCCGGTTCAACTCCTCCTCCGAAAGCTTTTGCGCCTCGCTGCGGAGGAAGAAATAGAACGACAGGATGCGCTCCACCGGATCGCGCAGGATCGTGAACACGAATCTCGGCGGCTGCACGCAATCGAGCAGCGACCAGTCGAGGTGTCCGGAAAAGAGCCGATATCCGCGAAGTTCGGGCACGGACAGCAGGTACAGTTGTTCGTTCACCCGCGCCGGCGCGACTGCCGCGGGCTCGACCAGGCTTTTCAGGAAATGATGGACGGACTGGCCCGCCGTCTTCGGGATGTGCAGAAAAACGATGCTCAGGGATTGCATGTGTGCGAGCCGATCACCCTGTGCGTAGCGATTGTCGCAATCAGCCCGCCTCGGCGGCAAGCGCTTTCAGCCTGACCGGTTCGGGGCCATAGGGCTGTTCGCGAGCCGCCAGCTCGCGGAGCGGCGCAATCGCCTTTTCCGGATCGCTGAAATCGATATCGGCCAGTTGCCAGGGGGCGAAGCGCCACCATTCGAGTTCCAGCATCGCCGCAGCCGCCCGTGGGGAAAGGCGGATGCGTTTAAGCGCGGCCGGATTGCCGACGACGACGCCGTAGGGAGGAACGTCCTTCGTCACCACCGACATTGCGCCAATAACGGCGCCGTCGCCGATGGTCACGCCCGGCTTGATAAACGCGCCGTGGCCGATCCAGACGTCGTTGCCGATCGTCACCGGCCTGAATGCGGTCGATCGCGCGTGCGGGCGCGGCGGCGCGGAATAGTCGTGGTACGACGCCGCGTCGGCGAAATCTTCGCCCACGGAAAAAATGCGTTCGCGCAAATAGAAAAAGGGACTCGTGCTGATCCAGCTCATCGCGTGATTCGAGCGCCCGATCTGTACCTGCTCGCCGATCGATGTGTAACGGCCGATGCTGACTTCGGAATAGTAGCCGGAAACGGCATAGCTGAAGGCGCCGAGGCGGAAATTGTTTTCGATCTGCATCCATTTGATGCTGCAGGGCGGCTCGAACACACAGGCATCGGAGATGTTGCCGTTGACGCCGTGAAAGGACTCGACGCCCTTCTGCCGGAGCTTCTCCTTCAGCGGCTGGGTCATCCTGATCAGCATGCCGGCCCGCTCCGCCGGTCAAGCCGGGTGACCACAAAGCGTGAGCGGCCGAAAGCCAGCCGATCCAGGAATTCGAATGCCATCTGTCGCCCCGCGGTGGCCACGCCGCCCTCGCCAGCGCAAAGGCTCGCAAGAGACTAGCGGCGTTCCCGGCAACTGTCAGGACTTCCCGTTCGGTTGACAACACTACCAATACGGTATATACCGCAACCGAGGCTGAAAACGACGACGTTATGGGCGCCTATCGAATGGTCCTTGAAGGAACGCGAAACCCTCAAGACGGCGGGAGAGATGTACAGGCCAAAGTTCCCTCAGTCAGGGAATTTCTGAGGGAATTCTTGCAAAAATGGGCAAGACAAAATCAGAAAACAAAATAATATCAGTGGCTTACCCAAAGACGAACTGCGGCGATCAGGGAACTCTGAGGGAATTTGTCCGCGGACTCTGCATTCACCGCCTCGCCACACGCAGTGCGTGTACCCAACCGGGCCGAGAGGGGGGAAATCTTCCCTGGTGCAGGGAAAAATGCAGGGAAGATTCAAAAAGGCCCCTCATACACGTTATGCGTGTGTCAGGGGACGCGGCCTGGCCTGGAGAGGGCTCAGGCGCGGAGGTTCACACGCTCTTCGGTGGTCTCACACAATTCCCGAACGGTGGCCCTCAGGTTTTCGAACCCGATGGGCTTTTCCAGGCGCTTCACCTGCGAGAAACGGTTGTCCACGGACTCGCCGCCATACCCGGTGACGAACGCGAACGGAATTCCGAGGCGCGAGAGGGCGTCGGCGACGGGATACACGGTTTCGCCCCCGAGGTTGATGTCGAGGATCGCGGCGTCCACGGCGTTTTCCTTGAGAAAGGCGAGGGCTTCGAACGGCGTGTTGCACGGACCGACGACGCGGCAATCGAGCTGATCGAGAAACCCGTTCATCATCATCGCGACCAGCGGCTCGTCTTCGACCAGAAGAATGCAGGGCCTTGCATCCGTCTCAGGCGCGGCCGGCGCCGTTTTGCCCCTGCGCACCGGCAGCCGGGCCGGTGCCTTCCCCTCCACCGACGGTGCCGTAAGGCTGCAGAGGAGCCCCGTCTCGCTCCAGTCGAAAGTGGCCTGGCCGCCAATGTGGCTCTGCAACCCCGACTTGATCATCTGCAGGCCGAGGCCGAGGCGCTGCGGCTGTTTTGCGGCCGGCCCGCCCGTCTCTTTCCAGCGAAGGGTGACGATTCCGCCGGAAATATCCCAGGTGAGATCCACCCGGCCCTTCTTGGCGGAAAGCGCGCCGTATTTGGCCGCGTTCGTGGCCAGCTCGTGGAGCGCAAGCGCCAGCGTCTGGGCGACCGGCGCGCCGACAGCGACATGGGGGCCGGAAAAGGCAATGCGATCCGCGCTGCCGATCTGATAGGGCGCGAGTTCCTCCTGCACCAGTGTCTGTACATCAGCACCTTCCCAGCGCGAATGCGCAAGCAGGCTGTGAACGCGCGACAGCGCCTGGATGCGCCCCTCCACGGCCGTGACGTAGCTCTTGATGCTGTCGGCGCGCGTCAGGCGCACGATGGACTGAACGACGGCGAGGGAGTTCTTGGCGCGGTGATCGACCTCGCGCGCAAGAAGAGTCTGATGCTCCTCCGTGCGTTTCCGGTCGGTTATGTCGGCCGCCACCCCGCTCAACCGTATCAGGCGTCCGTCCTCGTCGTAAATCGCGGCTGCGGTACCGATGCACCAGCGGAGTTCGCCGTCAGGACGCAGGACCCGAAAATCGGTGCGCCACGAGGTCTGCGCGGACGTAGCGTCGGAAAAGGTTGCCGCAAGGCGCCGCCAGTCGTCGGGGTGGAACAACGCGCGTACATTTTCGAACGTCACTTCGAAGATCGCGGGGTCGACGCCGAAAATCCGGCAAAGGCCCTCGTCCCACAGACAGCTGTGGGCGGCGATGTCCCAGTCCCAGGAGCCCATGTTTCCCGCCGAAAGGGCCATGTTGCGGCGCTCCTCGCTCGCCAGCAGGCGGGCGTTGGAGGCGGCGAGCTCGGCGGTACGATCGGAGACACGCTGCTCCAGCTCGGTATTGAGGGTCTCGAGTTCCCGGGATTTTCTGTACAGTTCGACGAACACCTTGACTTTCGCCCGCAGCACTTCCGGCACGATCGGTACAGGCATGTAATCGACCGCACCCATCTGGTAGCCGCGGAGGTGGTCGACTTCGGCGAACTGAATGGCGGAGATGAAAATGATCGCGATCTTCTGAAACCGCGGATGTTCGCGGATCATGGCGGCAAGTTCGAAGCCGTCCTGCTCGGGCATGCACACATCGATGAGAATGATGGCGATCTCTTGTTTCAGCAGCTGTTCGAGGGCATCGCGCGCCGACGATGCCTTGATGAGATTCTCGCCGAGCTCCGCGAGCATGACCTCGTAGCTCAGGAGCTTTGCGGGCTGATCGTCCACGAGCAGAATGTTCAGTTTCTTATGGACCGGCGCGGTCATGTCACGTTCCTCGGCACGCCACTACCTGTGCAGCCACATGCGCAGGGCGGAAAGCAATTGCTCGGTGTTTACGGGTTTGGCGAGATAATCCGACGCGCCCGCCTCGAGACACTTTTCGCGGTCGCCTTTCATCGCCTTGGCCGTGAGCGCGATGATGGGCAGGCGCCGGAAGGCCGGATTCTGACGAATCTGATGGATGGTCTGATAGCCGTCCATCTCCGGCATCATGATGTCCATCAGGACAAGCGCAAGCGACGGCGTCGACTGGACGATCTGGATTGCTTCCTTGCCGGTGGTCGCCGTCAACACGCGCATGCCGCGGCGCTCCAGCACGCTCGAGAGGGCAAAGATGTTGCGCGCATCGTCGTCGACGAGCAGCACCGTACGTCCCGTGAGGTCCTCGTCGGAACTGTTCAGCCGGTCGAGCATCCGTTGCATATCGGACGGCAGATCCGTCACCACGCGGTGCAGGAACAGCGAGGTTTCGTCGAGCAGCCGTTCCGGAGATTCCACGCCCTTGACGACGATGCTGCGTGCCATGGTGTGCAGCTGCATGTCTTCCTCGGCGGACAATTCCCGGCCCGTGAACACGACGACCGGGATATCGGAAAGCTTGGGATCGTTGCGCATTTCCTGAAGAACGTCGAAGCCGGAAATGTCGGGCAGTCTCAGATCGAGCACGACGCAATCGGTCGGCGTTGTACGCATCGCATCGAGCGCCTCGGCGCCCGTCGAAGCGGTGCCGATCTCGATGTCGTCGTGACCCAGCAGGGTCGTGATGCTCAGCTGTTCGGCCGGATTGTCTTCGACCAGCAGCAGCCGCTTCTTGCGCGGCTGTACATAAGCCTTCACCTTCGCGATCGCGTCGGACAATCCTTCGGTCGAAGACGGCTTGCTGACAAACGAGAATGCGCCGCGCGCCAGCCCGTGCTGACGGTCCTCGTCGAGGGTCACGATCTGTACGGGGATGTGCCGGGTGAGCGGATTCTGCTTTAGCTGGCTGAGCACGGTCCATCCCAGCATGTCGGGCAGGAAGACATCGAGCGAGATGGCCGTCGGCTGATACTGCTTGGCCAGATCGAGAGCGTCGCTGCCCCGCATGGAGACAAGCACCTTGAAGCCCTTGTCGCGCGCGAGATCGACGACGATGCGCGCATAATGCGGATCGTCTTCCACGACAAGCAGGATCGGATCGCCGGCTTCGATCGAAAGACGATCGTCGGCAATCGGCTCGACCGGACGCTCCTGGGCCTGCGCGATGACGTAGCCGGCATGCTCCTGCGGCGGCGGCGTGGGACGCCTGTTGGGGCTCGCACTGCCGGCGTATTTGATCGGCAGGAAAAGCGTGAACGTACTGCCGCGCCCGGGCGTGCTGCGCAGATGGATCTCGCCTCCGAGAAGACTCGAAAGCTCGCGGCTGATGGCAAGCCCGAGACCCGTTCCGCCGTAGCGACGGCTCGTGCTCGCGTCCGCCTGCTGGAACGCCTCGAAGATGATCTTCTGCTTTTCCGGCGGAATGCCGATGCCCGTATCGGAGACCTCGAACGCGACCACGCCGGGCGCCTGGCCGAGAATGGGATGGTTGGGGCTCCAGCCCGACTTGACCGACGACAAGTGCAATCTCACGCCGCCCTTCTCCGTGAACTTGAAGGCATTGGAGAGCAGGTTCTTGAGCACCTGTTGCAGGCGCTTGGAATCCGTGTTGATGCTCGCCGGCAGCTCCGCGTCCACCTGCACCTCGAAGGACAGCTGACGCGCTTCCACCTCGTGGCGGAACGGACGCGCCAGTGCATCCACGACATTGGCGACGAGAATGTCCTCCGCATCGACCGTAACGGTGCCGGATTCGATTTTCGACAGATCGAGAATGTCGCTGATCAGGTTGAGGAGATCGGTGCCGGCGCCGTGAATTGTACGGGCGAATTCCACCTGCTTCGGCGTCAGATTGCCATCGGGATTGTCGCCCAGCTGCTGGCCGAGAATGAGAATGCTGTTGAGCGGTGTCCGGAGTTCGTGGCTCATGTTGGCCAGAAATTCCGATTTGTACTTCGAGGTGAGCGCGAGTTCGGACGCCTTTTCCTCCAGTTCGCGCCGCGCCTGCTCGATTTCCTGGTTCTTGCGCTCCACCTCGACGTTGCGTTCCGCGAGTTGTTGCGCCTTCTGCTCGAGCTGTTCGTTGGTCTGCTGGAGCTCGCGCTGCTGCGCCTGCAGTTCCGCGGCGAGCTGCTGGGACTGCGTGAGCAGACCTTCGGTCTGCATCGTCGCCTCGATGCTGTTGACCACGATGCCGACGCTCGCCGTCAGCTGCTCGAGGAAGGCAATCTGAAGGTCGGTGAAGGTGTCGAGCGAGGCGAGTTCGATAACTGCCTTTACCTGGTTCTCGAACAGCACCGGCAGTACAATCACGTTGCGGGGCGACGTGCGGAACAGGGCCGAACTGATTGGAACCACATTTTCGGGAAGACCGGTGACCAGCAGCCGGCGCTTGTCGCGCGCGCACTGGCCGATCAAGCCGCGGCCCATCGCCACGCGCGCGGGATAGCGGTTTGTGTCGTTGTCGGCATAAGCCGAGAGAAGCGACAATGCGCCTTCCTCTTCGTTGCTGACGCGGTAAATGACACCAAGTTGCGCGTTGACGAGCGGCGTCAGTTCGGTGAGCAGCAGCCGTCCCACCGTCGCCAGATCGCGCTGGCCCTGCAGCATGTTGGTGAACTTCGCGAGGTTCGTCTTCAACCAATCCTGCTCGGTGTTGCGGTCGGTGGTGAGCCGCAAATTGTCGATCATGGTGTTGATGTTGTCTTTGAGCTCGGCCACTTCGCCGCGCGCATCCACCTGAATCGATCGCGTAAGGTCGCCCTTCGTGACAGCGGTCGCCACTTCGGCGATCGCGCGAACCTGGGTCGTGAGATTCGCGGCGAGCAGGTTCACGTTGCCCGTCAGATCCTTCCATGTACCGGCGGCGCCCGGCACGTTGGCCTGGCCGCCGAGACGCCCTTCCACGCCCACTTCGCGCGCCACGCTCGTCACCTGATCGGCGAAGGTCGCGAGCGTCTGCGTCATGTTGTTGATGGTCTCGGCCAGTGCCGCCACTTCGCCTTTCGATTTCACCGTCAGGTTCTGCGCGAGATCGCCGTTTGCGACCGCCGTCACCACCTTCACGATGCCGCGTACCTGCTCGGTGAGGTTCGCGGCCATGACGTTCACCGTATCGGTGAGGTCCTTCCATGTACCGGCGACGCCCGGCACCTGCGCCTGGCCGCCAAGCTCGCCCTGTGTGCCCACTTCGCGCGCGACGCGCGTCACTTCGGAGGCGAAGGCATTCAGCTGATCCACCATCGTGTTGATCGTGTTCTTGAGCTCGAGAATTTCTCCTTTCACGTCCACCGTGATCTTGCGCGAAAGGTCGCCGCGCGCGACCGCCGTCGTTACTTCGGCAATGTTGCGCACCTGCGTGGTCAGATTGGCTGCAAGCAGGTTCACGTTGTCGGTCAGGTCTTTCCACGTTCCGGCGACGCCCGGCACCACAGCCTGTCCGCCGAGCCGTCCGTCTGTGCCGACTTCGCGGGCAACGCGCGTCACTTCCGCCGCGAAGGACCGCAGCTGCTCCACCATCGTGTTCAGCGTCTCCTTCAGGAGAAGGATTTCGCCGCGCACGTCCACGGTGATCTTCTTCGACAGGTCGCCGCCGGCGATGGCGGTCGCCACTTCGGCGATGTTGCGCACCTGCGCCGTCAGGTTCGACGCCATGAAGTTGACGTTGTCGGTGAGATCCTTCCATGTACCGGCGACGCCCGGCACCTGCGCCTGGCCGCCGAGTTCGCCCTGGGTGCCCACTTCGCGGGCAACGCGCGTCACTTCCGAGGCGAAGGCATTCAACTGGTCCACCATC
>DATGGN010000167.1:0-2643 GCA_035308485.1 Rhizomicrobium sp.
GGCTCGTTCCACCGATGGGCTTCGGGAATGCTTTACAAATCGCGACCTCGCAATTCGATGAGCCGCATGGGTCTGTTTGATCTCAACCCGATCGGCCATCTCACGCGCCACCCTCGCCGAATGGCGTAGGGCATCATCCAAACCTGCGTCTGGGGTTGGCTGCGCCACCAGCAATCTCGCAATCGTCAAGCAAGAACCGGAGAGCGTTTGAAGCGCGTAGCTGCGCACTCGGAGTCGCCCGACGCATAGACAAAAACGGGCCTAGCAGGCTGTTGAAGAAGTGGTCCACGGGCGCGCGGTGAAGTTGGCCTCGTCGCCGCCGTGGAAACAGATTTGGCCTTGTATTGAGCCGTCGGGCTGAAGCTCGGCCCATCCGTCGCCACGGGCCTCATCCATTTCGTCGTTGCCGTGCCAGATGAAGTCGACGGCTCTAGCATGGGCGTCGCCGGCTCCAGAGAAGGCGCCGGTGACGCAGCCGAAGGCGAACTCGCCGCCGCCCTTGCCGTCGAAGAGGATGTAGGCGGGCTCCATCATGTCGCGGAAGTCGGACTCGTAATCCGGCATCTCGACGATGCGCCATTTGCCCTTCACGCGGCAGCTCCGAGGAGCTTGGGCAGGCGGATGAGATTGTAGGCCGCCAACGCCAAGGTGAAGGAAGTTCCGACCCGCTTGGCTCCGCGGAACCGCGTCTTAGCGAATCCGGCCTGAGCCTTGGTCCAGCCGTACACCTCCTCGATCCGCTTGCGGCAGCACTGGCTGATCGCATATCCGACGTGGCGCAGCGTTCTTGCATCGATCGCCGATGTACGCCGCTTGCCGGTCTTCGTGACGTGATCGTTGCGCGCAATGTGTGGGGTCACGCATCGCTCCCGCAGCGCGCCGACGAACTCGGTCACGTCATAAGCTTTGTCCGCCGCCAGCGTCACGCGCCGGCGGCGAATACTTCGTCTTGCATCGAGCAGCGCCAAGGCCGCTTCGCGCTCGGCCGTGCCGGTGGCTAGCGTCACCTGGCCGCCCACCACCAGGCCGTTGCGGTTCTCCATCAGCGCATGGCCCATGTAGCAGAGCTTCGCCGGCTGACCGTGCCCTTTGCGATAAAGTCTGGCCTCGGGGTCGGTCGTGCTCTCATGCGTCTCGTTCGACCGCTTCTCACCGTGGAAGTTCCGCTCGCCGTTCCGGCCAGGACCGCCGTCATCATCCTTCCCGTGTTTGCGCCGGAAGCTCTTGATCGAGGCCCAGGCCTCGATCAGCGTGCCGTCAACCGAGAAGTGCTCGCTCGACAACAACTGCTTCACCTGGGGCTGTGCCAGCACCGCCGCCAGGAACTTCGCGGCGATGTCCCCTTCCAGCAGTCGATCACGGTTTTTCGAGAACACCGAATGATCCCAAACCGGGTCGTCCACCCCCAGCCCGACGAACCATCGGAACAGCAGATCGAACTCCAGACGCTCCATCAACCGGCGCTCGGAACCCACGCCATAGAACGCCTGCAGCAGCATCGCCCGCAGCAGCTTCTCCGGCGGGATCGATGGCCGACCAAAATTCGTATAAAGGCCGGCAAAGTCATCGGACAGATCGGCCAGCGCCGCGTTCGCCACCGCGCGTATCGTCCGCAGCGGATGATCGCTTCGCACCCGGGTTTCAACATCAACGTAACTGAACAGCGACCCAGACCGCTCGTCGAGCCCGCGCATCACGTCCCCCAATGCAACCCCATCGAGAGAATCACCTTCGGAACCGTTCCGCTATAGACTTCTTCAACAGCCTGCTAGGTCTCAAACTCATAAAAGGGATTCCCGCGGCGGTCGAGATGTGATTCAAGCTCCTCAAAGGAGCGCTCATGACCCCACGCCGCTACGAGTTGACGGATTTCGAATGGTCGATCATCGCGCCGCTGCTGCCGAACAAGCCGCGCGGCGTGCCGCGGGCGGATGATCGACGAGTGTTGAACGGCATCTACTGGCGGCTGCGGACAGGCTCGCCCTGGGCGGATATTCCGGAGCGGTACGGTCCGCCGACGACTTGCTACAACCGGTTCATCCGGTGGCGCAAGCTGGGCGTCTGGGACCGGATCTTCGATACCGTTTCGAAGGCCTACGACGGCGATTTGCAAATGGTCGACTCGTCCTCGATCCGGGTTCATCAGCACGCGGCGAACGTCAAAAAGGGGGGCCGTCGGAAGCCGACGAAAGGCACGACGCTCGAGCCCGATGCATGGGGCGCTCGCGCGGCGGACTGACGACGAAGATCCATGCTCTCGTTGATGCCAACGGCAATCCGATCGCGCTCAAACTCACCGCGGGCCAAGCCCATGACGGGAAGAGCGCAAGCGATCTGCTGGATCGTCTCGGTGCTGGCCAGACCCTGCTCGCCGACCGCGCTTATGACAGCGATGCCCTCCGCAACGGCTTGGCCGCGCGCGGCGCGTGGGCGAACGTCAAACCCATGCCGGGGCGCGTCAACATTCCGGCCTTCAGCTCTTTTCTCTATCGCTATCGCAACCTCGTCGAGAGGTTCTTCAACAAGATCAAGCATTTCAGAGCCGTTGCCACGCGCTTCGAAAAACACGACGCCAACTACCTCGCTATCGTTAAACTCGTCGCCGCACGTATCTGGATGCGGTTTATGAGTCGATGACCTAGA
>DATGGN010000168.1:0-3474 GCA_035308485.1 Rhizomicrobium sp.
GAGTTTCGCGCCGGCGGCGTTGTGCCGGGCGGTACGAGCGTACGGAAGGCAAAGGAAGAAGCGCCGAGCATCAGACCGAGATTGAACGGCGTGAGCAGGAGCGCAAGCCCGATCAGCGCCGGCATGTGCGTGTCGAGCTGGCGAAAGCGCTCGGCAAGGGCCATGGCGGTATCGGCCGTGAGCGGCGCGAAAAACGAGGGCCCGGCGATGAACCCCACCGCCACGCATTGCACGACGAGGAGCGGCACCGTGACCGCAAGCGCGATGGCGAGCGCGCGCCAGATATTGCCGCGCATGAGGAGAAAGCCGCGCACGATATCCACCCGCTCTTCCGCAACGATCAGCGGCGGCAGCACGAAGACGAGACGCAGCGTAAACCACACCAGCGCACACAGGCCGGCAATGGCGTACACGCCTGCAGCGATTTCGATCAGCGGATTGCCGGACTGCGAAACGAGCAGCGATCCCAGTATCAGGTAGAGGCCCATCGCGGCGGTCAGGATCAGTCCGCACACCACGATGCCCACGAACATGCGCCATTCGGGCCAGGCGAGGGAAAAATGTACCGACGCCGCGCCCTGGCGGAGCCCCAGCGCCTGGCGGGTCACCGAAACGAAATTCATGCCGTAGAGCACGAGCGCGGTGGTGGAAAAGGCGAGGTTGATCAGGGTCGCGCCGGCTGCTTCGGCGGTGTTGCCGCTCGCCGCGGAATAGGCGGTACCCAGCGCATAGGGAAGAAACTGCAGGAACGCGATGATGATGAGCGGAAGCCAGACGAGGCCGATGATCGCGCCGATCTGCCCGAAGGCAAAGGAATAGGCGAAGCGAATCGTCTCCGCGACGGGAATTTTGGTCATGCCGGTCGCCCTGTGCGGAAACCTGAGAACCTGCGCGGCACGCTCTTACCAGCCTTGTGCCGCGAAACCAAAACCGGGCTTTCGGATCATTGCACCGCCGGGGCCGGCGGAGCGGCAGGTTCCGCAACACTGGTCACGCCCAGATAGGCGCTCGCGATGGCGCCGTTGATGAGTCCGACCAGGAGAACACGCTCGATGATTTCGAGCACGACCATCACATAGCCCTTTGGTCCGTATTGCATCGCGCCCGAGCGGAGCAACGCCTGCAGACCCTCGCGCGCGCCAAATCCGTGGAAGCCCGGCAGCGGCCCGAACAAGGCTTCCGAAAGGAGCCAAGTCATGATCGCCACCGGAAAGACGACCGCGATCATGACGAGGAGGATGCGCCAGAAATTGTGGCCGCCGAGAAGCCATGAGCGTTCGAACCCGAGCGATTTCTCCGCCACGACGACAGCGGGAAGAAAGAACATCAGCCGGAGCACGATGTAGACGGTGACCGCGATGGCGGCCGCGACGGCGATCACGCGGACGAGTCCGGCGGCCGCTCCCAGCGAGCCTGCCGCCGACCAGATCGCAACGCAGACGAGCCCGGCCAGGAGAATGACGATTCCGACGACGATCGCAGCGAGGAACGATGCCGCCGCCATCCTCCACACGGGTCCCGAAAGCGAAAACCAGACCCAGCGCAATCCTGTCTTCGTGCCCATCGCCTTGTTCTGCAGATCGACGGTGACCATCGCACCGACGATGAAGGCACAGATGGCAACGAGGACCGCGAGCCGCAGCAGTTCCACGCCCGCGCCGAGGTCGAGGGAACCCGTCCGAAGCATCTGCGGCACGTCAGGCGCGATCAGGCGAATGAGGGCCAGGGCAATCAGGACGAGGATCAGGTAGGGGAGCCAAAGCGTGCCCAGCACCGAAAGAAAGCCCGCAAAAGCAAAACGGTAGGCGTCGACGATCACACGCTCGACGGGAAGTTTTCCGGCCATGCTCATCCCCCGCGTAATTGCGCGACCTTAGGGCTCGTTCCCGGCAAAAGAAACCCGCGGATGACAACGCTCCGCCCACTGTCCTAATTTCCCTGCTCCGCCGACAACCGGGCCCTCACGCGATGCAATATTCCGAATATGCGAAACAAGACGGGCTCGGCCTCGCCGAACTGGTGCGACGAAAGGAGGTTCACCCGCGCGAACTCGTCGATCTCGCGATCCGTCGCGCGCGAGCCGTGAACCCGTCGCTGAACTTCATGGTGTTCGCCGATTTCGAACACGCGCGCGCGGCCGCCGCGAATGACGCAACAACGGGGCCGTTCGCCGGCGTGCCGATGTTTCTGAAGGACATTCTGGCTTTCGCGGAAGGGATGCCGACGAGGCAGGGCTCGCGATTCATTCCGCCGGTACCATCGAAGCAGGATTCCGTGCTGACCGCACGCTTTCGCAAAGCGGGTTTCATTCCGCTCGGCAAAACAAACGTGCCGGAGTTCGGCATGGTCCCGACGACGGAATCGAAACTTTACGGCCCGGCCTGTAATCCTTTCGACCTTGCGCGCTCCACAGGCGGGTCGTCCGGCGGCTCCGCTGCGGCGGTCGCCGCCGGTGTGGTGCCCATCGCTCACGCCAACGATGGCGGCGGTTCGATCCGCATTCCGGCATCGTGCTGCGGCCTTGTCGGGCTGAAACCGACGCGAGCACGCATCACCGTCGGCCCCGAGCTCGGCGATGCGGTGGACGGTCTTGCCATCGATCACGTGGTCACGCGCAGCGTACGCGACAGCGCTGCTGTCCTCGACGCCATTGCCGGAAACATACCGGGCGATCCCTATTGGGCGCCCCCTGCTCCGCCCTCCTGGCTCGCGGCCATGAACGAAAACCCGCGGCCGCTGCGCGTCGCCTTTTCGAGCCGGAAGCTCGACGGCAGCGCCATGCATCCCGACTGCGAGGCCGCTGTACAGCACGCGGCGAAGCTCTGCGCGGAACTGGGGCACTCCGTGGAGGAAGCCGGCCAGACATTCGATCTTTCCGTGCTCGTACCATCCTTCATGGCCGTGTGGTCCGCCAATCTTGCCGCCGCGGTCGATTGGGTGGCGGAACTGACCGGGCAGACGCCCGCGGCAGAGTTGTTCGAGGGGCTGACCTGGGGCATGTACACGTCCGGCCTGCGGGTGAGTGCCAGTCAGTATCTGGTGGCCAAGGATGCGCTTCAAAGAGCGAGCCGCGAGGCGGCGAAGTTCCACGAGAGGCACGATGTCTGGCTGATGCCGACGCTCGGCACCCCGCCGATGAAGAACGGCGTGTTCGACGTCGAGGAACAGGATATTTACAAGGGCTTCCTGCCGCTGTTCGAGTATGTGCCGTTCACCGCCTTTCAGAACGTGACGGGGCAACCGGCGATGAACCTGCCGCTGTTCTGGAACGACGAAGGCTTGCCCATCGGCGTGCAGTTCGCAGCCGCCTTCGGCGACGAAAAAACCCTGTTCCAGCTTGCACGCCAGCTGGAAGAAGCCGCGCCGTGGTCGCATCGTTATGCACGGGTGAAGGTCTGACGTGCCACTTCACGCAGTACATGCGCATCCGGCGGTCGCGCCGCCAACGTCCGGGTAAAATCGTGATATATTCTC
>DATGGN010000169.1:0-21220 GCA_035308485.1 Rhizomicrobium sp.
TCGCCTGGAGCATCGGCTATAAGCCGCGCCTTCCGCCCGCGCGGCTTTGCCGCACTTCGAAGGAAATCCTCATGCTCCGTATCCGTTCGCTTTGCCTTGGGGCAGCCGCGACCATGGCGCTTGCCGCGGTGACACCCGCCCTGGCCGCGCTGCCGGCCTCGAATCCCTTTGCGCAGCCGAGCACGCTGCCGTTCCAGGCCCCTCCCTTCGACAGGATCAAGGACAGCGACTACCAGCCCGCGCTGGAAGAGGGCATGCGCCAGCAGATGGCCGAGATTCAGACGATCGCGAACAATCCCGCGCCGCCCACTTTCGAGAACACCATCGTCGCGATGGAGAAGTCGGGACGCCTGCTTGATCGTGTGCAGCTCGCCTTTTCGGGCGTGGTGGGCGCCAATACCAACGACACGCTCGACAAGGTACAGACCGACGAGGCGCCCAAGCTTGCGGCGCATCAGGACAACATCTTCCTCAATCCCAAACTCTTTGCGCGCGTCAAGGCGATTTACACGTCTTCCAACGCCAAGAAGCTCGATCCGGAATCGCGACAGCTGCTCAAGATTTATTACATGCAGTTCGTGCATGCGGGCGCGCTTCTGAACGATGCCGACAAGGAGAAGCTGCGCGACCTCAACAAGCGCGATGCGGCGCTGGAAACTTCTTTCCAGCAGAAGCTTGTGGCGGCTGCCAAGGCGGGCGGCCTCGTCATCGACAACAAGGCGGACCTCGCGGGGATGACCCCTGAGGAAATCGCGGCGGCCGGACAGGCGGCGAAGGCGCGCAAGTTTGCCGGGAAATATGTGATCCCGCTGCAGAACACGACGCAGCAGCCGGCACTCGCGTCGCTGACGAATCGCGACGTCCGCCAAAAGCTGTTCGAGAGTTCCTGGACGCGCGCGGAAAAGGGCGATGCCAACGATACGCGCGACATCATCTCCGAGCTGGCGCAACTTCGGGCCCAGAAGGCGAAGCTCCTCGGCTATCCGAACTACGCGGCTTACGTTTTGTACGACCAGATGGCGAACACGCCGGAGAAGGTTCTCGGTTTCATGGACCAGCTCGTCGGTCCCGTCGCCGCCAAATCGAAAGAAGAAGCGAAGGACGTACAGGCCGCGATCGACCAGTCGGGTGGACACTTCCAGGTGAAGCCGTGGGACTGGGAGCACTATTCCGAACAGGTGCGCAAGGCGAAATTCGACGTCGACCAAAGCGCGGTGAAGCCGTATTTCGAACTGGACAACGTGCTCAAGAACGGCGTGTTCTACGCGGCGAACAGGCTTTACGGAGTCACGTTCAAGGAACGGAAGGACATTCCGGTCTATCAGCCCGACGTGCGCGTCTTCGAAGTGTTCGACAAGGACGGCTCCGAACTCGGCCTTGCCTATTTCGACTACTTCAAGCGCGACAACAAACAGGGCGGCGCCTGGATGTCCAACTTCATGGAGCAGTCGAAGGTCAACGGCACGAAGCCGGTGATCTACAACGTGGCCAACTTCACCAAGCCCGCCCCCGGACAGCCGGCGCTTCTGACGTTCGATGACGTGACCACCATGTTCCACGAATTCGGCCATGGCCTTCACGGGCTGTTTGCCAGCCAGACCTATCCCGCGATTTCCGGCACCAGCGTCGCGCGCGATTTCGTGGAGTTTCCCTCGCAGTTCAACGAACACTGGGCGCTCTATCCCGATGTACTGAAGCACTACGCGGTCGATTATCGCACCGGCAAGCCAATGCCCGAGGACCTGGTCGCGAAGCTGAAGAAGGCCGCGAAATTCAACCAGGGTTATGCGCTCGGCGAAGTGGTCGCCGCCGCCGAACTCGACATGCAGTGGCACATGCTTGGCCCCGACGCGCCGAAGGAGAACGTCGATTCATTCGAAACCAGGGCGCTGAAGGCCGCGCATGTCGATTTCGAGTTCGTGCCGCCGCGCTATCGCTCGAGCTATTTCCTGCACATCTGGGCGAACGGCTATGCCGCCGGATACTATGCCTATCTGTGGACCGAGATGCTCGACGACGACGCGTTTGCATGGTTCACCGCGCATGGAGGTCTGACGCGCGAGAACGGCCAGCGTTT
This sequence comes from Rhizomicrobium sp., assembly GCA_035308485.1. Classification (GTDB taxonomy): domain Bacteria; phylum Pseudomonadota; class Alphaproteobacteria; order Micropepsales; family Micropepsaceae; genus Rhizomicrobium. Next base: position 2,078 of record DATGGN010000169.1, read on the forward strand.
CCGTGACATGATCCTGTCGCGCGGCCATACGGAAGATTACGGTCCGATGTTCCGCGCGTTCTACGGAAAGGATCCGGAAATCATGCCAATGCTGCAGCACCGCGGCCTGGCTCCGGGCGGGGACGAGTCGTGACGCGAGGATTCGGTGAGGTTGCCTCCCCCGCGTCTCTGATGGAGCACCAACGCGTCACCGCGTGAGCAAATTTCGCGCGGGACTTATCGTGTGACCACACAACCCACCCGAAATCGCTGACGCGATTTCGACCCCCCGCAAAGGGGAACTACGGATTCTTGCCGCCACGCGAACTACGCGACCGAGCGAACCTCGGTCGGCTTGGCTGAACCCAGGCCCGGGCGCGCTTCGCTGTGCGGCGCGGCGCCGGCTTTCTGCACCGCGTGCGCCTTGGCGTCTGGCCGGCCGTATTCGGGCCGGCAATGGCCGTCGATATAGGCGCCGGAATCGATCCGGAGGTCCTGGTGAACGATATCGCCGCTCATATGCGCGGTGCTCGTGAGCACCACCTTGCGGGCCTCGATCTTGCCGTTGACGGTTCCCGCCACTTCGACCTCGTCGCCGTGAACGGTACCCTTGATCTTTGCGGTCTGGCCGACCTTGACCGAAACGCCGCGAACGTCGCCGTCGACTTCGCCTTCGATGTGGATGTCTTCGGTGCTCTCGAGCTGGCCGGTGATCTTGAGTGCCTTGCTGATGACCGAAACCGATTGCGAGGTGCTGGAAGCAGGCATCTGGAATCTCCGATTTTCTGCCGGGGCGGACGGCGGTGGAGGTGGCACGGGCATTGGAGCGGCGGCGACTGGCGCCGGCGCCGCTGCCGCTGGTCTGGGAGCCGGGGCTGGATCCGGCGCCTTGTCATTGCGCGACGAAAACATGGTCATGGCTGGGTCTCCGGGAGTTGTTCCAGGGTTTCGAAGAAATTCAGCGGCCGCCAGGGCATGCGCGCGTCGATGCGCGCGCCGCGTGCCACCTCGACGGTATGATGAAAGATCCGGCCGGTGACTTCGGCCGAACTGTCAAGCGTCACGTTGAGCGCGAACACGCGTCCGAGAACCCGGCCCGAAATCTGCGCATCGCGCGCCACGACGTCGCCCTCGACGTCGCTGCCCGGGGCGATCACGAGACGATCCGCACGGACCGTGCCCAGCACGCGCCCATGGATGTGCAGTTCGCCCTCGGTATCAAGTTTGCCCGTTATGGTGAGGCCCCGGCTCAGCCGGGATGCGGGGATGGCACCGTCCTGGCGGCCGTCGGTGCGGATAAGTGCGCGATTCGGCAAGGCGGACATGCGTCGCCAATCCAGCTCCGTTAGAGTTCCCGCCCACGGCAATCATGGCGTAGAACGCCGTGTCGGGGCAAGCAATCTCATAGCCGTGCAAAAATTTCGTTTATCCACAAAGAACAACCATGAATTACCGCCACGCCTTTCACGCCGGCAATTTCGCCGATGTCATGAAACACCTCGCGCTGGTTGCGGTGCTCCTCCATTTGCGCCGCAAGGAAAAGCCGTTTTGCGCGATCGATACGCATGCCGGCGCCGGATTGTACGATCTCACCGGGCCGGAGGCGGCCCGGTCCAGGGAAGCGGAAAGCGGAATCGCGCGAATTCGGGATCTCGCGCGCCGCGCGGATGTTCCGGATGCGCTGCGCGCCTGGCTCGAATGCGTCAAAGACGAGGGAGAAGGATCTTATCCCGGATCGCCGCGGCTGATGGCGCGCCTTCTCCGGCCCCAGGATCGCCTGATCGCGATCGAAAAACATCCGCAGGAAGCCGCTGCCTTGCGCAACGCTCTTGGCGCGTTTCCGCGAGCCCGTGCGATCGAAGGCGACGGCTATGCCCAACTGCTTCCGCTGCTGCCGCCGCGCGAACGCCGCGGTGTTGTTCTCATCGATCCGCCCTATGAGGCGAAGGACGAATTCCTCCGCGCGACCGATCTGCTTGCGTGCGCGCATCGGCGTTTCGCGACCGGCACTTACCTGTTGTGGTTTCCGGTCAAGGCGAGCGTGAATGCCGAAGCCCTGGGCGGCGAGTTGCGGACGCAGGGGATCGCGCCGGCCGTGCGCCTCGATATCGACTTGAACGTGGGCAAGAAAGAGTCGGGCGCGCGTCTGTCTTCGGCGGGGTTGGTGATCGTGAATCCACCGTACAGCTTCGAAGCGGAAATGACCGCTGCCGCAGAATTCCTCGCGCCGCGCCTGTCACGGGACGGCGTGTCGGCGGCGATTTCGCTCGCAAGCCTCTAGAGCGGGCTTGACGCAACGCCGGAATCGCGTGTGTTGCTTCCGGTCGGGGCATCGGCCGAGCTGATTCATGGACGCCTTTTCCTATCTCCTGGTTCTTGTTTCGATCGTCGTCGGGCTGGCCCTCACGCACCTTCTGGCGGGCCTCGCGGCAATGGTTCGCGCCCGCAGGCGCATCGCGGTGTACTGGCCGCTTGCCGCGCAAATGGCGCTGCTGTTCTTCCTGCAGGTTCAGATGTGGTGGGCATTTTTCGGACTGCACGCGATTCGGAGCTGGAGCTTTCCCGAATTTCTCGTCGTCCTGATGCAGGCGGTTCTCGTCTATCTCGCCACCGCCATTCTCGTTCCCGACATGCACGACGCCGGCCGCATCGACCTGAAGGCGAGTTACTACCGCGAGACGCGCTGGTATTTCGGGGCGCTTTTCCTCGCTGTCCTGGACAGCCTTGCCAAGAATCTGGTGCTCACCGGACGGCTTCAGAACGGCATCGACCTCGCCGCGCACATCGTGTTCCTCAGCGTGTGTCTTGGCGGAATGGCGACGCGCCGCGAATGGGTGCACAAGACGATCGCCGTCGCGGCGCTTCTGGTTTTCGCGTCCTACATCGTGCTGCTGTTCATTCCGCTCCCGCGATGATTCCTCTTATGGCGGCGGCACCTCGAGCAGGCAGGAACCCGGGCGCCCCGCCTGTTCCGGGGCAGGCGGTTGTGTTCGGGTCGTCCGGCGCGATCGGGGCAGGGCCGCCGGGGCCAAATTGTGGCGCTTTCATTCCGGAACGCGGGGGGCCGGAATAAGCCATTTTTAGCGTTTTGCCGGCTATTGCTTCGTCCGGGTGCGCCAAAGGATGACGTCATGGCCGACGTGAATGGCTTCGTTTCCGAGCTGATGCGGCAGAAGGGCCTCTCCGAGCAGGCCCGTTCGGACCTGCTGACCGAGGTGAATTCCAGACTCGACGATATGGTCCTCGACCAGCTCGACTCCGAGGCCGCGCTCGACGAGTACAATTCTCTCTGCGATGCGGGCGACCAGACGCAGCTCCGGGCTTTTCTGCAGGCCGCCATTCCCGATCTGGACGTGCTCGAGAAGCAGGTTCTCGACGACTTCCGCAAATCGTACCGCGCCTGAATTCGCGCCGTTCGCTCCGGTTCACCGAAACGGATGTTACTGCGAACTGGCTATTGGTTCTCTTCCGGCGACACTTCCGGCGCCAGGGTTCATGTTTCTCCAGCGCTTCGGATGAATGCGGCCAGCCGAAAAAGCAGGAGCGGTATTTGACCGCTATGGTCGGGTGCCATGGTTTCCGGGCGGCGCGAACCGTGGTAAACTCAGATCGTTTCCGGCAAATGGGGTGCCCCATCTGCGCCCCGGCCAAAGGGGGAAACATCATGTTCAAATTGGGTCTTCTCGCGTCGTCGGCCATGACGGCGGTCACGTTGCTGCTGGCCGGTGCGCCGGGTGGTGCGTATGCGCAGACCGCCATGCACGCCGCCAGTCGGGACGCCAACGCCCGTTTTCTTTGTACCTACGGAAACTTCCTCGTGTCTTCCTATTATGCCGACGACAGCGGTTCGTCCTATTCTTACGCGTGGCGCCATGTGGCCGTTCGCATCGCCGGGCACGGGCAGACCGTGCGTCGCATCAAGGTCATGGAGGCACAGAGCGCGAGCACATCCCGTTCGGCTTTTACGGTCGGCATCTACAGCAATACCGCCAGCGGACTTCCCGGAAACCCCATCGCAGTCGGGAAAGGGAAGATCGGCGCCAACTGCGGGCCCGTCCAGGTTTCGATCCCGCGCACCACACTCAAGAGCAATCAGAAATACTGGATCGAGGAGCGTACCTCGATACCCCAGGACTGTTCCCGACACAGTACTTTTTGCCATTCGCTTGCCGGCCTTTACTGGGAAGCCGATCCAAACGCGAAGCACAGGGCCTATGTACAGACGTACCACCTTTATCAAGGCCCGACCGGGAGCAGCTCCAGCTCCACCTCGCCCTGGACGAAACAGACGCAGGCGCCGTTTTTCCGGCTGAAGTAGGTCTCCGGCGGGAATGACGGAGGCGAGCCTGCCCATCTGAATGACGCGAGGGTGCGGATACGCAAGATTCGGTCGCGGGGCTGCCGCACCGGACGGGATTCGAACCGAAAGAATTCGAGAAAATCGCGTCGCACTTACGTCCCGTACTCGCCCTGAAGCAGAACGGCGGCGCGGGATTCGATGCGGTAGAGCGGCTGCTCGAGGGAGAATTCTTCCTTCTCCGGCGCGGCGCCGTCGAGCAGCATGCGCCAGCGCACATTTTCGAGGAGATGATAGTCGAGGGGTTCGCAGGACGCGTTCATCGCCAGCGCGCTGACAATCGCGCGGCCATCGCCCTCGTGCCGCGAAACGTACAGGATCAGCGCCCGGCCTTCCACGTTGCGCCAGTCCTCGTCGGAAAGGCGCATGCCCCGCTCGTCGAACCAGTCGATATCGGCGATTCCGGGAACGAGGTGTTCGGCACCATGCAGGAAATTCCGCGGACGCGGGAAGGCGTGGCGGAGCGCGATCAGGCGCTGGACAAACTGCGCGAGCTTGCGGCCCTCGTCGTGCCCGGCCAGTTTCCAGTCGAACCACGACACCTCGTTGTCCTGGCAATAGGCGTTGTTGTTGCCCTTCTGCGTGCGGCCGAATTCGTCGCCGCCGAGCAGCATAGGCGTGCCGAACGCGCCCATGAGCGTCATCAGCATCGAACGCTTTACCCGCTCGCGGAGCGCACGGATGTTGGCGTCCGCGGTCGGCCCTTCGGCGCCCCAGTTTGCGGAATAATTCTCGGAGACGCCGTCGGCGTTGTTCTCGCCGTTCGCGTCGTTGTGCTTGCCGCAAAAGCTCACGAGATCGTCGAGCGTCATGCCGTCATGGCTGGTGACGAAATTGATCGACGCCCACGGTTTGCGCCCGTCGTGCTCGAAGAGATCGGACGATCCCGAAAGCCGGCCGGCGAGTTCGGGGCGCATGTCGGATTCGCCGCGCCAGTAGCGGCGTACACAATCGCGAAAGCGGTCGTTCCATTCGGCGAAGACCGGCGGTTGGTGACCGAGCTGATAGCCGCCCGGACCGATATCCCACGGTTCGGAAATCAGTTTCAGGCGCGAGAGAAGGGGGTCCTGCCGGAGCGCGTCGAAGAATCCGGCGCCCGGATCGAAACCGTTGTCTTCGCGCCCGAGCGTGGTGCCGAGATCGAAGCGGAAACCGTCGAGGTGGAACGACTCCGCCCAGTAGCGGAGCGAATCGAGCACCATCTGCAGCACGCGCGGGTGCGAAAGGTTCACGGTATTGCCGGTGCCGGTGTCGTTGATGAAGGTGCGGCGATCCTCCGGGTTCAGACGGTAATAGCCCGCGTTTTCGAATCCGCGCCACGACAGCGTGGGTCCGAGCTCGTTGCCTTCGCAGGTATGATTGTACACGACATCCAGAATCACCTCGAGGCCCGCGGCGTGGAGCGCTCGCACGGCCATGCGCATCTCGTTGGCATGACCGCTGGCGAGATAGCGCGGCTCGGGCGTGAAGTACGACAGCGTGTTGTAGCCCCAATAATTCGCGAGCTTTTTTTCGAGCAGCGGCCGGTCCTGGAGAAAGGCGTGCACCGGCAACAGCTCGATGGCGGTGACGCCAAGCCGCCTCAGATGGTCGATGACTAAGGGATGCGCGAGGCCGGCGAAGGTGCCCCGGTCGCGTTCGGGGACCTGCGCGAGCAGCTTCGTCATGCCACGCACATGGGTTTCGTAGATGACCGTGTCGTTCCACGGCGTATTGGGACGCCGGTCGTCGCCCCATTGAAAGCCATCCACCGTCACGGCGGCCTTCACCATGGCCGGCGCGCTGTCCCGCCGGTCGAAACTCAGATCCGCGCGGGGGCTGTTGACGCGATAGCCGAACACGGCATCGGTCCATTTGAGGCCTCCCACGAGCTTGCGCGCGTACGGATCCAGCAGGAGCTTGTTGGGATTGAAGCGGTGACCGTTGTGCGGCTCGTACGGGCCATGGGCGCGAAATCCGTACACGAGGCCCGGCTGCGCCTGCGGCAGATAACCGTGCCAGACATCGACGCTCTTTTCCCGCATGTCGAGGCGCGCCACCTCCCGCCGTCCGGCGTCGTCGAACAGGCAAAGCTGCATGCGCGTGGCGCCGGCGGAAAACACGGCGAAGTTCACCCCCATGCCGTCCCATGTCGCGCCGAGCGGGTACGGCAAACCCGCATCGAGCCGCGCCGGCAGCAGTTCCTTTTCAGGTCTCATGTTTGAGAATGAGCGTGGCGAGGGGTGGCAAGGTCAGTTCGAGCGAATGGGCGCGGCCGTGCGCGGGAGCGGGTGAGGCGAGGACGCCGCCGGCGTTGCCGAGATTGCCGCCGCCATAGAGTTCCGAATCCGTGTTGATGCATTCCCGCCAGACGCCGTCGCGCGAGACGCCGACGCGATAGTTGTGGCGCGGTACAGGCGTCATGTTGACGACGACCGCAATCGGCGCCGCGTCCGCCGCGTGGCGCTCGTACGCATAGACGCCGTTGTCCGCATCGTCGCCAACGATCCAATGAAAACCGCTCGCGTCGGCATCCCGCTCGTGAAGCGCCCGCTCGCCGCGGTAGAGGCGGTTCAATTCGCCGACAAGGCGCTGTACGCCGGCATGCGCCGGATGGTCGAGCAGACCCCAGTCGATCTCGCCGTCGTGGTTCCACTCGCGGACTTGCGCGAACTCCCCACCCATGAAGAGGAGCTTCTTGCCGGGATGGGTCCACATGAAGCCGAAATAGGCGCGCAATGTCGCCAGCTTCTGCCAGGCATCGCCGGGAATGCGCCCGTACAGCGAACCTTTTCCGTGCACCACTTCGTCGTGCGACAAGGGCAACATGAAGCGCTCGGAAAAAGCATAGATCAGGCCGAAGGTCATTTTGTCGTGGTGCCAGCGCCGGTGCACCGGATCTTCCGCCAGATAGGCGAGCGTGTCGTGCATCCAGCCCATGTTCCATTTGTAGGAGAAGCCGAGGCCGCCTTCGCGCACCGGCGCCGAGACGCCCGGCCACGCCGTCGATTCTTCCGCCACCGTTATTGCACCCGGTGCACGCTCCGCGACGATCGCGTTCAGCCGTTGCAGGAATTCGATCGCTTCGAGGTTCTCCCGGCCGCCGTATCTGTTCGGGATCCATTCGCCTGATGGCCTCGAATAGTCGCGGTAGAGAAGCGACGCCACCGCATCGACGCGCAGGCCGTCCACGTGAAAGCGGTCGAGCCAGTAGAGTGCGCTCGCGATCAGGAATCCCTGCACCTCGCGCCGGCCGAGATTGTAGATGTACGTGTTCCAGTCGTGGTGAAAGCCTTCGCGCGGATCGGCGTGTTCGTACAGGGGTGTGCCGTCGAAGCGCGCGAGCCCGTGCGGGTCGGTCGGGAAATGCCCCGGCACCCAGTCGAGGATGACGCCGATGCCGGCGCGATGCGCCGCATCGACGAAATGGGCGAATTCCTCGGGCGGGCCGAAGCGGGCGCTGGGCGCGAACTGCGCCAGCGGCTGGTAACCCCACGAGCCGCCGAACGGATGCTCCATGATCGGCAGGAATTCGACGTGGCTGAACCCGAGATCGCCGACATAGGGAATAAGCCGCTCCGCCAGCGACAGCCAGTCGATTGTACCGAAGGGATCGCCCTTAGGCCGGAGCCACGAACCCGCATGAACTTCATAAACGGAGATCGGCGCGGCCGGAGTTTGCCGCGCGGCCCGCTGCGCCATCCAGTCGGCGTCCGTCCATCGAAAGCTCCACGGCTTGGCAACCACCGACGCTGTGGCGGGCGGGCGTTCGGTGGCGCGCGCAACCGGGTCGGCCTTCAACGGCAGAACCGTGCCGTCGTGGCCGACGATCTCGTATTTGTACCGTTCGCCCGGCGAAAGCCGCGGAATGAAAATCTCCCACACGCCGGCGCTGTGACGCAGGCGCATCGGATGGCGGCGTCCGTCCCAGGCGTTGAAATCGCCGACGACCGACACGCGGCGCGCATTCGGCGCCCAGACCGCGAAGCGTACGCCCGGAACACCATCGATCGTGTCCGCGGTGGCGCCGAAGCGGTCCGGCAGATTCCAGTGCGACCCTTCGGCGAAGAGGTGAAGGTCGATGTCGCCGAGAATCGGTCCGAAGGAATAGGGATCCTCGGTTTCCTGTACGGAGGCGGGCCACTGGATGCGAAGAAAATAGGACGTGCTGCGCGACAGCGGACCGGCGAACAGACCGCTGTCTTCGAACGGCTGAAGCCGTCCGAGCCATTCGCCCCCGTCCCGCGCAAAAGCATCGACGCCGATCGCGCCGGGAAGGAAAACCCGTACAACGGTACCGTGTGCCGTCTCGTGCGGGCCAAGGAACGCGAACGGGTCGGCAAGCCGTCCTTGCCGCAACGCGTCGGCCGCGGCGCGATCGCCGACAATGGGCGCAAGGGCGTTCACCCGACCATCTCCTCGGCATGATCGATGCGCTCTGCGAGCCCGCGCAGGGGAATGTCGACCCAGTCCGGCCGGTTCGCGCTCTCATAGACAATTTCGTACGCCGCCTTCTGAATCGCGAAGGCCTCGATGACCTGGCGTTCGCGATCGTCGAGCGGCCGTCCGCGGCCGTAGCCGTAGGCGTCGAGAAACCGCTTTTCCGCCATGGCGCGGAATTCCCGCAGTAGCTCGGTGGCGCGAAGCTGGCCTGGTGCGCCGGCTGCCAGTTTGCGCTCGCGTGCGATGACCGCAGCCGCATAGTCGAAGGAGCGCACCATGCCGGCGACGTCGCGCATCGGACTGCGTTTGGCGCGTCGTTCCTCCAGCGGCCTGATCGGCTCGCCCTCGAAATCGATGATCGCCACGTCGTTCCCGCAGACCAGCACCTGGCCAAGGTGCAGATCGCCGTGAATGCGCGTGCGCGGACTGCCGATGCCGCTCGCCAGCAGCGACGACAGGAGCCGCATGATGTCGTCGCGCCGGGCCGTAAGATCGGTCACGATCCGCCGGCGTTCCGGATCGTCGGTGCGAAGCAGCGCTTTCAGCGCCGCCCTGAGCTGCGCGCGCGCATTGTTCCTTGCGACCGTAACGCTCGCCTGATCGACGCGTTCGGGCGCAAGGGCCGGGTCGTCGCTTGGTTCGGCAAGGATGGCGTGCATTTCGCCAACGCGCCGTCCCAGCGCGTCGACAAACCCCCAATAGGATTCGAAAGCATAAAGCGGATGCGAGGTGGGTGCGACGGCCTGCTCGTCGATGATCCGCGACAGCTGTTCGTTCGTCCATTGTGCGCCGTCGCCCTGGTTGGCGAGGTACGCCTCGACCACGGCGAGCGCGGCGGTTTCGCCGGATTTGTACCGCCGTACCACTTCTCCGACGAAGGCGGGCGTGCCGACGAACCCGCGCTCGCTCAAGACGCGCGACATCTCCGCTTCGGGATGAATTCCGACCGTGATGCGCCGAAACAGCTTGATGATCGCGCGCCGATCGACCACCAGACTCGAATTTGTCTGCTCGGCGCCCGGCCATTCGATGTCCACATCGGCGGGGATGTGTTTCACCGCGTCGCCGAAGGGCAGGAAGGCGATTTCGCCATCGCCGAAACGAATGCTGTCGCCGCGCACGAGACCGCCCAGGATGGCATGCGCGAAGCGTGACGACGCAAAGCCATCCGTGACGAGACCGACGCGCCGTGCGCGGCGCGCGCGCGCGAAGGCGAGCGGCGCCTCGAACGGGCAGGGTGGCGCGTCTTCCCAGGCCACCGTCATCGGCAGCGCATAGCGTTCGCGCTCGCCGTTTGCGAGAACCACGTCGATGTCGCAGAAGATCGCGTCATCTTCGGCGCCCGGCATGGGCGCGACCGCCGCAATCTCGATTTTGCGCAGGCCGGCGCCCTTGTGCTGGAACCAGCGGCGATCGGGAACGTACAGAGGCAGGATTTCGCTCTCGAGCTCCTGCTTCGCCCTGTGTTCCAGCGATTGGGCAAGGCTGCCGCGCAGGACGAGTGTCCGGTGCTCGATGAACGGCGTTGCGGTGGCCGTGCTCCAGGCCGGCGGCGGTTCGTCCTTGCTCAGCTTGAACCAGTAGAATCCGTAAGGCGGGAGCGTGAGCAGATAGGTGAGCTGTCCGATGCGCGGGAAGGCGGTGCCGCCGAGAAGCTCGACGGGTGTACGTCCGGCGAACTCGTTCAGCTCGAGCTCGACGGCCTGGGCGGAGCGCGAGACATTGACGACGCAGAGAATCGTGTCGTCTTCATGTTCCCGGAGATAGGCGAGCACCTTGCGGTTCTGCGGCAGGAGCAGACGAAGACTGCCGCGCCCGAACGCCTTGTGACGGCTGCGCTCGACGAGCATGCGCCGGAGCCAGTTGAGCAGCGAGTGCGGATTGCGCCACTGAGCTTCCACGTTCACCGCCTGGTAGCCCCAGACCGGATCCATGATCGGCGGCAGGACGAGCGAGGGCGGGTCGGCACGGCTGAAGCCGCCGTTCCGGTCCGATGACCACTGCATGGGCGTGCGTACGCCGTCGCGGTCGCCGAGATGGATGTTGTCGCCCATGCCGATCTCGTCGCCGTAATAGATGATCGGCGTTCCCGGCATCGTCAGCAGCAGGCTGTTCATCAATTCGATGCGGCGGCGGTCGTTCTCGAGCAGCGGCGCAAGCCGGCGGCGAATTCCGAGATTGAGCCGCGCACGCCGGTCGGCGGCGTACACCTCCCAGAGATAATCGCGCTCGCGGTCGGTGACCATTTCGAGCGTCAGTTCGTCGTGATTGCGCAGGAAGACCGCCCACTGGCAGCCGTCGGGTGGATCGGGCGTCTGGCGGATGATGTCGGTGATCGGGAACCGGTCCTCCTGCGCGATCGCCATGTACATGCGCGGCATCAGCGGGAAATGGAAAACCATGTGGCATTCGTCGCCCGCGCCGAAATATTCCTGGATGTCTTCCGGCCACTGGTTGGCTTCAGCGAGCAGCATGCGGTCGGGATAGTGTTCATCCACCACCTTGCGGATGTGCTTCAGGATGGCGTGCGTCTCGGGAAGATTTTCGCTCGACGTGCCCTCGCGCTCGACGAGATAGGGAACGGCGTCGAGGCGAAGTCCGTCCACGCCCATGTCGAGCCAGAAGCGCATGACCGAGATCACGGCTTTCAGCACCTGCGGATTGTCGAAATTCAGATCCGGCTGGTGCGAATAGAAGCGGTGCCAGTAATAGGCTTTCGCCTCGTCGTCCCAGGTCCAGTTCGATTTCTCGGTGTCGATGAAGATGATGCGCGTGCCGGCATAGGTCCGGTCGGTGTTCGACCACACATAGAAATCGCGGGCCGCCGAGCCGGGCTTCGCGCGCCGCGCCCGCTGAAACCAGGGATGCTGGTCGGAGGTGTGGTTGACGACGAGTTCGGTGATCACGCGAATGCCGCGCGCGTGCGCTTCGCGGATGAATGTGCGTACGTCCTGCACATTGCCGTATTCCTTGTGTACGCCACGGTAATCGGAGATGTCGTATCCGTCGTCGCGGCGCGGCGAAGGATAGAACGGCAGCAGCCACACGGCGTTGACGCCCACTTCCGCGAGATAATCGAGGCGCCGGATCAGCCCTGGAAAATCGCCGACGCCGTCGTTGTTCGAATCGAAAAACGATTTGACGTGCACCTGGTAGATCACCGCATCGCGGAACCAATGGGGATCGGAGGGCAGGGTGACTGCTCTGCGTCGCGCCATGCGTTCAGATCTCGCGTGCCGGCCGCACACGCCAGATGGCGTAGGGCGCGTCCGGCGTCAGCCGCATGTGCTGGATTTTTCCCTGCCATACCCAACGCCTGCCGTCGAGGAGATCTTCGCATTCGAGTGACTGATCGTCGGACAGTCCCCATTCCCACAGCGGGATTTCGAAATCGGCTTCCTGGGCATTGTGAGGGTCGAGGTTTACCGCGACGAGAATGCGGTCGCGATGCCCCGGCGCGGACTTCCCGTAATAGAGCAAATTGTCGTTGAAGGCGTTGTAGAACGCGAGCCCGAGATGGCTTTGCAAGGCCGGCTCCTCCCTCCGCAGCCGATTGAGCGCGGTGATTTCCGCGATGATGTTGCCCGGCGCTTTCCAGTCGCGCGGCTTGATCTCGTATTTTTCCGAATCCATGTACTCCTCGCGGCCCGGCAACGGTTCGGCTTCACAGAGTTCGAATCCGGAATACATCCCCCACAGGCCGGAGAGAGTGGCCGCCAGCGCGGCGCGGATGAGAAAGCCGCTGCGGCCCGATGTCTGCAGGAAGTACGGGTTGATGTCGGGCGTATTGACGAAAAAATGCGGCCGGAAGAAATCGCTGACCGGCGGCTGCGTCAGTTCGGTGAGGTATTCCGTCAGCTCGCGCTTGGTGTTCCGCCAGGTGAAGTAGGTGTAGGACTGGGAGAACCCGAGCTGCGCCAGGCGGTACATGATCTTCGGCCGGGTGAAAGCTTCGGACAGGAAGATCGTGTTCGGGTGCCGCGCGCGTACATCGGCGATCATCCACTCCCAGAACGGGAACGGCTTGGTATGCGGATTGTCGACCCGGAAGATGCGTACACCCGCATCGATCCAGTGCAGGACGATATCGCGCAGCGCAAGCCAGGCACCGGGCACGGCCTCCGCGCCGTAGAAATCGATGTTGACGATGTCCTCGTACTTCTTGGGCGGGTTTTCGGCGAAATGGATCGATCCGTCGGGGCGCCAGGCAAACCAGCCCTTGTGTTCGGCGAGCCAGGGATGGTCGCGCGAACATTGAACGGCAAAATCGAGCGCGATCTCCATGCCATGGCCGTGCGCGGCCAGTACCAGCGCGCGAAAGTCCTCGATCGAGCCGAGTTCCGGATGGATCGCGTCGTGGCCGCCCTCGGGACCGCCGATGGCATAGGTGCTGCCGGGATCGCCTGCGCCGGCGACGAGGGCGTTGTTGCGGCCCTTCCGGTGCGTACGGCCGATCGGGTGAATCGGCGTCATGTACAGGACGTCGAATCCCATCTCGGCGATCGCGGGCAACCGCGCGATGACGTCGCGGAAGGTACCGGAGCGCGCCGGACTCTCCGTCTGCGAACGGGGAAAAAGCTCGTACCAGCTCGCGAACCGCGCGGCCTGGCGCTCGACCTCGACGAAACAGCTTTGGCTCCTGGTCAGAAAATGCCGCTCGTCGGCCCGAGCGACGATTTCGAGAGTCTCGGGGGCGGCGAGAAGTGCGACGCGGTCGTCGGATGACAGCTCGCTGAAAGCAGCGATGAGTTTGTCGAGGGCGGTCAGGGCCGCTCCCCCGGCGCGTGCGCGCACGCTTTTCAGATGTGCGAGACCTTCTTCGGCTTCGAGTTCGAGATCCTGCCCGGCATCGCGCTTTCGCATGAGGTCGCGCACGAAGCCGCCGTAGGAGTCGATCCAGGCCGAAAGTACAAAACGGAAGCGGCCGATCCGCGGCAGGTCGAATGTTCCTCGCCAGCGGTCATTGTCGAGCGGCGCAAGGCGTGTACGACCCCAGTTGCGTTCGTCTTCCGCGCGCCAGGAGAGCTCGGCGGCAAGAAGCGGATGGCCGTCGGTGAAAATGTCCGCTTCGACGGTCAATCGTTCGCCGACGATGCGTCGCGCCGGAAAGCGGCCGCCCGCCACACAGGGGGTGACGTTGGCGATCACGATTCGCGGCGCGTCTGCCGCCGTGCTCGCGCTGTTCCTGTCGGGTCCGGACGCCGGGCGGACCGGTGCGGATCGGGTCGCATGAAAAACGCGCGCGGCGCGCGGCGGCAGTCTGGAAGAGGGCGAATGGCGCTCGAAGACCGATTGCAGTGCATTGAAATCGCCCAATGCGAGCGCAACTTCCGGGCCCGGTTCTGCCACGACGGAAGGGCTCGGATTGACCAGCGCGACAAAGGCTTCTTCCGCGAGCGTCGGATCGGCGCTTTCCATGCTCATCAACACCGTGACGTTGGCGCCGGCTCCGCTCCGTTTGAGCAAACGCCTGGGTGCCGTCTTCTTCGCGCCGACGAAGCTGTTGATGGAGCGGATGAACGCATCGAGGTCTGTGGCTTTGCCGTCGTCTGGAGCCTCGTCGGCGAAACGGAGCGGCATCATCAGTCCCGATCCCGTCAGCGCCGCGAGTGCGAGTCGCGCCTGGCGTGCTGTCAGAGACGCGGGCGGGATCCGTACCGGTGCATCGACCTGCGCGATGACGGGCGCGATGCGCGACAACGCCTCGTGCTCTTCGATCAGCCAGTTGGTGCGCCCGTCCCACCACGGCAGCGACGACAGCGTGAAGTCGAAACCGCAATCCGCGAGCGCGGGAAGATCGCTGCGCGCGAGGCCGGTCGTGTCCGCAACGAGAATCAATTCCCGATTGCTGTGTTCGCGTGCGTTGGCGATGAGGTGCGTCCAGATTTGCGTGCTCGCGCCAACCGGATGGACGGCGCGAACCCCTTTCACGCCGGCGCCTAGCGCCCCTTCGAGCTGCGCGTTCCCCCATTCGATCACCGGCTCCAGATCGTCGCAGTGACGCAGGAACGCGCGCCCGTGACCGCGGTCCGGCTCGCGCGGGTCGACGACCTCGCCGTCGGACTCGCGGCGGATCGCGAAACAGTCGGGATGCCTCTCGACGATCTGGTCGTGCAGGTCCCATTGCGAGAAGTCGAAGTCCAGGAAGAGATCCATCGTGCGCGCGGCGCAGGCTTCCGCCAGCGCATCGAGCGCGCCGTTCCGGACTGCACCGTTATTCAGCGTGGCGACGACACCGTTGAAGCCGAGCTCCGCGGCCCGCCGGATCGCGGCATCGTCCGCGTTGCCCACGTGGCAAAGTCTGGGAAGCATTTCGACCTCTACCTCGCCCGGCTTTCACGCGGCTTCGCAAAGACCCGCGGAAAACCGCCCGAAAGTCCTAACAGCACAACGCCCGGTGGGTTCCAAGGGACTCCTCAATTTGGGAAAATGGCGCGTTTTGGGGTGTCCGGGCACGCACCCTCATCCTTCGTCAGGCTCAGGATGAGGGCAGAAAAAGCCTCACCCTGAGCTTGCCGAAGGGTGGTTAACCGGCGAGCAGCAATTCTTACCTATGGTTGAAACCATACGGTGGCGCCGATAGCTTGCCGCCTCCCGCTCATGGGGTCCCGATGCATCTCGAAAAGCGCGTGCTCGTCACCGGTGGCGCAGGATTCCTGGGCTCGCATCTGTGCGAAAAGCTCATCGAATCCGGCGCCCATGTGATCTGCGTCGACAATTTCTTCACCGGCGCCCATCAGAACGTGCAGGGGCTCGCCGGGCAGCCGCATTTCGAACTGATCCGGCACGACATCACCTTCCCGCTCTATGTCGAAGTCGACGAGATCTACAATCTCGCCTGTCCCGCCTCGCCCATCCATTACCAGCGCGATCCCGTGCAGACGACGAAGACGAGCGTCATCGGCGCGATCAACATGCTGGGTCTTGCGAAGCGGGTGAAGGCGCGGATTTTTCAGGCTTCGACCTCCGAAGTGTACGGCGACCCGCAGGTTCATCCGCAGCCGGAGAACTATTGGGGTCACGTCAATCCGGTGGGGCCGCGTTCCTGTTACGACGAGGGCAAGCGCTGCGCCGAAACGCTGTTTTTCGACTATCGGCGCCAGCACAACATGCCCGTCAAGGTGTGCCGCATCTTCAATACCTATGGTCCCAGGATGCACCCCAACGACGGCCGGGTGGTTTCCAGTTTCATTGTACAGGCGCTGACGGGACGCGAGATCACGGTATTCGGCGAAGGCCTGCAGACACGGTCCTTCTGCTACGTCGACGACCTGATCGACGGGTTCATGGCCCTCATGGCGACGCCCGCGGATGTGGTCGGACCGATCAATCTCGGCAATCCGGTCGAATTCACGATCATCGACCTTGCCCGGAAAGTCGTCGAGCTGACGGGGTCGGCGTCGAAGGTTGTACATCGACCGCTGCCGCATGACGATCCGAAGCAGCGCCGGCCCGATATCGCCAGGGCGCAGGAGGTGCTCGGTTGGGCGCCGCAGGTGCCGCTCGAGGACGGGCTGAAGCGAACGATCGCCTATTTCGATCGTTTGCTGGCGGATCGCCGCGCCCGCGAAGTGGCCGGCCTCCCGGTTTGATCGTCCCGGCAGGAGAGTCCGTGTCGTGAATATTCTCGTGACCGGCGGCGCCGGATATGTCGGCAGTCACGCCGCGAGCGCGCTGCGCGCCGCCGGGTTTACGCCGGTAACCTACGACAACCTGTCGCGCGGCCACCGCGAGCTTGTGCGTTTCGGTCCGTTCGAAGAAGGCGACATTCTCGACGAAGCCCGTCTTGTCGCGGTGCTGAACACGTACCGGCCGTCGGCAGTCATGCATTTTGCGGCGCTCGCCTATGTGGGCGAATCGGTGGAAAGGCCGCTCGACTATTACCGCAACAATTTTGCCGGCGCGTTGACGCTGCTGCGGGCGATGGCCCAATGCGGCGTCGACCGCTTCGTGTTTTCGAGCACCTGCGCGGTGTACGGCACGCCCGAAACCCAGCCCATGCCGGAGAATCTGCCGCTCGCGCCGATCAATCCGTACGGGCGCTCCAAGCTTATGGTCGAGCAGGCGCTGAAGGACGCCGGCGCCGCGCACGGCCTGCGCTCCGTGTCGCTGCGCTATTTCAATGCCGCCGGCGCCCATCCCTCGGGCGAGATCGGCGAGCGGCACGATCCGGAGACCCATCTCATTCCGCGCGCCCTGATGGCGGCGAGCGGCGAGATCGACGTGCTCGACGTGTTCGGCACGGATTATCCGACGCCGGACGGTACGGCGATCCGCGACTACATTCACGTCTGCGATCTCGCGGACGCCCACGTAACGGCGCTCCGCTATCTCGAGGACGGCGGCGAAACGACCGCGCTCAACCTCGGCACCGGCCGGGGCTATTCCGTGCGCGAAGTGGTCGACGCCACTTCGCGCGTCACCGGCGAGGCGGTTTCCTGCCGCTATGTCGGCCGCCGCACCGGCGATCCGCCCAAGCTCGTCGCCGATGCAAGCGCCGCCCGGCGCGTGCTCGGCTTTGAGGCGAAATGGACCGACCTCGACGCCATCATCGCCTCCGCCTGGACGTGGTACAGGAAGGACGCAAATCAAAACGGGACGCGCTGACGGTCCTGTTTCCGAATCCAAATCCTGTCACTCCCGCTTGCGCGGGAATGACAACTTTATTTTTTGGGAACATTTGCTCTTGTCCTCGCCGCCGCACGGTGCGGACTAATCGGGCGCGTTTGCCAGCAGATAAGGAAACCCGTCGTTGACATCAGCATTCTCGCCCCAGATCAATGGACTGAAACCGCTGGGAAGACCCGACTTGAGCTGGACAGTGGTAAGTCCTTCGATGCCGGCCTCGTCCTTCACGTTGCCCGCGCCTCTGTGAAGATTTCTAATCCCGCTCGTATCTGTGTCCCAGTAACTGTTCGAAAACATAGCGTTGGAAACGGCCCCGACGAATCCGCCCTTTGTCCATGCCGGGCCGCCAACGCCGCCTTTCACGTCGCCGCTAGAGTACGACGATCCCACGGCGGCTTGCTCATCGATTAGACCGGCCATCCCGCCCACGGTTGCCTGATCCGATCGAGGGACTTGCGCGCGTCCCGTTGCGTAACAATTCTTGATCGCTCCACCGCTGTATTCCCCGACCAGACCGCCGGCATATTCGGTCGCCGATACTTTGCCCGTCGCGAAAGATTGAAGCAGGTTCCCGCCAGTTGCGCTCCCGACCAGCCCACCTGCTACCAGCCCCGACACCTTGGTCGCTCCGCTGGACAGCATGATGATCCCTTCTCCTTCGAATCCAGCAAGAGAGCCCACTAGACCACCTGCACAGGAATTCTCCGAACTAACCGTACCACTTGCGGATGCACCTATGATGAGTCCGAAATTGGTCCCGGCCAGCGGGCCGGCGCAGGAATCGCCCGCGGTGTTGGAGATGTTCGCATGCGGCACGTGGATGTCGCGGAGCGTACCGTCGCTCGCCACCTCGGCAAATAGACCCACCTCGGTTTCAGTCGCGGCCTCAATCGAAAGGTGCGAAATCGCATTGTCGAGCCCCTCGAAGGTGCCCGTCAATGGGGTCGGAATCGGTACAGTGGTGTATGTGCCGTCCCCGCTCGCATCGTAACTGGCTGCAAGCGCATAAGCACCGGAAGGATTGGAAGCGATGGCGCTGGCGAGCGCGACAATGGAGTTCTCGAGCGTGTAGGCTGTGCCGTTGATGGTGAGATTGCTCGACAGATTTGCGAACATGACGTGGCCCTTCTTTTGGAATGACAGGACGCCGTCTTTGACACCGTCATTCGTGGTGAGGGTCAGGCCCGCAATTCCACTCACTGTTACGGAATCGTCGATCGCGATTGATCCGTAAGCGTCCAGAACAAGCGTGCTGTTCGAGGACCAACCCAGAGCGGTCTTGATGCGGATGTCCCGAGCCTGAACACCGGAACCGGTGCTCGTGACGGCAACATTGCCGGACGCCAGCAGATTTTCGAGGTCACCGACGTTGAGGACTGCATTCTTCGCCGTCGGCGTGCAGATGCCGCTCGCGCAGTTAATGTTCTGGGACGCTGCAGACGAGATCGTTACGGCAGCCAGGGCCTCGCGCGGCGCCGCACTCGTCAGCGCAATCAAGGCGCCTGGAAAAATGCCTTTAATACCCGGACGCCCCCAAGCCATGAGTCTCGCCTTGTAAGAGAGCACGATAATGCGACCGGCAGCCGCGCTCAACCTCGGCACCGGCCGCGGTTATTCGTAAGCGTCCGGTTTCGGCCGCCTTGTGCAGCATGGGGTGATTTGAGGATGGTTGTGGAGAGTCGCTGCTCAAGTGACTCATGTAACCAGGACCGTCCCTATGTCTGGAGATATCTCCAAAGTTTTTGTCGCCGACACGC
>DATGGN010000170.1:0-2032 GCA_035308485.1 Rhizomicrobium sp.
CATCACCGCCACGTACCAATATTGAGGCTGTCGCGCGTGCTCTGTCGCAAAGGTTCGCGACGTCGGTCAAACCTTTCCCTGTCGTGCTGCGCTTTCCCACGGCATGAGAATGCGTGCTCTCGCTTGAATTCCGGAACGTGAGCGCCGGTCACGCGCAGCTCAGGGCCGGCTCGCTCTCTTTTGTCGAGTCGCTGGTCATGGGGATCGCCGGCAGCGCGCCCGGTTACACAATCGCCGTTACCACTGCTGTGCTGCTGGGCGTAGCGGGCATGCTGTCGCCAGGAGCGCTCCTGATCTTCGCCGTGCCGATGCTCGGAATTGCCGTCGCTTTCCGCGAACTGAATCGGCTCGACGCGAATGCCGGCGCCGCGTTTCAGTGGACGAGCGTCCATTTCGGGAAATTCTGGGGCTACTTTTCCGGTTGGGCGCTGCTCGTCGCGTCGATGATTTTCATGGTAACGGGGAGCCTGCCGCTCGCCACGGCCACGCTCGATTTCTTCGATCCCGCCCTGACGCAACAGGTTGTCGTGAGTGCCGTTATCGCGAGCGCCTGGTTTCTTGCGATCGGGCTCGTCCTGATCATCGGGATCGAGGTGACCAGCCGCGTGCAGATGGTCATGACCGGCGTCGAACTCGTCATTCTGACGGCGGTCGCCATCGGGGCTTTCGTCCATGCCGCGCAGTTCGGCCCGGCCAATCTGATTTCATGGGGGTGGTTCGGCTTCGGCTATTCCCTCTCGGGTTTTGCGAACAGCGCCCTTGTCGTGGTGTTCTTCTATTGGGGTTGGGACGTGACGGCCAATCTCGCCGAAGAAACCAAAAACGGCGAAGAGAACGCGGGTCTCGGAGGCTTCCTCAGCATCTTCGTCACGATCGTCTATTACATCGCCTTCGTGTTTGCGGCGCTGCTGCTCTTCAGCGCAGGCAAGGCGAGCAGTCTCTCTACGAACATCATCTATGACATCACCATTGCCGCGGGCTTTGGCCGTACCGGCGGGCTGCTGGCGTCGGCCGCCGTGATTCTCTCGAGCATCGCGACGCTCGAGACAACCATGCTGCAGTTCTCACGGACCCTGTTCGCGATGGGCCGCGACGGAGCGATGCCGAGGACCTTCGGGGTGGTGGGAGCCCGCACGCACACGCCGGTGCGGGCGATGGTTGTCCTTATCGTCGTCGGGCTCGCTCTTCTGTGGGGTTCGAGCCTGATGCCCACGCTCAACTCGATCATCCAGGACGGCGTGCGCGCCGTCGGCATTCTGGTGGCCTATTATTACGGACTTGCCGGTTTGGTGGCGTTTTGGGTTTTCCGGGAGACGCTCCATCGATCGATCGCGCGGTGGGTCATGGTGGCGCTGTTCCCGGCTTTGAGCGGCATCGCGCTGATCGCATTGGGCGCCTACGCCATGACAACCTTCGATATTGTCACCGACGTCGTGGGAATTGGCGGCCTTCTCGCGGGAATCGTCTTCTTTCGGCCGCGGCGATTTGCAATCGCGAGCGCCGGTTGACGGGCCCCGCCTTACGTCGTCTGCCGGACCAGACCCGACATGTAGGACTGGATACTACACTGCAACCTGCTGTACCAATGAATATCACGACAAAAATTCCGCGGCGTAGGACCTGATACTATATTCTTGTGTACCAGCAATGCTATGGTTGCCCGAGGCGCGAATGCGTGGCGAAGCGAATCGAACCGTCCGGTGCCGCGGGCCAGTGTCGTTTGTCGCCGAGAATCGGGAAGACAAACCAACAGTGTTTCCGCATGTACGGTTTCGACGGCCGCGGTTGCGGTTTTGCCCGAGACGACGCCGTCGCGCCGATCCAGGCCGGAGTGCTTTCGAACAGGTCCAATGAGTACTCTGCGGAAATACCAGATTTTGCTGCTGGTGGCCATTGTCGCCGCGCCTCTCGGTCTCATGGCCACGTGGTTCGTCAAGGTACTCTTCTGGAGCTGGATCGCGGGAATTGCGGGTCTCGCGATAAGCCTGGCAAGCCTCGGCGCCATGGCACTGACGCGCTGTCCGAAATGTCA
>DATGGN010000171.1:0-15861 GCA_035308485.1 Rhizomicrobium sp.
ACAAAAGGAGATTAACCGTGGCGCGTATCGCCGGCGTCAACATTCCCACGCAGAAGCGCGTCGAGATCGGGCTTCGCTATATTCACGGCATCGGCCCCTCCAAGGCGAGGGAAATCTGCCGAAAGGTGGGGATTGCCCCGAACCGGCGGGTCCATGACCTTACGGATGCGGAGGTCATTCAGATCCGCGAGGCGATTGACCGCGACTACATGGTCGAGGGTGACCTCCGCCGCGAAGTGGCGATGAACATAAAGCGGTTGATGGATCTCGGTTGCTACCGGGGTCTCAGGCACCGGAAGGGACTTCCCGTCCGGGGTCAGCGCACGCACACCAATGCGCGCACCCGGAAAGGTCCGGCCAAGGCGATCGCCGGCAAGAAGAAAGTGACGAAGTAGGACCCAAGGACCATGGCAAAGCCGGCGCCGCGTGCGCGAAAGAAGGAAAAGAAGAATGTTGCGGTGGGCGTGGCCCATGTCGCCGCGACGTTCAACAACACGATCATTACGATCAGCGACGGGCAGGGAAACACCATTTCCTGGTCGTCGGCGGGATCGTTGGGATTCAAGGGTTCACGAAAATCGACACCCTACGCGGCGCAGGTTGCCGCCGAGGATGCCGGAAAGAAGGCGGTCGAGCACGGCATGCGAACTCTTGAAGTGGAAGTGAGCGGACCGGGATCGGGGCGCGAATCGGCGCTTCGGGCGCTCCAGGCTGTCGGCCTGACAGTGACGGCAATCCGCGACGTAACGCCGATCCCACATAATGGCTGCCGGCCGCCAAAACGCAGGCGCGTTTAACGTTCGTCTCGCGTTCCAACTTGTCGAACGAATTGGGCGCGGGTTCCGCGTCCGGGAAACGATGAGGAAAAGACGTGTTCCAGAAGAATTGGCAAGAACTGATCAAACCCCAGAAGCTGAAGGTCGACAGCGGTCATGACGTCGGGAAGGCCGCGACTCTGGTCGCCGAACCGCTGGAGCGCGGTTTCGGCCTGACCCTCGGCAACGCGCTGCGGCGCGTGCTGCTCTCCTCGCTTCAAGGCGCAGCCGTGACTTCGATACACATCGAAGGCGTGCTGCACGAATTCTCGT
Source organism: Rhizomicrobium sp. (assembly GCA_035308485.1). Lineage (GTDB taxonomy): Bacteria > Pseudomonadota > Alphaproteobacteria > Micropepsales > Micropepsaceae > Rhizomicrobium. The sequence continues at coordinate 1,089 of DATGGN010000171.1, forward strand.
CCATTCCGGGCGTGCGCGAGGACGTGACCGATATCGTGCTGAACGTGAAGCAGATCGCGATGCGCATGCATGCGGAAGGTCCGAAACGGCTGACGCTGCGCGCGACGGGGCCGGGTGAAGTTACGGCCGGGCAGATCACGCAGATCGCGGATATCGAGATTCTCAATCCAAACCTTGTGCTCTGCACGCTGGACGAGAAGGTCGAGTTTCGCATGGAGCTGACCGTCGCAACCGGCAAGGGTTACGTGCCGGCCGACCGGAACCGTCCGGAAGATGCGCCGATCGGACTGATCCCGGTCGACTCGCTGTTCAGCCCGGTCAAGAAGGTGAGCTACAAGGTCGAGAACACCCGCGAAGGACAGATTCTCGATTACGACAAGCTGACGCTGATGGTGGAGACGAACGGCGCCGTGTCGCCCGACAACGCCGTCGCCTATGCGGCACGCATTCTCCAGGACCAGCTGCAGGTTTTCATCAACTTCGAGGAGCCACGCGAGCGCGTCGCCGAAGAGGCGAAGCCCGATCTCGCCTTCAACCCCGTGCTCCTCAAGAAGGTGGACGAGCTGGAGCTGTCGGTGCGCTCGGCAAACTGTCTCAAGAACGACAACATCGTTTACATCGGTGACCTGATCCAGAAGACGGAAGCCGAGATGCTCCGAACGCCGAACTTCGGCCGGAAGTCGCTGAACGAGATCAAGGCGGTGCTGGCGGAGATGGGCCTGCATCTCGGCATGGAAGTGCCGGGCTGGCCGCCGGAGAATATCGAGGATCTGGCCAAGCGGTACGAAGACCAGTATTGAACAACCGCCTCACACCCTGAGCTTGTCGAAGGGTGAGGCCTCATCCTTCGACAAGCTTAGGATGAGAGGGCTATGAATTAGGATCGAAGGGACATGCGCCATCGCAATCAGGGTCGGAAGCTCGGCCGCACCACAGCGCACCGGGAAGCCATGTTCGCCAACATGGCCGCGGCGCTGATCAAGCACGAACAGATCAAGACGACGCTGCCGAAGGCGAAAGAGCTCAGGCCGATCGTCGAGAAGCTCGTCACGTTGTCGAGGCGGGGCGCGTCCGATCTTCACGCCCGCCGGCAGGCGCTCTCCCAGATCAAGGATCAGACCCAGGTCAAGAAACTGTTCGACGTGCTCGGCCCCCGCTATGCCGAGCGGCCGGGCGGCTATACCCGTGTGCTCAAGGCGGGCTTTCGCTACGGCGACAATGCCGAGATGGCGTTCATCGAATTCGTCGACAGGGACGAGAGCGCCAAGGGCCAGGACTCTGGTCCGGTAGAAGCCGATGAGGAAGCCGAGGAATAGGACTCACGCGGGACGCGGTGTCGCGCTTGCGGGGGCGGTGCAGAATTGACAAGGGGCGGTCGGGAGCCGCCCCTTTGCTTTTGAGGGACGCTTCACCATGAACAGCATCAGATCGATTGGCCTTGCAGCGGCACTCCTCGTCGGCTTTGCGGTCGCGGGGTCGTCCGCGGCCGAGACGCCGCAATCGATGCCGCAGGTTCAGCTTACCTTTGCACCCGTGGTCAAGCGCGTGGCCCCTGCCGTGGTGAACGTCTATTCGCGCTCGGTTGTACAGGCCCAGGTCAATCCGCTTTTCGCCGATCCTTTCTTCCAGCGCTTCTTCGGCGCGACGCCGGAAATGCGCCAGCGTGTGCAGCAGTCGCTGGGCTCGGGCGTCATCGTCCGAGCGGACGGGATCATCGTCACCAACAATCACGTGGTGCAGGGTGGCCAGAATATCACCGTCGCGCTTTCGGATCGCCGGGAGTTCAAGGCGCGCGTGCTGCTTGCCGACAGTCGCACCGATCTCGCCGTGATCAAGATCGACGCCAAGGGCGAGCGGCTGCCGACCATCGAATTCGGGGACAGCGATCGCCTGAGCGTCGGGGATATCGTGCTCGCCATCGGCGATCCCTTCGGCGTAGGACAAACGGTAACGATGGGCATTGTCTCTGCTCTTGCACGAACGCAGATCGGCGCCAGCGACTACCAGTTTTTCATCCAGACCGATGCCGCCATCAACCCCGGCAACTCCGGCGGCGCGCTCGTCACGGCCGATGGAAAACTCGCAGGGATCAACACCGCCATCTATTCGCGCACCGGCGAGTATGCCGGCATCGGTTTTGCCACCCCCGCAAATCTTGTCCGGCGCGTCGTCGAGGGTGCGCTCGGCGGCGGTGTAAAACTCCCGTGGTTTGGCGCCGATGGCCAGCCGGTAACGGAGCAGATCGCGCAGGCCATGGATTTGCCGCGGCCGGGCGGCGTCCTGATCAAGAGCGTCTATCCCGGTGGCCCCGCGGCACAGTCAGGTCTCAAATCCGGCGATGTGGTGCTAGCGATTGATGGTGTCGATGTGGACGATATGCAGGGCCTGAACTATCGCGTCGCCACGCATCGGCCGGGAGATGTTGTACATGTCCGTGTCTCCGGCGGCGGAAAAAAGACGCGCGATGTTTCTCTCGCCGTGGGTCTGCCGCCGGAAAACCCGCCGCGGCAACTGACGTCCATCGGAGGGCGCAATCCGCTGACAGGCGCTCATGTGGAGAATCTTTCGCCCGCGGTCGCGTCCGACCTGCAGCTGGACTTCTCCGCGCACGGCGTCGTGGTGGTTTCAACGAGCGACGGTACGCCCTCCGGATCCTACGGTTTCCAGGCTGGTGACATCATTCGCTCCATCAACGGACAGGAAGTACACTCGGTCGGTGAGCTGCAGCGCGCTCTCGAAGCGGCGGAGGGCCACTGGGAGATGGTCATCCAGCGCGGCGACCAGCATCTCACGCTTTCGGTGAGCGGATAGGGCGAGCGGGCATCGGTTCGCGCTTTGCTCGCCTCCTCCCGCGCAAATGCACCCGCTGCGCCAGCGCTTGCGCGGCGAGCGCTATAATTGTCCCATGTCCGATCTGTTCGAAGCCGGAGGGCTGGAGGGTGACGCGCCGCGACCGCTTGCCGATCGTCTGAGACCACAATCGCTCGCCGAGGTGGTCGGCCAGGATCATCTGCTCGCGCCGACGGGTCCCATCGGCCGCATGGTCGCGGAGAACCGGCCGCATTCGATTGTGCTCTGGGGGCCGCCAGGCACCGGCAAAACGACGATCGCGCGGCTCCTCTCGAACGCGTTCCGGCTTCACTTCCAACAGTTGTCGGCGGTTTTTTCCGGCGTCGCCGACCTCAAGAAAGCCTTCGACGCGGCGCGCCAGCGCCGTCGTACGGGGCAGGGCACGCTGCTCTTCATCGACGAAATCCATCGCTTCAACCGAAGCCAGCAGGACAGCTTTCTTCCCGTCGTCGAGGACGGCACCGTCGTTCTCGTCGGTGCGACCACGGAGAACCCATCGTTCGAGTTGAACGGCGCCCTCCTGTCGCGCGCCCAGGTTCTGGTGCTGCGCCGGCTCGATGACGCGGCGCTGGAGACGCTCCTGGCCCGTGCCGAAGCGTTCTACAAAAAACCGTTCCCGCTGACCGACGAGGCGCGCGAGACCCTGCGAGCGATGGCGGATGGCGACGGCCGCTACGTACTCAATCTTGCGGAGGAAATCGCGGTCGTACAAACGGATCGGCCGCTCGATTCTGCAAGCCTCGTCGCGCTCGTGCAGAAGCGCGCGCCGCTCTACGACAAGACCCGTGAAGAGCATTACAACCTCATCTCGGCGCTGCACAAATCGATCCGCGGCTCCGATCCCGACGCGGCGCTCTACTGGCTCGCGCGTATGCTCGCCGGGGGCGAGCAACCGCTCTACATCGCGCGGCGGCTCGTGCGCGCGTCAGTGGAGGATATCGGTCTTGCCGATCCCCAGGCGGTCGTGCAGGCGCTGGCAGCCAAAGACGTGTACGATTTCCTGGGCAGTCCGGAGGGCGAAATCGCACTTGCGCAGGCGGTCCTTTATCTCGCGAGCGCGCCGAAATCGAACGCGGTGTACGTGGCGCACGGCGCTGCGATGCGCGCAGCCGGAGAACATGGTTCGCTCACGCCGCCAGCACACATTCTGAATGCGCCGACGAAGTTGATGAAAAAGCTCGGTTACGGCAAGGGCTACGAATACGACCATGCGGCCGACGATTCCTTCTCCGGCCAGAACTACTTTCCCGAGGGCATGCAGCGTGAGAACTTCTACGCGCCCAAAAATACAGGCTTCGAACGTGAAGTCCGAAAGCGCCTGGAACACTGGGCCAATCTGCGAAAGGCGCGGGGCACTGATCCCGGCGCCTAGGCGGCCGGATGGATCAGCGGAAGCGGGCTACGCCCATGCCGGCGATAGACGAAGAAATCGGAATCCAGCGTAAGCACGCCGTGTCGCTCGTAAAGTTCCGACATGCGTACGATACAGGCGTCTGCAAGTGACATGGGTTGGTCGCGGTACTTGCGGCAGAGTGCACGAACCGGCGCAATGTGTTCGTCGAGTCGGAAAGCAATTCGGATGGCACCGCTGTCCAGCAGGCGGAACAGAGCATCCTGTGCCGGAGTCAACCGTCCGAGCAGGTACATCGATTCGGCAAGGACCGGCTCACACACGAGCGCTGGCGGCTCCAGTTCCTCGAACCGCGCGACCGCCCACGCGTGGACGCGCTGGCCTCTATCAAGCAGTGCAACGAGCGGCCCGGTGTCAACGATCGCCGCGCGCATCCCGCCCGAATCCCTCCAGATGTTTCGGGTTCGTGGCCAGATCCGGGACGCCGGAATCGACGACGCCCTTGGCACCCTTCACCAATTCCGCCATGGTCAAACGACGTCGTGACGCGGGTGATCGATCCAACAGGAGGCTAAGCCCGGCCTCGACAAGATCCTTCACCTTCCGACCGCTTAGCGCTGCTTCCGCTTTGACGCGCCGATAAAGCTCGTCTGGCAATTCAACCGTGGTCTTCATGGTTGGTCACTTATATGGATACCCATATTTATGGGAAAGTGTCGAATCATGCAATCGGCGCCGGTGAGGTTTTCGGCTCGCTCCGACCAACCTTGCGAGGCTGTTCGTCTCGCCCCTGGCATTTGGAACACGGTTTGCCAATTTTCGGAATGTGCGGGACTTGGAATGGTCCACCCAGGGGCTGCGATCCGCCGAGTCTGACTAATCCCTCGGCGTCTTGTCGTTCGGACTGCGCCCGTATTGCAGCACCTTCACCTTCTCCAGAGTAACGAGACCGCTGCCCATCATCCCATCGAGCACGGGCAGAAAGGCATCGATCTTTTCCTCCGTGTCGACGATTTCGATGACGAAGGGCAGGTCTTCGGAAAGGCGCAGGATCTTCGCCGTGTGAATTCGGCTCGACGGTCCGAACCCCATCGGCCCGCGGAGCACCGTGGCGCCTGCGAGGTGCAGTTCGCGCGCTTTCATCACAATTGCTTCATAAAGCGGCATGCCGGCGTGCTTATCGGCTTCGCCGATGAAGATACGAAGCAGCATGGCGTCGCGCGGGAGGTTCATCTCAGACGCCTTTCATCTGATTGACCGCGGCCGCGCAAATGGCGCCGAGCCACACGAACAGAAGACACAGGGCGACGGAGGCCAGCACGTTGCCGCCAGCGTAAAGCCATTCGCGATCGTTCATCAGATTGAGCGTTTGGAGGCTGAAGGACGAAAAGGTCGTATACCCGCCGCAGAAGCCGGTCATGACGTATTGGCGCGTGCTGCCGCTAACGAGGAACCGGCCATCGGGTGCAGTCAGCGTCGCAAAAAAGCCGATCACGAACGATCCCGTAACGTTTACGATGATCGTGCCCCAAGGAAAGGTCTGCCCGACGGCGTTGGCGATGACCCCCGACAGCCAGTAGCGCGCCAGCGTGCCGAGCGCGCCGCCGAGTCCAAGCAGGAGCAAGAATGGGAGTCTGATGTTCATTTCGATTCGCTGGAGATCAGGGTACACGCGGAGTCCATGAAAAGCGCGCAGGTTGAAGCCGACGATGACGGCGCCCGACTCGACCGCTGGTTCAAGCGCCACTATCCGGCTGTGAGTCACGGGCAGCTGGAGAAGCTTTTGCGCACAGGGCAGGTGCGCCTCGACGGCAAGCGCGCCAAGGCGGCCGAACGGATTTCCACAGGTCAGATCATTCGCTTGCCGCCCCAGCTTGAGACGATGCACAATGCTGTGGAAGCCCCGTCCACACATTCACAGCCGGGTTCTCCACAATCGAGTGAGCAGGCGAGGAAACGGGCCGAAGCGCTTGTGATTCACAAGGATTCGAGCGTCCTTGTTCTCAACAAGCCGAGCGGGCTTGCGACCCAGGGCGGTAGCGGCATCAGGGAACATGTGGACGGGCTGCTTGAGCACCTGACGTTCGGAAAACGACAGCGCCCGCGGCTTGTGCATCGGCTCGACCGCGATACTTCGGGTGTTCTTGTGGTCGCGCGGACGGTACCGGCGGCGGTGGCGCTGAGCGAATCCCTCCGGCGCCGCGATGCCGAAAAGGTTTATTGGGCACTCACAAAGGGTGTGCCCGATCGCCCACGCGGACGCATCCGTTCTTCGCTCGGGAAGGAAAAGGTCGGCCGCGACGAGAAGATGCGCGAAGTCGAGGCGGATAGCGAAAACGCGAAAGCTGCAGTGACGGATTATCTCGTCGTCGATACGGCCGGGCGCGAATATGCTTGGTTGGCGGTCAAGCCACGCACCGGCCGAACGCATCAGATTCGCGTGCATCTGGCCTCGCTCGGCACGCCCATCGTTGGTGATTTCAAATATGGCGGCGCCGCCGTGCGCGGACGCGGCGAAATCGAAAACCGCCTTCACCTACATGCGCGTTCGATCGACATCGCCCATCCGGAAGGCGGGCGCCTCAACGTAACAGCGCCGCTGCCGCCACACATGCAGCAAACGTGGAATCTCATGGGCTTCGATGCCGAAAGTCCCACGGCGCGCTTCGCCCGCGAAAGGCATTCCCAAACGCGATGACTCGCAGCCATCCGAAGCGCAGTTACAAAACCGCCACTGCCGCTGCGTCCGGCGAGAATTTCGAAATACTGCTGGACGAGATACCGGCCAGAATCGGAACGACACCGCTTCGGCTGCCAACACGCGCGCTCGCGGATGCGATCGCACAGGAGTGGCGCGAACAGGGGGAAGTGCTCGATCCGGAGCGCATGCGGCTGACGGGGCTCGCCGGCTCGGCGCTAACCAAGGTGTCGACACAGCGCGGCGCCGTGATCGAGCACGTTCTGGGCTATGGGCGGAACGAACTGCTTTGCTACCGCGCGGCCGAGCCACCCGAACTGATCGCGCGCCAGAACGAGCAGTGGGATGTGCTGCTTGAATGGGCCCATCTGCGGCGCGGCATCCGTTTCGTTGCCGATTCCGGCATCAGTTTCATCGAGCAGCCGGTGGATGCACTCCTGCGCATGCAGGAGATCGTGTCCGACTGCGACAATTTCGAACTGGCGGCGCTCGACGCGGCAGCGACCCTTGCGTCCTCCTTCGTCGTCGCGCTCGCGCTTGTCGAGGGCCATATCAATGCGGAAGAGGCGTTTGCGGTTTCGCATCTCGACGAACTCTTTCAGGCGCAAAAATGGGGCCGCGATGCGAATGCAGAATTGCGCCGTGCACGCATTCTGACCGGGCTGAAAGCCGTCGAGCGCTTCGTCTCGCTCATCGATTGATCGGGCGCGAAGAGCAAAGGGAACTGCCGAGGCGCTGAGGCAACAAGAAAAACCACCGAGACACAGAGACCACGAAGCAGGGGATTATGCGCGCCGAAGGCGCGCGACAGGTCTTCTCCGTGACCTCTGTGTCTCTTTGGTAAATCTCGATACCCTTTGTGCCCTGGCGGTTTCTTGTCTGCGCCTCCTCGTGCAATTCACGTTGGTTGAGAATCGGCGTTGAAATTGTCACACTGAAAGGGCGAGCAGGGGATTCGATGAAGCACATTATCCAGGAGCTGGAACAGCGGCGGGAACGTGCGCGGCTTGGCGGCGGCGAAGCGCGCATCAAGACGCAGCACGAACGCGGAAAGCTCACTGCACGCGAGCGGCTCGATCTGCTTCTCGATCCCAATTCGTTCGAAGAATTCGACATGTTCGTCGAACACCGGAACGCCGATTTCGGTGCCGACAGGAATCGCATCCCCGGCGACGGCGTGGTCACCGGCTGGGGCACGATCAACGGCCGCATGGTCTATGTCTTCGCCAAGGATTTCACGGTCTTTGGCGGCTCGCTTTCCGAAACGCACGCCCAGAAAATCTGCAAGATCCAAGACATGGCGATGCAGAACCAGGCGCCGATCATCGGGCTCCTCGATGCCGGCGGCGCGCGTATCCAGGAAGGCGTATCGAGCCTTGCCGGTTACGGCGAAGTGTTCAGGCGCAACGTGCTGACGAGCGGAGTGGTGCCTCAGATATCGGTAATCATGGGGCCATGCGCCGGTGGCGACGTCTATTCGCCCGCGATGACCGACTTCATCTTCATGGTGCGCGACACGTCGTACATGTTCGTCACCGGTCCCGATGTGGTGAAGACAGTAACGCAGGAGGATGTCACCGCCGAAGAGCTGGGCGGCGCGCGCGTACATACGACGAAGTCCGCTGTCGCGGACGGCGCCTACGAAAACGACGTCATTGCCCTGGAGGAAATACGGCGGCTGTACGATTTTCTGCCGCTCAACAATCGCGAGAATCCGCCGTGCTGGCCGACGACCGACGATCCCAGGCGCGAGGAACCCTCCCTCGATACACTCGTACCCGAGAATCCCAACAAGCCTTACGACATGAAGGAACTGATCCTGAAAGTCGCGGATGAGGGTGATTTCTTCGAGATTCAGGAAAACTTCGCGCGCAACATGATCACGGGCTTCGGGCGTCTCGAGGGCTCGACGGTCGGATTCGTCGCCAACCAGCCCATGGTGCTTGCGGGTGTTCTCGATTCCGATTCGAGCCGCAAGGCGGCGCGTTTCGTGCGCTTCTGCGACTGCTTCAACATACCGATCGTCACCTTCGTCGACGTGCCCGGATTCCTTCCCGGCGTGGCGCAGGAGCATGGCGGCATCATCAAGCACGGCGCGAAGCTGCTCTTTGCCTTTACCGAAGCGACCTCGCCCAAGGTGACGGTGATTACCCGCAAGGCTTACGGCGGCGCCTATGACGTAATGGCATCCAAACACATGCGCGCCGATGTCAACTATGCGTGGCCGTCGGCGCAGATCGCAGTGATGGGTGCCAAAGGCGCGGTCGAGATCATCTTCCGACAGGATATCGGCGACGGGGAAAAGATTGCCGCGCGGACGAAAGAGTACGAAGACCGCTTTCTCAACCCGTTCATTGCGGCTAGCCGCGGTTACATCGACGACGTGATCCGTCCGCACTCGACGCGCTGGCGCATCACGCGGGCATTACGAATGCTGCGCAAAAAACAGGTGCCGCAGATCTGGAAGAAACACGGCAACATTCCGCTGTAAATCTGCATCCGCGCACGGGCAAAGCCGCGCGTCATCTTCCGCCAAAGGCTACGCACGGTGCGGTCGGCGCGAGCAAGAGGGGCAGAGCCACTCGATCCTGGATGGCAATCGGGCAAGTGTCACGACAAATTAACTGGGAACCCCGCGCAACTTTCGGCTCGTTGCCTTGTCTTGCTTGTAGCGGGATGCGGTACGAATTGAGGAAGGGATTGCGATGAAACGCGTGTTCTTCCGCCTGTGCGGCGCGATTGGCTGCGCGTTGGCGGTGCAGTTTCCGGCGACGGCAATCGCCAAGAGCACAGAAACGGTCATTTACTCTTTTTGTAGCGTGAAGAATTGCGCGGACGGCAACGGATCCTTAGCCGGCCTGGTCGATGTGAACGGCGTGCTGTATGGCACAACCGAATGGGGCGGCACACACTGCCGGCGCCAATTTGGCGGCTGTGGCACGGTCTTCTCCGTCAACGCGACCACCGGCACCGAGGCAGCAATCTACTCTTTTTGCAGCCAGAAGAAATGCAAGGACGGCATGTTCCCCGCGGCCAGTCTGATCAATATCAAGGGCACGCTGTATGGAGCAACGCCGGGGGGCGGCACACAGCACGAAGGCACCGCATTTGCGCTCAATCCGAGCACCGGTGCGGAGACGGTGCTCCACTCGTTCGGCACCAGCGGCGGGGACGGCGCGGACGGCTGGGCCAGTCTGATCGATGTGAACGGCACGCTGTATGGCACCACCTGCTGCGGCGGTGCCAATGCGAACGGCGGCACGGTGTTTGCGATCAACCGAAAGACCGGCGCGGAGACCGTGGTCTATTCCTTCTGCAGCCAGACGAATTGCGCGGACGGTGCAGGGCCGCTCGCCAGCTTGATCGAGGTCAACGGCGCGCTCTACGGGACGACTTCCGTCGGCGGCGCGAATGAAGATTGCGTTGGCTTTGGCTGCGGCACGGTATTTTCGGTCGACCCGGCGACCGGGGCAGAGACGGTGGTCTATTCCTTTTGCCGCCTGAGGAACTGCAAGGACGGCGCAGGGCCCTCCGCGGGCCTGATCAATGTCAACGGTACGCTTTACGGTACAACGGAGGGAGGCGGCAGCGATACGCGCTGTAGTGATCCCCAAGGGTACGCAGGGTGCGGCACGGTGTTCTCGATTGACCCGGCGACGGGCACGGAAACGGTCCTTCATTCGTTTCATGAAAACGGCAAGGATGGATGGGCGCCCCTCGCAGGCCTGATAGATGTGAAGGGAATTCTGTATGGCACAACTCAGCTGGGCGGCAGCAACACGAGCTGCGGCTTTGGCGGTCAAACCGGCTGCGGCACGGTGTTTGCCATCGACCTGAGCACGCTCACCGAGAAGGTGCTCTACTCATTCTGCAGTCAGGCAAATTGTACGGACGGAATGTTCCCCCTGTCCAATCTTATCGCTGTAAACGGCGCGCTGTACGGCACAACGGAACAAGGCGGCACAAACTGCCCAAGCAGCAATGGTTGCGGGACGGTGTTTGCGATCAAGAACCCTTGACCGCCATGGCACGATCACAGAACGAGGCGCGGCAGGTCCAAAAGCCGAAAAGAGGGCACTACCGCTTCGCGCGCGGTTTGCGTGGCTTCGGGCCGGGCTTCTGCCGGGCAAGCGTGCGGCCGAGGCGCTTCTCGAGTTTGGCGACGAAGGCCGGCGAGCCGAGCGGCCGCCCCGTGCTTTCGTGGGCGCGGATGGCTTCGCGTTCCTCCTCCGTCAGCGGTTCCTCAAGGAAGGCGCGCCAGTTGCTCATGTGCTGGAGCAGCGGCTTGACGTCAACGACCCGATCGTCGCGGCCGGCAAGATGCGCCCGCGCACTGGACCATTGCCAATCGCGCGGACGCTTCGCGACCTTTCTCAACACAGGCGACAATTCCACGAATTTTGCGCAGGCGAGAACATGGCCGTCGTCCATCGGGAACGATGCAAATCGTCCCTGCCAGAGAAAACCCCGCCAGTTCTTGCGGTCGTTGATCGCGCGCGTGTAGCGGCGATGGGACTCTCCAAGCGCCGCGCGCAACCCGTCTTCGTCGCTCGGCACGAGCAGGAGATGTACGCGATCGGGCAGAAGCGCATAGGCCCACACATCGGTGCGCGCGCCTTCGGCGCCTTCGGCGAGCAGTTGCAGATACAGTTCGTAATCGGATTCCGAGAAGAAAACCTTTTGTCCGCGGTTGCCCCGCTGCGTCACCAGATGGGGCGATCCGGCCGCCACCACTCTTGCCAATCGCGCCATGACGTCCCTATCCCGCCGATGAGAGCCGTTGTCAATTCCGTATCATGTCCCCGACTTCTCTCCCGCCCAGGCCCAGCATTCCATTTCAACTGCGGCGCCGAGCGCGAGTCCGTTCGCACCGAAAGCGGAACGCGCGGGAAGCCGCTCCGGTTTGAAATATTCCAGATAAACTTTGTTGAATCTCGGCCATTCGGACATGTCCGCAAGCATGACCGTACATTTGAAGACGTCGTCGAAAGAACGGCCCTCCGCGTTCAGGACGCGCGCGATGTTTTCCATCATTTGACGGGTCTCGGCTTCGATGCCCCCGGGAACAAGTTCAAGGGTTCCGGGTCTGTGGCCGATCTGGCCGGAGAGACAGAGAATGTTTCCGACCCGAACGGCGTCGGAGAAGGGGAGGCCTGCACTCCTCGTGCCGTGCGAAACAAATGAAATCCATATCCTGTCTCCCTTCTTCGCAGCATGGCTGCGGGCGGTTTACGGCAAAGTCCCAAGCCCCTAAAACAAAACTGTCATCTCGGGGCTTCTCGTGTTCAGGAAAATCCTCATAGCCAATCGGGGCGAGATCGCCTGCCGGATCATCAAGTCCGCCCGGCGCATGGGGATCGCCACAGTGGCCGTCTATTCCGAGGCCGACGCAGGTGCGCTCCACGCGGAAATGGCGGACGAGGCAGTCGCGATCGGGCCGCCGCCGTCGGCCCAGTCCTATCTCAATGTTCGGCGCATCGTCGACGCCTGCCGCGAGACGGGCGCGGAGGCCGTTCATCCCGGCTACGGTTTTCTCTCGGAGCGCGGGGGCTTCGCCGAGGCGCTGGCCGCGGCCGGGGTTGTGTTCATCGGTCCGAACGCGCGGGCGATCGCCGCGATGGGCGACAAGATCGAATCCAAAAAACTTGCGCGGGCTGCGGGCGTATCGGTCGTGCCGGGGTTTGTGGGCGAGATCCGCGACGATGCGCACGCGAAATCGCTTGCGCGCGAAATCGGCTATCCCGTCATGGTGAAGGCATCCGCGGGCGGAGGCGGAAAGGGTCTTCGGATCGTGCATCGCGAGAGCGACCTCCTGCAGGCGATCGATTCCTCCAAGAACGAAGCACGCGCGAGCTTCGGCGACGACCGGTTGTTCATCGAAAAGTACGTAACCGAACCGCGGCATATCGAGATTCAGGTGTTGGGCGACACGTACGGCAATGTCATTCATCTGAACGAGCGCGAATGTTCGATCCAGCGGCGCCATCAGAAGGTCATCGAGGAGGCCCCATCGCCGTTTCTGGACGAGGCAACGCGTCGCGCCATGGGCGAACAGGCGGTCACGCTCGCGAAGGCGGTCGATTACGACAGCGCCGGCACCGTCGAGTTCATCGTCGACGCAAACAGGAACTTCTATTTCCTCGAAATGAACACGCGTCTCCAGGTCGAGCATCCCGTCACCGAACTGGTGACGGGCGTCGATCTCGTGGAGCTGATGATCCGCTCGGCCGCGGGGGAGCGGCTCCCGATCGTACAAAGCGATGTGAAGCTGTCGGGGTGGGCCCTCGAGTCCCGCATTTACGCCGAGGATCCCTACCGCGGTTTTCTGCCATCCACGGGACGGCTCGTGCGATATCGGCCGCCTGCCGAAGGCAGCCACGAAGACGTAACGCTGCGCAACGACACAGGCGTGTACGAGGGCGGTGAGATTTCCGTCTGGTACGACCCGATGATCGCGAAGCTTTGTACGCACGCACCTTCGCGCGATCGGGCAATCGACGCGATGGCCGACGCGCTCGATGAATTCCGCATCGACGGCATAAGCCACAATATTCCATTCCTTGCGGCCATCATGGCAAACCCGCGTTTCCGTTCCGGAAGGCTGTCGACGGGTTTCATTGCCGAGGAGTTTCCGGACGGGTTTCACGGCCGACCGCTGGACGGGACGCGCAGGCGCCGTTTCGCCGCGGCGGCCGTCGCGGCCCGCCTCACTCGTGCGGAGCGCGCCAGCCGGGTTTCGGGGACGCTGAACGGCGCGCTTGCCGCCAGCGAGGCCTGGGTTGTGGCCCTGAACGGCGGTCAACTCGCGGCCGCCGATGCGAAACTCGCAGCCGGAACGGTTTCTCTTCGCCTTGACGATCTGCCTTTCGAAGCCGACGTAAATTGGGATCCCGGTGAGCCCGCGATGACCCTGATCGAAAAGGGCGAACGGTTCGTCCTGCAGGTTGTACGCGAGCAGGGTGGTTATCGCCTTTCTCAGGGTGGCTCTTCAGTGCTCGCAGCGGTCCGCCGCCCGGACGCGGCAAGGCTTGCCGCGCTGATGCGAAACAAACCGGCAGCGGACATGTCGAAATTCCTGTTGTGCCCGATGCCGGGCCTGATCGTTTCCGTGAATGTAAGCGAAGGGCAGGACATCAAGGCGGGCGACACGCTGGCAGTTGTCGAGGCGATGAAAATGGAGAACGTGCTGCGGTCGGAGCACGACGGAACCGTGAAAGCGATCAAGGCTCGCAAGGGTGACACGCTTGCCGTCGACGACGTCATCCTCGAATTCGCGTGATGGTGAAACGTGTCGGACGATGATGTGACGACGCTGCGCCTGCGGATCGAGGGATCCGTACAGGGAGTAGGTTACCGCTTTTTCGTCGTGGACGCGGCCCGCAAACTTGGCCTCGACGGCTGGATCCGCAACCGCAGCGATGGGTCCGTGGAAGCGCTCGTCTCGGGTCCGACCAAACAGGTCGAAAGCTTCGTTGCGATCTGCATGCGTGGGCCGCCCGGTGCGCGCGTCAGCAACGTCGATATGCATGCCGCCGACGCGCCGTTGGAACGCGGCTTCCGCACGCGCGCGACGGTTTAGGTGCTCCTGGACCGGGTATCCCTGGCGACGGTCTCCGGGAAAAAAGCGCGCGCGGTTGTAGCGGAAGTCAGCCGAAGACGTTCGCGAATTCTCTTTGCAGCACTGCATCGACCTCCGGCATCGATGCATCAACACCAAGTGCGGCGAGACTCGTCACGCCATGGCCGCGCACACCGCAGGGCACGATGCCCGAGAAGTGGGAAAGATCGGGTGCCACATTAAGCGCAATCCCGTGATAGGTGATCCAGCGCCGCACGCGCACGCCGATCGCGGCGATCTTGTCTTCACCCCCGTC
>DATGGN010000172.1:0-25195 GCA_035308485.1 Rhizomicrobium sp.
TCTCCCCTTGAGGGAGAGGGGTGCAAGAATGATCGGTTCGTACACTCCGCAGCACGGGTGAGGGGACCGTCACGGCACCACGACCACCTTGCCCTGCGCCTTGCGGTCCATGAGCAGGCGGATGGCCTCGCCGGCGCGGGAGAGCGGAATGCGTGCCGAGATGTGTGGCCTGAGTTTTCCCTCGGCGATCAGGCGCGTGATCTCGGCGAGATCCGCGAGACCTTTTTTCGGGTTGCGTGCGACCGATGCGCCCCAGAACACGCCCACGATGCTCGAGCCCTTGAGCAGCGTCAGGTTGAGCGGCACGCGCGGGATGTCGCCCGCGGCAAAGCCCACCACGAGATAGCGCCCGCCCCAGTTCATCGCGCGCAGCGCCGGTTCGGCGTAATCGCTTCCGACCGGATCGTACAGAACGTCGGCGCCGCTGCCGCCGGTCGCGCGCTTGATGTCCTCCGAGAACGTCTTCTGCTGTTCCTTCGAGAGTTTTCCGGCCGGGTACACAAATCCCTCGTCGGCGCCGTGCCGCTTCGCCAGCGCGACCTTCTCTTCGCTCGAAGCGCCCGCGATCACCCGCGCGCCGATCGCGCGTCCGATCTCGACCGCGGCAAGACCGACGCCGCCCGCCGCGCCGAGCACGACAAGCTTCTCGCCCGGCTTCAGTTGCGCGCGATCCTTTAGCGCGTGCCAGGACGTGCCGTACGTGATGAAGAAGCACGACGCGACGTCGAAATCGAGACTGTCCGGCATGGGGATGCATCGCGCCGCCTCGGCGACCGCCTCTTCGGCGAAGCCGCCGGTGCCGATCGAGGCGATGACCCTGTCCCCCGGTTTCGGCGTGGTGACGCCTTCACCGGTCGCCTTCACGATCCCGGCGATTTCCCCACCGGGAGAAAAGGGCAGCGGCGGCTTGAACTGGTATTTGTCCTGGATCAGCAGCACGTCGGGAAAATTGACGCCGCAGGATTTGATGGAAATCAGCACCTGACCCTTGCCCGGCGAGGGCGCGGTCACTTCGCGAAGTTCGAGTTCCTCCGGCGGACCGTAATGCCTGCACTGCGCGGCTTTCATTCCTGTCCCCTTTTGGCTTTCCCGCACGTTACTTTCAGCCGAAGGGCCGGGGAAGGAGTATGCGATGAAGATCATGGTTCCTGCCGCGCTGGCGATTTCACTTCTCGTAGCGCTGCCGGCGCAGGCGCAGACCCGCTGCCTGCAAATCGGGCGCATCTGGAGCTTCCGCCCGCTCGACAACCGGACGCTGATCGTGACGGATCAGCTGCACCGGAGGTTCCGGGTCGACCTGATGGGCGTGTGCCCGCGCCTGCATCTGAGAATGGCCCTCGCCGTCCAGTCGGCCGGCGGCATCACCGGCCTCGCCTGTGTCAGGAGGGGCGACATGGTCATCTCCCGCGACGTCGGCATGCAGATTCGCTGCCCCGTGAGAAACGTCACCCCGCTGACGCCGTAGCGCACCAGGCGGACGCGGAGGAGGATGACGATTACTGCGCGGCTGTACGGGCAGAGAGATCCGGGAGCGGCGCATCGAGCAGGGCGGGGGCCGGACGCCGTTCTCCGACGCGCGCCTCGCGCGTGTTCAGTATCGGCGGATGGACGATGTCCGCCACTTCGGCGCGGTCGACGAGCCCCATGCGGTCGAGCAGGAAAGCGATCGCCGTTTCTGCAGCGCGGCCGCCGCCGTCGTCGATCTTGAGTGCGATGCCGAGCCCATGGCCCGGAACGATGGCGGCATAGGCGGCCTCGGCGCCGGTCTTCACCGCGACCCTGCCGCGGCCGGCGCGCATCATGGTTGTACAGGTGCGCCCCGTCCCCGCAACAAGTTCCGGCCGCGCCGTCATGGCGCCGACAATGCGCCGCGCCGCCCGCGCGCGTTCCGGCGAAAGCGTTTGCGGAGAGGCGAGGCGTGCCAAAGCGTGCGCGAACGCCGAAAGCGGCAGCGCAAAATTGGGCGCCGCGCAGCCGTCGATGCCCCATGGCAGCGGCCTGGCAATACCGGACAACTCGCCAAGCGCCTTGGCGACCGCCTGCTGTACCGGATGATCGACCTTCTCGTAGCCGGCAGTCGCCACACCCCAGTGGCGTGCAACCGTCAGGAAGCCCGTATGCTTGCCCGAGCAGTTGTTGTGAATGCGCGTCGGCTTTTCGCCGCGACGGACCATATCTTCCCACACCGGTTCGTAGCGAACGGCATGGGGCCCGCAGGCGAGGTCGCTTTCCTGAAGACCGATGCGTGCAAGCCATGCCGACACCCGGCTCGTATGCATCGGCTCGCCGGAATGGGACGCGCAGGCGAGCGCGATTTCGTCTTCGCCCAGGGTAAAGGCATCCGCCGCGCCGGACTCGACGAGCGGCAGCGCCTGAATGGGCTTCAGCGCCGAGCGGGGATAATGGAGCTTCTCGATGTCGCCGAGTTGAAGGAGGACATTGCCCTGCGCATCGGAAATCGCGACCGCTCCGCGATGGGCGCTTTCGACGCACTCTCCACGCGTCACTTCGACAAGAACGGGATTGATCACGCGAATCTCCGGTATCGGCGCATTTCATAACGCAAAGCGCCTCCAGGGCGACAGGTCTTTCGTGGGACTGCGCATCCTCGGCCGCCCTCTTTTGAACGCGGAGACGCGGAGGTACCCCTCACCCGAAATTTGCATCGCGCTGCTCTGCAAATTTCGACCTCTCCCGCAAGGGGAGAGGTATTGCTGGTGCGCTCTAATCGCCCTCTCCCCTTGCGGGAGAGGGCAGCTGAGCCGCGTGCAACGCGGCGAAGCGGGTGAGGGGTGTTGCTCCGCGTCCGCGTGCCCAATAGCGCGAAGGCGGTCCGATCGTGCGGGGCAGTTCATGATTTCGCGCTTCTCTCCTATAGTCCGATTCATGACGCCCGCGCTTTCCGTTTCCCATCTGCGCAAGGTCTACAAGAGCGGCACGGTTGGCGTGTCGGACCTCTCGCTCGCAATCGCGCCCGGCGATTTCTTCGGATTTCTCGGCCCGAACGGCGCCGGCAAATCGACGACCATTCATTGCGTGACCGGAATCGCCAACCCGACCTCGGGCACGATCGAGATTTTCGGCGTCGATGCCGTGAAGCGCTATCGCGAAGCGCGGCGCCTCGTCGGACTCTCCCCCCAGGAATTCAACGTCGACACTTTCGCGGTCGCACGCGACATCGTCGACTGGATGGGCGGCTACTTCGGAATGAATGCCGGCGCGCGCCGGGCCCGCGTCGATATGCTGCTCGAGAAATTCGATCTCGTGCGCCACGCGAAGAAAAAGTTCCGAGAGCTCTCCGGCGGGCTCAAGCGCCGCGTCATGCTTGCGCGCGCGATGGTGAACGATCCGCCGCTGCTGATCCTCGACGAGCCCACCGCCGGCGTCGATGTCGAGTTGCGCCGCGACCTGTGGCGCTATCTGACCGAACTGAACGCGGAGGGAAAAACGATCCTTCTCACCTCGCACTATCTCGAAGAAGTCGAGCGGCTGTGCCGCAACATCGCGATCGTGGCGAACGGCTGCATCGTGCGGCGCGGATCGAAAGACGAACTGGTACAGGAACCGGGCGGCCTCGAAGCGGCGTATCTGCGCGCGACCGGCGCCGAATGCGATCACGTCGCGGCATGAGCGAGTCCCCGCTGCCCTCCTCTGCTCCGAGCGCCGCCAGGGCTCTGGCGGAGCTGCGGTCTCCGATGGGCGTCAACTGGATCGGGTTGTGGACGATCATCCGCCGCGAATGGTCGCGGCTGATGCGCGTGCCTGTACAGGCGTTCGTCGCCCCGTGGATTTCGGCGACGCTTTTCATCTTCGTGTTCGGCTTCGTGGTCGGGCGGCGCATCTCCCTCATCGGCGGCCACCGCTACATAGAATTCGTGCTCCCCGGCATTTTGATGGTCAACATCGTCAACGCCGCGTTCCTGCAATCCTCCTCGCAAATCTACTTTTCGCGCTTCCTGCGCTACATCGAAGAGGCGCTGGTCGCGCCGCTTTCCTACGCGGAGATGATTGCCGGCGTCATCGCCGTCGTGGTCGCGCGCTCCGTCATCACCGGTATCGGCATTCTCGTCATCGCGACGGCCTTCGGCGCCACGTCGATCGCGAGCCTGCCGGAATTCCTGTTCTGGATCGCTGCCGTCGCCATGGTGTTCGGACTGCTCGGCATCGTGATCGGCTTGTGGGCGAACAATTTCGAGCAGCTCAACATCCTCAACGTCTTCATCATCACGCCGCTCTCGTTCGTGGGCGGCATGTTCAACACGGTCGCGATGCTGCCCGGGTGGCTGCGCTGGCTCGCCTATGCGAACCCGCTGTTCTATTTCATCAACGGGCTCAGGCACGCGATGATCGGCTATACCGACGCCAACGAATTCATCGGCATCGGAGTCGCGGTTGCTCTGGCGGTGGTGATGAGCCTCGCCGTCTGGCGGCTTTACGCGATCGGCTACGGACTGCGGGAATGAAAGGAAAGGCTTGGCGCAGAGGACGCTGGTGGTGCGCAGTGGACGCGGAAAAAATGGTGAACCACGAAGGCCACAAAGGCGCACAAAGAAAACTGCGCGCCGTTGGCACCCAAGACCTCTTTGTATTCCTTCGTTCGCTTTGCGGTGAATCGTTCCTGCGACCTCCCGTCCTCCGCGTTGATCTTTCCTTTTGGGCCGGTGGCAAAATGGCGCTATTGTCCGGGCGGGTCGGACCATAGTAAGGCCCCAATTCCCGGGAAGAAGCTCCCGCCGTCTGCCACATCCTTTGATCGGGAACTGCCCATGAACCGCATCGCCTTTGCCCTGCCGTTTGCTGCGGCCGTGCTCGCCGCCTCCTTTGCTTTTGCCGCGCCCACGCCGCTCGGCACGTTCAAGAATTGGAGCGCCTACGAGACGGGCGAGGGCGACGGCAAGGTCTGTTATGCGCTGTCGAGGCCGACATCGACGGAACCCTCAAAGATCAGGCGCGATCCGGCGTTCATCCTGATCAACGACTGGCCGGCGCGTCACGCGAAAGCGGAGCCCGAGATCGTGCCGGGATTTCAGTACAGGGATGGCAGCAATGTCACCGCGCAGCTGGGTGGCGACACCGTCACCCTGTTCACGAAAAACGATGGCGGCCAGGGCGGCGCCTGGGTGGAAGCGCAGTCCGACGAGGAGCGCCTCGTCAACGCGATGAAAACCGCGCCGGAAGCGGTGGTCACCGGTACATCGAAACGCGGTACCGTCGTGAAGGACACCTATTCGCTGGCCGGCTTCGCCGATGCGCTCGACAAGATACAGGCCGTCTGCGGCCCGTGACCTGCACGATCCCGCGCAGCACGGAGGCGTGAAGCATCATTTACAATGAGCCAGTGAGGCGGTGAGGTACCGGGACAGTGAAAAGCGTGTGACACATCCCTGCCGGCAAGGCTGGCGCATGTTCCGCGCGCCGAAGGCGCGCTGTTAAGGGCCGATGCAAGGTTTGTTGAGCACGTGATCGCTCGGCTGTCTCACTGGCTCATTGTAATTTCAGCCGGGCGACCCATGGCCGCGGCGAACAAAATGCAGAGAGAATGCTGGTGGAAGCCAAGTCATTAACCGGAGCGGGGCAGCGGTCCCTCATAGGGCTCTCGCCCGAAGCGTTGCGCGAGCAGCTCATCGCGGACGGCGTGGCGGCGAAAGAGGCTTCGATGCGCTCGCGTCAGCTGTGGAACTGGATCTACGTCCATGGCGCCCGCGATTTCGCGTCCATGAGCAATCTGGCGAAACCTTTCCGCACGTTTGCAACCGCACGGTTCGCGCTCGCGCGACCGGAAATCGTCAGCGAACAGATCTCGAGCGACGGCACCCGCAAATGGCTGTTGCGCACCGCGCCCGGGATCGAATTCGAGACCGTGTTCATCCCCGAGCCCGGCCGGGGCACGCTCTGCGTCTCGTCGCAGGTCGGCTGTACGCTGACCTGCCGCTTCTGCCACACCGGCACCCAGAAACTCGTGCGCAACCTGACGGCGGGAGAAATCGTGGCGCAGGTGCTGATCGCGCGCGACGCGCTCGCCGACTGGCCGTCGACGGGCGGGAACCGCCGCCTCACCAACGTGGTGATGATGGGGATGGGCGAGCCTCTGTACAATTTCGACAACGTCAGGGCGGCGCTCGCGATCGTGGCCGATGGCGACGGTCTGGCGCTGTCGAAGCGGCGCATCACGCTGTCGACCGCAGGCGTTGTTCCCATGATCCCGCGCGCGGGTGCGGAAATCGGCTGCGCGCTCGCGATCTCGCTTCACGCGGTTCGCGACGAATTGCGCGACGTGCTGGTGCCGCTCAACCGGAAATATCCGCTCGCCGAACTGATGGCGGCGGTGCGCGCCTATCCGGGGCTGTCCAACGCGCGCCGCGTCACCTTCGAGTATGCGATGCTGAAGGACGTGAACGACAGCCTCGCCGATGCGCGCGCGCTGGTGAGGCTCGTCGCCGGCATTCCCGCCAAGATCAATCTCATTCCGTTCAATCCCTGGCCGGGCGCGCCGTACGAATGTTCGTCGTGGGAGCGGATCGAGGCCTTTGCCGAGATCGTCAACCGTGCCGGCTATGCGTCGCCGGTGCGCACGCCGCGGGGCCGCGACATCATGGCGGCCTGCGGCCAGCTCCGGAGCGAAAGCGTGAAGCCGCGCGCAAGCGCCAGGCGCGCCGCGCCCTCGGGCGTGCTGCAGGCCGAAGCAGTCTCCCGCGCCGATCCGGCGGTCTGGTAACGGCAGAGAAACGGCGTCGACCGGATACAGCCGGATTGCTGCGTCAACGGGTGCCTCGGCAACCGGTAGTACTATGCCTCATTTGTGTCATTGGATTTGGTCACGAGTTGCGCCAGGATCCGGCCTCCGCTAAGGTATCGCCCCCTACAGTATCGAATAATGCTTTTCAGCGGCTCGCGTCGGGGCCGGGGGTCAACATATGATAGTCATCCACGTGGGGCTGAAAAAATGCGGGTCCGGATCAATACAGACTTTCCTGCACACCAACGCTGCCAGGCTGAAGGAGATCTCGGTCAGGTATCCCGAGATCGGCCGCAGCGGAAAAGCACACCACAATCTTGCGCGCGAAATTCGGCAGCTGGGTGAGTTCGACCGGAAGAGAGGTACGCTGTCCGAATGCGCGCAGTTCTGGAAAACCTGCAGACGCCGGGTGATGGTTCTTTCTTCCGAAATATTCGAAGACACCGAGACTTGCGAAGCGATCGAACTGAAACGAAAACTGCTGGAGGCGAGAGGATCCGAGGAATTCCGGATCTACGTGGTGGTTCGCAACCTTGTCGATCTGATGCCGTCCAGTTACGCGCAAAAAATAAAACGCGGTTTCCACAGTTACGATTTCGACACGTTCTTCGCGGCGCGCATCAAAATGCCTCGTGTGGATTTTTTTGACACGATAAACCGGTGGGCCGATGCCTTCGGTTGGGAGAGCATGCATGTACGCATCCTCGATCGCGCGCATCTGCTGAACGGGGATCTCCTCGACGATTTTTTGGCGGTTTGCGGTGTTGAGCCAGACCCGAATCGCCAGGATCTGGTGCGTACCGGCATCCGTAACGCAGCTCCCGGATGGCGCGTTCTCGAGGCGACACGCGGCCTGGTTACCCGTCTGCCTACCGGGCGTCTGCGCAAACATCCCCTGCCGGCCGAAGTGACATCCAGAATCCAGGAGAGGGAATTCGGGCGCCGGCTCGTGAAATACGCGGAGGCCGCCGGCGAAGCGCGCGGTTGGAATTCGGATCGCGGGCGATATCTGACCTGGGAGCAGGCACGATATTGCCACAAAATCTATCGCGGCGCTCTGGTCCGGTTGAACGAAAAGCTGCCTCAGCCGCTCCCTGTGCCGGACAAACTCGAGAAGCGGTCGTTTGGTGCACGCGAATTTCTTCCGGACGCATCGCATATTCGCGCACGGGAATTGTCTGCCTTCTATGACGATGTCTGGGAACTGCTGCAGAAGTCGGATTCTGCGCCCGGCGAAAAGAACAAGGAGCGGAGATTGGGGACGGCGGACCAATACCAGTACGCATAGACGGGGAGGCGGAGCGGCCTTGTCGGACGATGTCTGAACGCCCGGTGCCTATCGCCATCGGTTCCAGTGCGGCGTGTGCCGATTTGTACCGTGACGAAACATTCCCAATCTCCATCCGCCGCAAAATCGCCGGGACGGCAATTCGAAGGCGCTCAGCGGTACGTCAGGAATTCGGCCTCGGCAGTTCCAAAAGGCCGGTCCCGCCCGGAGAGCGGCGGGACCCTGGAAGGCGTGGGCCGTTACGGGGGTTCCGGGATGTACGTCCCTCCCACGCCTCAGCCGGCTTGGATCATGGTTAAGCCTGTACGCGCTGTCTATCGGGCCCGGCCTGACAAAAGGGAGGAAACCCTAGGGTCTTCCTTTAATTCGAATTAACCCGGTAGCGGGCGACTTCCGGGCGCCCCGATACGTCTTTTCTGTCGAAGGCGTATGGGCATTGAACATTGATGACGGAAGAAACCGAACTGGAACTGGCCGAGCGGAATGTCCGGGAAGGCGAGGCAAACGTTCTCCGCCAGCAGGAGATTGTGGCGGTGCTGCGTCGCGGCGGATATACGGGCAGCCGGCCCGAAAGACTGCTCGCCGTGTTTGAAGCGTCTCTGGCCGAGCACCGGAAGCATCTTGCGAGCCTTCAGCGCGCGAAGAATTCGAACTGAGCCGACCCGCGACGGGCCGCGACGATCCACCGGGTTGGCGTTTTGTCCCGCTCGATACGGCCTGCGACGTGAAAGAGTTTTGCTTCCTCGCGGGACGATTTCCGCGCGGGTGTCAGAACCGGAACGTGCCGACCAGACTCAATGGAGAAACGCCATCGGGCGCAAAGATCGGCAGGGCCACGACCTCGAAGCGCATCAGCTCGACTTCGTTTGAACACACCCGCGCACTGAGCAAACCAGGCTCGCGTGTTTCCTGGGCGCGACGCGCGGTTTCCAGCAGGATTCGGCCTCCCTTGGGGTCGTCCGCGTAAAGGTCGCTGACCAGCATTCCGCCAATGTCGCGGCCGAACCGCAAGACAAGGATCGAGCCTGCAACGCGGATTCGGCCGTCCATCCAGTCGTCCACCGGCTCGCAAATCGAAATGTGAGATAGAAACCTGGCGATGCCGCGGGACGGAACGTCGCGACCCATGCGCATGCCGTCCGCCGCTTCGCTTCGGCGCCAGCAGGCGATCAACGACGCAGAAGAGGGATGCTCCGGCCGACTGATGACGGTCTTCGGGTACGAGAACTCCGCCGACGGAGTGTGAACCCGCTCACCAAGGGCATAAGAGGTTTTCACGCGACACCGTCTGCGGTTCTTGACAACATTGCCCCACAATACCCGGCGAACATTTCGAGCGGTTTAAAGCCGGCCTTGTGCGGGACGGTCGTGAATTAACCCTCGCAATCGCGCCGGCGCGCCCGAAAACGGGTTCAAACGCCTTGTTTCAGCCCGCGCGGCGCGACGTGCAGGTCAGCGGTGTGCCAAGCGACGCAACTGCTTTGCGCCACCGCTCTCCACCGACAAGACTTGCCGCCTGCGTTGAGACGACAGCATCAACGCAATCCGCGTCGTCACTCTCCTGTTGCCAAAGCTGTACGTCACGTTTGGACCCCCTGTGTTCGACCCTCTACCGGCAGGAAGAACGGCGGCCCGCCGGTGGCTTTCGTATTGCAATCATGTGCTTCGGTGCCGACCACTCGAAACTCAGGCGCTGTAGCGCCGTGCCCGAGACATTCGGGGTCGCGTTTTCGAATTCTGCCCCGGGAATGCCTGTTTCACCGATGGTTTTGTCTTGCGGAGCTCCGCACCCGATCGCAGGCTCGCCGCGAGAATGGCGCGCGCAACAGATTTCGCAAATCCGGGTCGCCGGGTCCCCCGAGCGGCGATGCGGTGCGGCAGGCTTCTTTCCGCGTGACTCACCAAGCGGACCGAAGGCCTGGCGCCAACGCCTGTCGGGAACTGCCGGCGCGAACGCCGCTCGGGCGCCGCCGGGGGCGAGCGGCGCGGGGCCGCGGAGGGCGGCGTGGTGGCGACCCGTCAAACGCCCTGACGTTGGGAACGATCAACCGTTTCGAACGTACCGACACGTGGGGAAGGGCTACCGTTGACACTCGTCTACCCAAATGCTTGCATTTCGCCAACAATTCCGCGGGAGGAAATCACACATGCGCAATTCATTGCTACTTTCAGTGGCGGCTGCCAGCCTGTTGGCCGCCGGTGCATCGGCGCTCGCCGGCACCAGCAGCTGGGTACCGGCCAATGTGCCGGCAGGCGGTTCGGGTTTCACCATGTTCGGCATCAACGACAGCAACGTCGTGACCGGCGACTACATCAATTCCAGCGGCGTCCAGGAAGGCGTCGTGGGACCGTTCGACGGCAGCAACTGGACGAACTTCGCCGACAGCGGCGGCACGACGCAGCCGCGCGCGCTGAACAACAAGGGCCAGATTACCGGCTTCGACACCGGGACGCTCCAGCAATGGGAGCGGTTTCCGAGCGGCAATATGAAAAACATCACCCAGGGCGGCAACCCCGTTGCCGACGCTCTGGCCATGGGCATCAACAAGTTTGGCGTTTTCGCCGGCGACTATACGAACTCGAGCGGCGTGGAAGTCGGCGCCATCGGCCAGAATGCGCAATATACGCAAGACATCCCGCTATCGATCAGCAATACCGGCTATGCCGGCCGCGCGATCGACGCCAAGGGAGATGTGGCCGGCTGGTACTACGACAGCAGCGGTATCCAGCACGGCTATGCGATCGTCGGCGGCAACACGATCATGATCGACTATCCCAACGCCTACTACACGGTGGTCGAGGGGATGAACAACAAGGGCATGGTGTCCGGCCAGTGGGAAGACACGAGCGGCGTCATTCACGGCTTCATCTACAACATCGCGAAAAACAAATATACGTCGCTCGACGCCCCCGGAGCCTCCTTCACGCAGGTATGGGGCATCAACGACATGAACACGATCGCAGCGTCCGCAGCCGAAAGCAGCGGCACCGAGAGCTTCGCGTACTGCACGCGTACAAATGGTTGTCCGGCCTCCGGAGCCGCCAAACACACCGGACTGCGCCCGTCGGGCAAGCCGGTCATGCCACAACCGAACTGATCGCCCAGTCCGGGCATCCGTTTTGCCCCCCACGCCGAAAGGCGTGGGGGGTTTTTTTGGGGGGCCGGCGCTCCGGATGAACAATCCCTCGCGCAATCGTTACGAGCTGCAAATCAGCTTGGAACCGGGGAAAATCCGCGCCGGTGAATTTGGTCCCTGGCATAGGTTGACAGCACGCCCGTGCGGATGATTGCATTTCGCCAACAATTCCGCGGGAGGACATCCAGAATGCGAAAAACACTCATGCTTACGGTTGCGGCGGCGACCCTGTTCGCCACCGCGCCGGCCATGGCCGGCGGCACGCTTTACACGGTTCCGCCGGTATCCGGCAGCACGGAAACCATTGCGTTCGGAATCAACAACAGCGGCAACATCACCGGTTTCTGGCTCGACTCGAGCGGCGTCGAGCACGGGTTCGTCGGCCCGGATGACGGGAGCAACTACACCAGCTTTGACGACACGGCGGATGGTGCGGGGACCCAGGCGCGCGGCATCAGCACCAAGGGCATCGTCACCGGCATTGCCAATGTCAGCACCGGAACTCCGACCGAATATGTACCGTTCGAGCGCGCCACCGACGGCACCATCACCCACGTGACCAAGAAGGGCACGGTGCTGAACTACCTGATCCACGGCATCAACAAGGGCGGCGTTTTCGTCGGCAATTACGAGAATGACACGACGCTCGTGAACTATCCCTACAGGGGCAAGAACGCGCTGTACAAAGGTGCGATCAAGGTGAGGGGGATCACCAACACCGGCGCCGCCGGACGAGGCATCGACGACGCAGGCGACATCGTCGGCTGGTATACGGACAGCAGCGGCATCCTGCACGGCTTCTACATGGCCGCCGGCAAAAGCGCCGTGACCGTAGACGACCCGAACGGCGCCGAGACGATCGGGCTGGAAGGCATCAACAACAAGGGCGAAGCCGTCGGAATGTGGCAGGATTCGTCCGGCAACCGCCACGGCTTCGAATACGACATCGCCAAGAAGAAATTCAAGGAACTCACGATTTCAGGCGCGACCGCCGTCGAAGTGTGGGGTATCAACGACAAGGGAGTCGTGGCGATCGACAATGAAACGACCGGCTATCTGTATTGCCCGAAGGCGTCAGATTGTCCGAGCGGCGCGGCGGCGGTGAAACCACACACGGTCGCATTGAATCCGGGAGTACAGCGGCCGCGGCTGATGCCCTGATCATTTCAGGATCATTCTGACCCACGCCCTCTCCTCTCGCGAGGAGAGGGCGTTTTTTTGGCCCCGCTTGTGGAATGGGGGCACGCGGAGACGCCGAGAAAAAGGACAATCAAGCCCGATATGCGGACGGCGCGCGCCGGGCCATGACAGGGGATATTTTTTTCGAAAAGCTCGTCCGTGTCTCTGCGTGGACTTTTTTCTATCGCCACGCCTCCAGCACGCGGCCGAGGGCGGATTTGAGCGGCCCGAGCCACGGTTCGTAATTGCGCCACTGCTCCAGCGCGTCCGTGTAGATCGGCCGGCGAACCTGCTCGGAACTGACCGAATTCATCGCGCGCGCATTCGCGTGGAAGGCGAGGCACGTCTCTTCGAAGGGAAGTCCCAGATATTCCAGCAGGCGACGGATCTCTTTTTCCGGATACGCGATGAGGTCCTCATAGATGAGGCGATGCACACTGCCCGGCAGCGTGGCGTCGAAATGCGCCATCGCGTCCGCATAGTCGGCGTAGGCACGGCCAAGTTCGCTGAAGCGGTAGGCGAAGAGCGCGCCCATTTCGAAATGGGCACAAAAATTCGACCAGCAACAGGCAAGCGGATGCCGCCGCACATCGACGATCTTCGCGTTCGGAAGGATCAACCGAATGAGTCCGATGTGGAGAAAGTTGTACGGATTCTTGTCGACGAAATGCGGTGCCCCGCGCGTCCGGCGGAAACGCGTGGTTTCGAGATAGCGTTCCCCCAGCCGGCGCAGGGCCGCCGCATCGAGCGTGGCGATCGCCTCGGGATAGGGTGAGCCGGTCTCGGCGAGTTGCTCGGCCATCAAGGTAATGTCGGGGAGTTCGGCCGTCGCTTCGATCGCGGAATGGCTGCCGAGAATCTGTTCCACGAGCGTCGATCCCGCGCGCTGCATGCCGACGACAAAGATCGGTTCCGGCGAAGGGTGGCCATCCCCTCCGTGCGTCTCGAAGAAGTCGCGCGTGAACAGCGCCTTTACCTTTGCGATCTGCGCACTCAGCCAGTCGGCATCGTAAGTGACCGTCAGGCGCTTCATCGCGTTGGCGCGCGCATAATTGTCGAAAGATTTTGCGAAGTTCTCCCGGTCTCCGTACGCCCTGCCGAGCGCGAAATGCAGGTACATGCGGTCGTTCGCGTCCGCTTTCCCGAGCGCCGATTCCATCGCCGAAATCTCGGCATCGGAGAAGCACCAGGTTTTCATGTCGGCGAGCGTCCACCATGCGTTGCCGGAAGTGGGCTTGAGCGCGATGGCGTGCCGGAGCGCGTCGACCGCAGAAGCGCGTTCGCCGATGCTGCGCAGTGCCTTGCCGTATTTTATCCACAGCTCCGCCGAATTCGGGTGAGCTTCGGCAAGCTCGCGCCGGCAGAGCATCGAATCGTGGTGACGGCCCATGGCGGTCAGCACGGCGGATTTGAGGTCGAGGAAGAGGATGTTGCGCCGATGGGCGGCGAGGAGCTTCTCCAGTTCCGCGAGCGAGGCGTCGAGCCGGTTCCGCTGATAGAGTGTGCTCGCATAGGAGAAGCGTCCGGCGTCGTAATCGGGAGCCGCCGCGACGCATCGCGCGAGCAGCGTTTCGGCCTCCTCCTTGCGTCCGAGCTTGAGCGTGGCTTCTCCCAGAAGATGAAGCGCCCGTGAATCATCGGGCCGCCGTTCGAGCCAGGCGGACAACAGGCGCTCTGCGGCTGCGTGCTCGCCGTTCTGGAGCGCGGTTGCCGCTTCCTTCAGGCGTGCGTCCTTGAGCGGGCGCCTGTCGCGCAAAGCCGCCGCCGCGGCCTGCACGATTTCATCTTCGTCGGAGAGTGCGGAAGCGGAGTCTTTCTTGTCTAGAGTAATGGGCATGCTGAAAGTATCGCGTTCCTCTCACGCGCGAGCAACGCGCTCGTGATTTGCCTCCCCCGCGGACCCCGGCCTCGCGCCGGGGGGAGCGGGGGAGGTCCTGCGTAGCAGGGGAGGGGGCGGTTGAATGTCAACACCAATTGCCCCCTCCGGTGCTTCGCACCACCTCCCCCGCGCAATGCATGCGCGGGGGAGGCTACCCGCGATTTGGACCAAAGAACGCCGTCCGATATACCGCGTGCTTGGGTAACGGAGATGCCGTGAACGAACACCGCGTAAAGAAAGTCGTGCTTGCCTATTCGGGCGGGCTCGACACGTCTGTGATCCTCAAATGGCTGCAAACGGCGTACGGCGCCGAAGTCGTCACCTTCACAGCCGATCTCGGTCAGGGCGAAGAGCTCGGGCCCGCAAAAGCGAAAGCCGAACGTCTCGGCGTCAGACCGAATAATATCTTCGTCGAGGACCTGCGCGAGGAATTTGTCCGCGACTACGTTTTCCCGATGTTCCGTGCCAATGCGCTCTACGAAGGCGCCTATCTTCTCGGTACCTCGATCGCCCGCCCGCTGATCGCAAAGAAGCAGATCGAGATCGCGCGAAAAACGGGCGCGGATGCGGTCGCGCATGGCGCAACGGGAAAGGGCAACGACCAGGTCCGTTTCGAGCTCGCCTATTATGCGCTCGAACCCGACATCCTGGTCATCGCGCCCTGGCGCGAATGGGACCTGACAAGCCGGACAAAGCTGCTCGATTTCGCCGAAGCGCACCAGATACCGATCGCGAAGGACAAGCGCGGCGAGGCACCGTTTTCGGTCGACGCCAATCTGCTCCATTCGTCTTCCGAGGGAAAGGCGCTGGAGGATCCGGGCTCCGAGCCGGAGACGATCGTGTACCAGCGGACGCTTGGCCCCGAAGAGGCGCCCGATCGGGCCACGGCGATCGAAATCGGCTTTGAAAAGGGCGACGCGGTTTCGCTCGACGGCAAGGCGCTGTCGCCGGCGAACCTGCTCGCGCAGCTCAACGAACTCGGACGGGCGAACGGCATCGGCAGGATCGATCTTGTCGAGAACCGGTTTGTCGGCATGAAATCGCGCGGCATCTACGAGACGCCGGGCGGAACCATTCTGTACGCGGCCCACCGCGCCATGGAATCTCTGACGCTCGACCGCGGCGCCGCCCATCTCAAGGACGAGCTGATGCCGCGCTATGCGCAGCTCGTGTACGACGGTTTCTGGTTTTCTCCGGAGCGGGAAATGCTGCAGGCACTGATCGACAGAAGCCAGGAATTCGTAAGCGGCACGGTGCGGCTAAAATTGTACAAGGGCAATGTCATCGTCAGCGGCCGCACATCGCCCGCCTCGCTCTATGCCCGGGACCTCGTCACCTTCGAGGACGACCGCGGCGCCTACGACCAGAAGGACGCAAGCGGATTCATCCGCCTGAATGCGCTGAGACTGCGCACGCTGGCGCGTCGCCGGAGAAAGCTGTCATGAGCTCGGCCGCGAATGCCCAGCAGGTCGAATACTGGAACGGTCCGGCAGGCGCGCGCTGGGCCGCCCTGCAGGAGAAGATCGACCTGCATCTTGGCGAGATCACCGACGAACTCCTGCGCTTTGCGGTGCCCGAACCGGCTGAGCGCGTGCTGGACGTTGGCTGCGGTTGCGGCACGACGACGCTGCGGCTCGCGATGCGGACAGGGCCGGAGGGTGGGGCGGCGGGCATCGATATCTCCGTACCCATGCTGAGCGTGGCTCGCGCCCGCGCCATGGCGCAAAATGCCGACGTTGTTTTCATCGAGGCGGACGCATCAGCCTACGATTTCCAACCCGTCTTCGATCTCGTGTTTTCGCGCTTCGGCATCATGTTCTTCGTCGATCCCGTCGTTGCGTTTGCGAACCTCCGCACGGCTCTCGCGCCGGGCGGACGATTGGTTTTCGCCTGCTGGCGGACGTTCGAGCAGAACCGCTGGGCCTGGGACGCCATGCAAGCCGCGTTGCCGCTTTTGCCACCGCAGGAACCGGCCGATCCGCTTGCGCCGGGACCGTTTGCCTTCGCCGACGACGCGCGTATCCGCCATGTTCTGGACGGTGCCGGTTTCACCGACATCGCCATCGAAAAATTTGACGGTAGCGTCAACATGGGCGCGACCGTCGGGGAAGCCGCGATGCAGTCGCTGAATCTTGGCCCGCTTGCGCGCGCCGCAATCGGCCTCGACGAAGCGGCGCGCGAGAAAATTCGACGCACGGTCGAAAATGTTTACGCGCGTTATCAGACTCCTTCCGGCGTTCAGCCTCCCGCCGCCTGCTGGTTCGTTCGCGCAAAATCGTAGAATTCCGGGCGGCCTGGCACTCCTCTCGCGACGATTGCGCGCGCGACGGAACCGCTCGCCGTTTCCTGACGTCATGTCGTCCCGGCGACACCTTATTGCGCGGAGCAATCGGGTATGCATACAATTGCTCATGGCGCGCGAAAACTTCGCGCCTTCACCAACCAAAAAGGGGGTTTCTCCATGTTGAAAGCGGTACTTCTGTCAACAGCTGC
The DNA here is from genome assembly GCA_035308485.1 of Rhizomicrobium sp. GTDB lineage: Bacteria > Pseudomonadota > Alphaproteobacteria > Micropepsales > Micropepsaceae > Rhizomicrobium. The sequence goes on from DATGGN010000172.1 coordinate 16,713, forward strand.
GCTGGCGCTGATTGCGACCTCCGCCAATGCTGCCTCCAACGTTACGCTGAGCAAAGACGGCAGGTTCACGTCCGTCCTGCCGCACTCCGGCAAGTCTGCTCCGGCTCACACCGGGGCCAAATACGTGGTGAGCACCGTCGACAAGAGCAAGGTCGGTGCGTATTTCTGCTGTTACGGCAGCACGATCAGCGGCCCATCCAGCATCATCGGCGCCGCGTACGGCGTGGCCGAACAGTTCATTCCGACCTCGGCTGCGACTGTGTCGAAGATCGTCGCCGGCATCGGCTACGTTTCGGGCGACGACAAAGTCACGCTCACGCTGTACGCCGACAACGGCAGCAACTCGCCGGGCGCGAAAATTGCGTCGGGCAAAGCTACATCCACCACCGAATTCGGTTTCTGTTGCGGGTTGGTGACGGCGAGGATCGGAAGCCAGAACCTGAAAGCCAACACGCCGTACTGGGTGGGTATCACCGCCTCCGGAGCGGACTGGAACGCGGCTCCGTTCCAGGTGAACAACGAAGTCAATGACTACCACTACCTCGCCAACACATCGAACGGCGGCAGCACGTGGGGTTCGGGCTATTCGGAAACAGAGTACAATCCGGCCATCGCCCTGGAATAGCAACGTCTTTCGTTGACGTTTGAATGCCACCGCGGCCGGCAGTTCCGGCCGCGGTGTTTTTTTGTACGGTGTCCGGGATTTCGGCAAAGTTCACGCGGGAACGGGGTGCAGGACCCCTCACCCGAAATTTGCGTCGCGCTGCTCCGCAAGAATTCGACCTCTCCCTCAAGGGCAGAGGTGTCCAATGGCGCCTTTATCGCCCTCTTCCCTTGAGGGAGCGGGCAGCTGAGCCGCGTCAAGCGCGGCGAAGCGGGTGAGGGGTATGACCCTTCGCGTCTTCGCATCTCCGCACAAATGCCGTGTACCTTGCGCCAGAATGACAACTCCAGCTTAAATGCATCGATGCCAGCGCATGCCCGTCCGTGAACCAGAATAGCAATCCTTCCACGCCATCTCCCGTCAGTTCCGCCGAAGTGGGCCGGCTGCTTGCCTCCGATCCGGTAGCTGCGGAAGCGCGTACGCGCGAGATCCTGAAGGCACAGCCGGAAAATGCCGATGCGCTCCTGGTGCTGGGTGCGGCGCTCAGACGCCAGGGCAGGGGGGCGGAGGCGAAGGCGATCCTCGAACCGATTGTCGCCTCCCAGCCCGACCAGGTTTTCGCGCAACTCGAACTTGGTCTTTCGCTGGGTCTTTTGGGAGAGCGTGGCGCTGCGCTCGAAGCATTTGCGCGAACCGTCGATTTTGCGCCGACCTACATCCATGCGTGGTGCGCACTCGCCGATGAACTGGCCGTGCAGCGTTCGGGGGCGGACGCGCAAACGTCGCGCGCCGACACGCTGCACGCAGCGGACGCTGCGATTGCAAAGAGAAATCTTCCGGAGGCGGAAGCAATATTGGCGCGTGCTCTCGAAGCGTCACCCGATTTTGAAGCTGTCCGATTGCGTTACGCTGCCGTTTTGCTGTCCGCAGAAAAGGCACATGTTGCGTTGCCGGTGATCGAAGACCTGATCCGACGCAATCCGGCCAACAGTTTCTACCGCGAGCTCATGGCATCCGCGCTTCACGAGCGCGGGGATTTCCATCAGGCCATTGCGCTGTACGAAGAGCTTTTGGGCGATGGGCGCGAACGGCCGGGCGCCTGGATGTCGTACGGCCGCGCGCTCCGGTCGATCGGCAAAGGCAAAGAGAGCATCGCGGCATTCCGCAAGGCCGTCGAAATCCTTCCCGCCTTTGCTCAGGGGTGGCGCACGCTCGCGACCATCAAGACACTCCGGTTCGCGCCGGAAACAATCGCCCATCTCGAAAACCTGCTTGCGCGGCCGGGCCTGTTGTTATCGACGCGAATGCAGCTCCACTTCGCGCTCGCCAAGGCGCTGGAGGACGTCGGGCGCTACGGGGAAGCCTTCGAGAATTACACCAGGAGCCAGGACTTGCAGGGCACGGGTGTCGCCGGCACGACCGTGCGGTTTCGCAATTTCGTCCGGCAGATCGAGGCTGTCTTCACGCCGAATCTCTTCCGCGCCCGCGAGGGCGCCGGCTGCAACGACAGCGGGCCGATCTTCGTCGTCGGAATGCCGCGCGCCGGCTCGACGCTTGTACAGGAGATACTTGCCGCCCATTCCGCGATCGAACGTACGGGTGAGCTTCACGATCTCCACCGCATCGTCGAACGCTTGCGGGCCGAGGCACAATTTCAGGGTGCGCCGCCCTATCCGGCGCTGCTTGCGACGCTCCCGCCCGAGCGCTTTGGCGGCATCGGCCGGGAATACCTTGAAAGCACGCGGCCGCGACGGAAGACGGACAAGCCGTTCTTCGTGGACAAGCACCCGGAAAATTTCGTCAACGCCGGGCTGATCCACCTGGCGCTGCCACGGGCGAAAATCGTGGATGCGCGCCGGCACCCGCTCGACTGCTGTTTTTCGATCTTTCGCAACTACTTTCCTTCGGCGCCACAGTGGTCGCACGATCTCGAAGAGATCGGCCGCTTCTACGCAGCCTATGTGGAGCTGATGGCCCACTGGGACGTGGTGCTGCCGGGCCGTATCCACCGCGTCGTTTATGAGGAGCTGGTCGCCGATCCCGAAGCGGAAGTGCGCCGGCTGCTGGACTTTCTGGAGCTACCGTTCGAACAGGCCTGCCTGCGCTTCTATGAAAAAGAGCAGGCCATCGTGACGACCAGCGTCGAGCAGGCGCGGCGACCGATCTATGACGGCGGTGTCGGCAACAGCCGCGAATTCGACCCGTGGTTCGGGCCGCTCAAGGCCTCGCTGGGCCAGGTCCTCGACGCCTATCCGGCCGCGCCAAAATTCCATCGGCCGCTCACGGCGAGCTATTCGATGCGCATCGCCTGACGGCGATTTTTCGCGCAGAAGCCGACTTACTGCTGCCCCTGCGGCATGCCGCCGGCACCCTGCATCTGCAGCATGTCCTGAAGGGACGGCTTCACCAGCTGCACCTTGTAGCTTGGCGCCTTCTGATCGAGGCGCTGAACAGCTTCCTTCGTGATGTCGGCCCCGTTCCCGCTGGCCACGACCGTGTTCTTGTCCAAAACCGCGTCGGCGCCGCGTTCGGCCATGATCGCGTGGACGACCTGGTCCACCTGATCCATGAAATATTTGCGTGCTGCCATCTGCCCGCCCTCGAGCAGTTGCCGTTGACTCTGCATTTTTTGCTGGAAAGCGGCCTGCCTGGCCTGAAATGCCTGCTGTCTCTTTGCACGCTCGGCCGCCGGCAACTTGCCCGACTCCAGTGCCTGCTGCTCGTTCTGCAGCGCCTGGCCCTCGGGGCCGAACTGGGTCTGCGCCTTCTGGTTATAGGCCATCAGCTGCTGCTGGATGCTCTGGCCGAGCTTCGAGGTCTGGATGAGCGCCCTGCGATCGATGACCAGAATGTGAGGCCCGTTCGCCGCGAGCCCCACGTCCGAGGAAGCAAAGGAAATCGCGAGTGCCGCAAGACAGGCGCAAATGCTCAAACTTTTCATGGTGGTGCCGTCGCCCTTCGAAAATCGCGGGGACCCATGCCACAGCGGACACCCCAAACACAAGTGGCGGTGCTTTTTCGGGGCCCGCGGGCACCGCCAGCTCGGAGTTCACGAATTGTTGCTGCCGCCGAGCTGGTATAGCGCTTGCGTCCCGGGATCGAGACACCACTCGCCGAAGCTGTGGCTGGTCAGCGGGAGGGCGGCGCCGCCGGTGTTGTATATCCCGTTTCCGTTCGTCACCGTGATGAGCGACGACGTTGTGTTGTACCAGCGCTGGCATTTGGTCTTGAAGGGCGGCATCGACGCGGAAAAGCTCACCAGCTGGATAATGGCGCCGCTGCCGCCGATGGTAGTGAGGTTGATTTGCGGCAGCGTGTCGAAATAGGGGAAATTGGGCTGAACCGGCATTTGCGTCGCCTGCCAGTCCACGCCCTGCAGTGACTCGATGTCGTTTCCCTGTCCCGCCTGATAATTGGTAACTGCCAGCAGAGGCGAGGTTGCGCCCAGATCGCCGATGTCGACGTTCTCGAGCGGACTGTCCGTCGTGCCGGATTGCGCAAGCGTGATTGGTTCTCCGACATTGTGCAACTGGCCCGCTGCGGTACCGAGCTGGCCACCCACGACGGTCCAGGTCGGCGAACCCATGCCATTGGTGACGTGAACAATCTCCTGATTGCTGCCGCCATGGTTGATCCAGGCATAGAAGGAATGCACGTAGTTGAAGAGCGCAAAGTCTTCGGTCGAGAGCGGGCCGGGGGTGGTGTTGCTGCTGGTGAAAGCATGGGCGACGTAGTCGGTCCCCACAGGCTGGGTCGTGGAGAAAGATGCGGCATGGGACGAACTGGAGCCTGCCGTCGCGGTGACGGAGCCGCCTTTCATCGGACAGAAATCGCAATTGGAATACGCGATGCCGGCGCTTCCGGCAGATATGTCGAGCAGCCGCGCATCGTTGACGGCGACATCCGAACTGGGCGCGGGCGAGCCCTGGCCGGCCGGCCCGAACGAGAGTACGGACGCGTCGGCGCCGCGGATCACCGGCTGGTTCAGGACCATGCCGCGTACGCCTTCGGCGGTGAACATGGGATGGCTGCTTGTCTTGCTTCGATCCACGAACTGGTTGCCCGCATTGGCACCGCTCGAACACGACGAGCCGAGCAAGACCGAATTGTTCGACGGGTTCGTGGACGTGACGGTCGTCGAGACCGACGAGCCGTCGTTGCAAATGAGAATGACGTGATCCGAGGCATTGACCTGTGCAACCGATTGCAGGAACACCATCGAACCGGATTGAGCCATGCTGAGGTTGTACACCTGCTCGCTGTAGTCATAGATTGCGCCGAGACAGCATGTGGTCGTGCCGCCCCCCGATGCGGTTCCGAGCAGTCCGGCGCCGAGGCCGATACTTGTGTTTCCGCTCTGACACCCCGTCGTGGAGACGATCTGCTGTTTTCCGGCATAGCTGCCGTTGGCTGCCGCATTGTCGTCGAGCGCAATGCCGAGTTGGTCGCCGCTTTCGATGATCAGGCATTGCGGCGTCGCCACGCTCAGGGTCGTCGCGCCGGTCACCGCCGTGTTGGTGAGATAGCCGACGAGCCCAAGATGCGAGCGCCCGCAATTGGGGTGGTTGAACACGACGCTGCGCACCGGCCCGCTCACATCGGCGCAGGCCGTGTACGGATTGGGAACGCTGACGCTGTCGAAGGTCACGGCGCCGACAGGATGGGCAAAATCGGCGCCGCTGACCGAAATCGTCTGTGCCGACGCCTGATCGGCCGAATCGTCGAGCGTGACGTTCGAGATCGTGAGGCCGTCGATCGGCGGCCGCCCCGGACATTGCCCGCCGCTGGAGCCCGCGTTGCTTATTGTGAGCCCGCGACCGGATGCGATCTGTCCCGGCGCGCCCGATATGCCCGAATCGATGATGCAGTTGGCAGTCGCATCGGCGTTGACCCAGTTGACGTACAGCGTGGCGCCGGTGCCGCCGCTGCTGCTGCTCGTATGAAGAGGGTTTGAGGGCACGGGCGTCGAACATTGCCCCGCTCTCCAGAGCGAGACCTGAGTTACTGCGCCGGCCGTGGGAGGGTTCGCCTGAGTGACCATAAATTGCGGTTCAAGTGTGCAGACGCCATCGGTCGCAGTCAGAATGGTCTGGTTAGTCGAATCATAGCCCGTGCCAGTGCCTGACGAACTGCTGGGATAGGCACTCGCAGCTTTGGAAGCTGTGCCAGCCGGCAACTCTGCCGTGAAAAACTCTGCGCCGTTCGATTGGCCGCCGACGCTCTCGAACCGGCAGCGTACAATACCCGTTCCGGTCGAGACGGGCGCAAACTGCCACGTCGCACCCTGGGAGATTCCGAATCCGCCGATGACCTGCGAGTCGACGCAGCCCTGCCAGACGAATCCGCCGGCGGCGGCACTGATCGAGCCGGAAGGCGTACAGCTGGAGCAATAGGTCGCAAAATTGGGACCATAGAATTGCGAATTCGTCGACGTGATGGTGAAGGCGTTACCGGCGACCGCCGGCGCGCCGCCGGAACTGGTGTAGTTGACTGTCGGATTGTAGAAACGGGAATTGGCCACGTTCAGCTGAAAGGCGTCCCCCAAAGGCGGGCTGTTGGCGTTGACGCACACCTGAAGATTTGTTGCGATCACATTGTTGATGGTCGACGTGTTGCTCAGTTGTCCCACAGCCGGTTGTTGCAAAGCGGTGTTCTGAATCAGGCACGCGCCGGGCGCCGCAGAGATGTTCAGGTTCGAAACAAGCCTGATCGTACTGTTCACAACATAGGGCTGATCGATATACAGCGGAATTTTCTGCGTCACCGCGATACTGATGGCCGCGTTTATGGCGGCAGAGGCATCGCTGCATTGGGAGACAATCTGGCTCGGGCAGGGTACCGCGCCCGCCAGCGTCTGTGGCGTGCTCTTGGCCCAGAACGTTTGATACGCGCCATAGCTCGCCAGCGCGAAGATGCACGCAAGCACCAAACCCGCGGCGGCACGCGTCGCGGCCGTTTTTGCCGGAGACGCGGCCGCTGTACGCCCACGCCGAATATTTTCTGATGCAATTCTCCGCCCCCTTTGGTTCTGTCGCTGCCCGAACAGTGCCCCTATGTGCGCCATCGCTACGGCGTTATCTCCCAGATGGTTCCGTAGCCATAAGTTCCCCCATCGAGCGTTGTGCCGTAGAGATTCCCGCTCTCGTCGACAGTAACTTGACTGTATGGACCGATTCCATCGGGACGCCCTTTGAAGTTGTAAACGGTTGCCTCACTCCAGACACCGCTGGAATTCCTAAGGCTGAACACCGTTCCACACCCAGAACCTCCGCCGCAGGTCTCATCGCCGCCAACTTCAGTGGTACCGTACAGCGTATGGTTGTCGAGACCCCAGCTAAGGCCTGCGAGCGGGGTGGCCGCTGCACCATGTCCTCGAAAGCTGTAGATGACTTTTTCTTTCCAACCGCCACCCTTATCGGGCAATGTCTCGAAGACTGCACCAAAGCCATAATCACCACCTCCCGCTGTGGTGCCATAGAAAACTCCCTTACTATCTTCGGTCAACGGGCCATTCGGTGACTCGCCATCACTGCCGTTCCCGAAGCGATGAACGACGTTATTAGTCCAAACGCCGGCCGAACTAACGAGATGAAACATGGTTCCGCAGTCACACGCGCCGCCGCCATGACTGGTAACCCCCCAAAGCGAGCCCGGTCCGTCCATTAAGAGCCCTCCATTGGGTCCACTGCCATCACCGGTACCTTTGAAATTGTGCAAAACCGTATCCGTCCACGAACCATTTGATTGGGATAACTCGAAAACGACACCCGCTGCGTGCGAACCGCCGTCCGCTTCGCCATAAAGAGAGCCGTTGGCATCCACGACCAAATTGCCACCGGGGTAGTTGCCGCCTCGGCCGTTCTTGCGGAACTGCCAGATGAAATTCGCTACCCAAGTGCCATCAGAGTTCTGAAGTTGAAAGAGCGTTCCTCCATGCTGCGTGCCCCCATACAGTGTGGTCCCGTACAGTGATCCGGTTGCGTCTTTGACCAAGCCATCGCTTGGTTCCTGACCGCCGCTTTGACGATTGAACTTGTACACTCTTTCAAAGATCCAGGAACCACCGGACTGGGTTAGCTCAAAAACCTCTCCACAGCAGTATTTGTCCCCTTTTACACCGCCCACGGTCCCGAACAATCCGCTGCTGGCAAAAAGAAGGCTTTCCTCTGGATACGCATCGCGGCCGTTGGAAAAATTATACAGGACCGTCTCCGTCTGTGCCGGGGCGGAAATCGGCAAGCTCAGCATGGCGAAGGCGACCACCACAACCGATGCTATTATACCGCGCGTTCTCGTGCTCATGCATTGCTCCCACCATGGCATCGACGTACAATTAAGTCCACCTGTTGTACCAGGATAAGTTCATATCAGTTGGCGCTTCCTCTAAGTTGATAGAGAGCTTGTTGGCTGGGATCGAAGCACCATTCGCCATATCCGCCGCTGGTTAGCCTGTAATCGTTGCCGCCAGTATTGTGTATACCGGTGCCGTTGCGGACAAATATTGGCCCAATCGTATTATACCAACGTTGACACTTTGCTTTGAACGGAGGCGTTGAAGTAGAGTAGGTCACCGAGGTTATATCGTTCTGGTTCATAATAAAATTTGATTGCGGAAATTCGTCATAGTAGGTCAGAGCGCCGCCGTTCGGGATTTTCACCTGCGTTGCCTGCCAGTCCACGCCCTGCAATGGCCCGATGTCGTTGCCCTGGCCGGGGATGTAATTGGCGATGGCGTTCACGGGATCGGAAACGCCGAGGTCGCCGATATCGACATTCGAAATCGGGCTGTCCGTGGCGCTCGTCTGTGCGACGGTGACGGCTGCTCCGAGAATATGCGCAGCGGCGGTGGTCCCGAGCTGCCCGCGCACAATGGTCCAGC